>JAFDVN010000136.1 GCA_018269025.1 Acidobacteriota bacterium | reverse complement strand
TGGCCTGGGCGGTGACGGGGGCGACGAGCCTGTGTAATGACCCAGCGAAACCGGCGCCAGGTTCCGCGTTGTTTTCTGGCTCAATCGGGCATCCCACGCATTGACCCCTTCCTTCTTGGATTTCTCGACCGTCGTGCTAGCCTCGTAGAGCATCACATTGCGAGGTCAACCATGAAGCGACTCAAGACCCTTCCTCTTGCCCTTGGTCTGGTGGCCACGGGGCTCATCGCGCAGGCGCCTGCGGACAAAGCTCCGGCGGTGATCCACGGGATCAACCCGGCGAACCTGGACACGAGCGTCAAGCCCTGCGACGACTTCTATGAGTACGCCAACGGCGGCTGGCTCAAGGCGACGCAGATGCCGGCGGACAAGTCCCGCTACGGCGCGTTCAACGAGCTGTACGACCACAACCGAACGATCCTCCACGAGATCCTGGAGCAGGCGGCGGCGAACAAGAAGGCCAAGTGGGGCAGCGTGGATCAGAAGGTGGGCGACTATTACGCCGCCGCCATGGACACGGCCCGCATTGACAAGCTGGGCGCCAAGCCTGCGGCGGGTGATCTCGCCATCGCGGATTCGCTGAAGTCCAACGAGGACCTACCGGAAGTCCTCGCCAAGCTCCACAACCGGGGCATCGGCGGCGGCTTCGGCTTCGGCGTCGGACAGGACGACAAGGACAGCACGAAGTACATCAGCGGCTACAACCAGGGCGGGCTCGGCATGCCGGACCGCGACTACTACCTGAAGGATGATGCCCGCTCCAAGACCGTGCGCGCCGCCTACGAGGCGCACATTGCCCGCACCTTCCAATTGCTCGGCGAGCAGGAGGGTCCCGCCAAGGATGCCGCCAGCGTCGTGATGCGGGTGGAGACGGCCCTCGCCCAGGCCTCCTGGACGCGCGTGGAGAACCGCGATCCCATCAAGACCTACAACAAGCTCACGATGGCCGATCTCGCGGCGAAGGCGCCGGGCTTCGATTGGAAGGCCTACATGAGCGACCGCGGCGTGAAGGCGAAGGATGTGCTCGTCGCGCAGCCTTCCTTCCTCACCGCCTTCGCCAAGATGGCCTCCGAGGTGAGCCCCTCCGACTGGCGCACCTACCTGCGCTGGCATGTGATCTCCGGCGCGTCGGGCCTGCTCTCCAAGCCCTTCGAGGACGAGGCCTTCTCCTTCACCCAGGCGCTCACGGGCCAGCCCCAGCAGGAAGACCGCTGGAAGCGCATGACCGCCGCGACGGATCGCGCGCTCGGCGAGGCCCTCGGCCAGGTCTATGTGAAGCAGGCCTTCCCGCCCGAGGCGAAGCAGAAGGTGCTCGACATGGTCCACAACATGCAGGCCGTGTTGCGGGACGACATCGAGACGCTGCCCTGGATGGACGCGCCCACCAAGGCCGCGGCCGTGAAGAAGCTGGACGCCTTCATGGTGAAGATGGGTTACCCCGACAAGTGGAAGACCTACAAGTTCGATGTGAAGCGGGATGACTTCTACGGCAACGCGCGCCGCGCCGCCGAGTTCCGCATCCAGGAGAACCTCCACAAGCTCGGCCACCCGGTGGACCGCGCCGAATGGGGCATGACGCCGCCCACGGTGAACGCCTACTACAACCCCTCGCTCAACGAGATCGTCTTCCCCGCGGGCATCCTGCAGGCGCCCTTCTTTGATCCCAAGGCGGATGACGCGGTGAACTACGGCGGCATCGGCGTTGTCATCGGCCACGAGATGACCCACGGCTTCGACGACCAGGGCTGCCAGTACGACGCGGAAGGCAACCTGAAGAACTGGTGGTCCGACAGCGTGAAGAAGAACTACGACGCCCGCACCGGTCTCGTGGTGAAGGAATTCGATGCCTTCGAGCCCATCCCCGGCGAGCACATCAATGGGAAGCTGACGCTCGGCGAGAACATCGCGGATCTGGGTGGCCTGAAGATCGCCTACCTGGCCTGGAAGCGCAGCCTCAAGGGGAAGGACGCGCCGGTCATCGGCGGCTTCACGGGCGATCAGCGCTTCTTCCTCGGCTTTGCGTCTGTGTGGCGTGAGCACACCCGGCCCCAGTACTCCTCCATGGCGCTGAAGGTGGATCCCCACAGCCCCGGCAAGTTCCGCGTACTCGGGCCGCTCGCCAACATGCCCGAGTTCTACAAGGCCTTTGATGTGACCGACGGTTGCAAGATGTTCCGGCCCGAGGCCGATCGTCCGAGCATCTGGTAAGTGAGTGGAACGAATGCGGGGGGCCATCCGGCCCCCCGCGCTTTTCTGTGAGGACCTCATGCGACGCAGCCTGTTGATCGCCTCCCTCCCCGCCTTGCTCGTGGCCCAAGCGCCCCTTCCTGCCCCCAAGCCGGGCGTAGATCCTGCGTATATGGACCGCGCGGTGAAGCCTTGCGCGGCCTTCTACGATTTTGCGAATGGGGCCTACGCCAAGACGCCCATTCCTGCGGCTTTTGCGGCCTACGGCGTGAACCAGGAGATTGACGAGCGGAACGACGCGATTCTCCACCGATTGCTGGATGAGGCGGCGTTGATGAAGGCGCAGGCGGGCACCCCGGAGCAGCGCATCGGCGATTTCTACGCGAGCGGCATGGATGAGGCGGCCATCGCCAAGGCCGGTCTGAAGCCGCTGGCTCCGATCTTCAAGGAGATCGCGGGGATCAAGGACGGCGCGTCCATGGCGAATGCCTTCGCTTGGCTCACGCGCCACGGGATCGGCGCGCCCTTCAGCTTCTATGTGGGCCAGGATGACAAGGACGCCACGGCGGAGATCGCTTCCCTGGGCCAGACCCGCTTTGGCCTGCCCGAGCGCGAATACTACTTCCGTCAGGACGCCAAGTCCCGGGAGCTGCGGGAGGCCTACCTCGTCCATGTGGCGAAGATGTTCGAACTGTCGGGGCAGTCGAAAGAGGTCGCCGCCGCTTCGGCGCGCACCGTTCTGGACCTTGAGACGGCCCTCGCCGGCGCGTCCCGCAAGCTCGTGGACCTGCGAGATCCCGAAGCCAACTACCACAAGGTGGACCGCGCGGATCTTTCGGTCACCGCTCCGGGCTTTGATTGGGAACGCTATTTCGCCGGCATCGGCCTTCCCGCGTCCGAGAAGACGCTCGTGCTCCGCCAGCCGGATTACCTCGCCGCCTTCGCCGCGCTTTCCCGGGAGATTCCGGCGTCCCAGTGGCGCACGCTGCTCACCTGGCGCGCCCTTGGCTCCCTCTCCAGCTACCTGCCCAAGGCCTTCGAGGATGAGAGCTTCGCCTTCTACGGCACGACCATGTCGGGCCGCAAGGAGCAGCTTCCCCGCTGGCGGCGCGTGAAGGCCGTCGTGGATGGCGATCTCGGCTTCGACCTCGGCAAGCTCTATGTGGCGAAGGCCTTCAGTCCCGCGGCCAAGGCGGAGGTCCAGAAGATGGTGGACTTCCACAAGGCCGCCATGCGCCAGATCATCCAGGAGGCCACCTGGATGAGCGAGGCCACCAAGCAGAAGGCGATGAAGAAGCTGGACACCCTCGTGTCCAAGGTCGGCTATCCCGACAAGTGGCGGGATTACTCGGCGCTCTCGATCACCCGGGATTCCTACGCCGGGAACGAATTGGCGAGCCGCGTCTTCGACTTCAACTACATGATGGCGAAGCTGGGCAAGCCCGTGGACCGCGCCGAGTGGGGCATGACGCCGCCCACGAACAATGCCTACTACAACCCGACGATGAACGAGATCGTGCTCCCCGCAGGCATCCTCCAACCGCCCTTCTTCGACGAGAAGGCGGATGAGGCCGCGAACTACGGCGCGCTTGCTTCGACGATCGGCCATGAGCTGACCCATGCCTTCGACGACGAAGGCAGCCAGTACGACGCGAGCGGCAACCTCAAGGCCTGGTGGACGCCCGAGGATCGCAAGGCCTTCGAAGAACGCGCCGCGGGCGTCATCAAGCAGTACGACGCCTTTGAAGCCGTGCCCGGCGTGCACCTGAACGGCAAGCAGACCCTCGGCGAGAACATCGCTGACATCGGTGGCCTGAAGGTGGCCTACCTCGCCTTCCAGATGGCGACCAAGGGCAAGACCTTGCCCACCGTGGACGGCCTCACGCCCGATCAGCGCTTTTTCGTCGCCTTCGCCCAAGGCTGGCGCACGAACCAGCGGGAGAAGCAGCTCCGCAACCAGGCCTACTCGGATGTCCACAGCCCCGTGCGCTTCCGCGTCATCGGCCCCGTCGAGGATCTGCCCACCTTCTACCAAGCCTTCGGCTGCCCCGTCCCCGCAGGCATCCCCCAGGTCTGGTAAGCGGGGGAAGTCCTTCGCAGTCCAGGGCTCAAGCTATTCGTGCGAATTGTATTGATGAATGACGGCCACGAACTTGGCGCTGGAGGGTTTGCCCGCGATTAAGACGGGCTCGACTCGCCAATGCATGGCATCCATCTCCAGGCACATCGCGGCTTGTGCGTTGGGTGCCATCAGAGCTTGTGAAGAAATGGGGAGGCCTTCCGGATCGACGACCAGCGCGACCACCATGGGTGCGCCGGGCTGAGCTCGCACTTCCATGAGTCGCTCCATTGTCTGCTTCTTGAAATGAACTCCGGGTGCCACCGGGACTTCAAGGGGCGCAATGGCTGTCTGCTGAACGGCGGGAATTTGTAGGAATCTGACTTCCGATTCCGCGCTCCTCGCGCCAATGCGCTTCGCGACGACCATGACTGTTTTGGTGTCGCCTGTGCGCGCGGCCTCAAGGCCGAGGTAATAGAGGGCATCCGTGCGATTTGGGTCCAGTGATAGAGCTGCCTCGCAGGCGGCCTTGCCTTCCTCCGACCGGTTCTGCGCGAGTAGGGCGTAGCCGAGTGCGGATTGAGCGGCGGCGTCCTTGGGGTCCGAAGCGAGTTGGGCCTTCGCCAAGGCTTCGAGGCCCTTCCAATCCTTGACCTTGCTCAAATCTCCGCAACGGGCATGGAAGTCCTTGGCGGTGAGCGCTGGAGGTTGCTGGATGGTGGGAACCGGGGGCATCAAAATCATGATCGCCTCGAGAGTGGTCGCTTGAGTTCGAAATCGTATCAACAGAATGGTCGGCCAGGAGCGGTTGCCACAATGGCATCGAAGGTGGACCGCCCTGAAAGGCGCCGAAGGCATTCCCAGATCTGGTAGGCGGTCGGTCTACTCGAAAAATCCATAAGGGGCGCGCGGCGGCGCTCGGTATCCTGACCTATCTCTGTCCGGAGCTCCCATGGCGAAGCATGTCTACACCTTCGGCGCGGATCGCAACGAGGGCGGCGCGTCCATGCGGAATCTGCTGGGCGGCAAGGGCTGCAACCTGGCGGAAATGGCCTCCTTGGGCATTCCGGTGCCGCCGGGTTTCACGCTGACGACGGAGGTCTGCTCCGACTACTACGCGGAAGGACGCACGGTCCCGGCGGGGGCGGTGGCCCAGGCGGAGGAAGCGCTCGCGTGGCTGGAACGCGCGCGGGGCCTGAAGTTCGGGGACGAGACGGGCCTGCCGCTGCTCCTCTCCGTGCGCTCCGGCGCGCGGACCTCCATGCCCGGCATGATGGACACGGTGCTCAACCTCGGCCTCAACGACCGCACGGTGGTGGCGCTGGAAAAGGCCAGCGGCAACCCGCGATTTGCCTGGGACAGCTACCGCCGCTTCATCACCATGTATTCCAATGTGGTGCTGGGCCTGGAACACGCGGCCTTCGAAGCTGAACTAGAACGCGCGAAGGAAGGCCTCGGCAAGCACGAGGACACCGCGCTCAGCGCCGACGATTGGAAGAAGGTTGTCGCGGCCTTCAAGGAGATCGTCCGTGAAGAGTCGGGCAAGCCTTTCCCCCAGGACCCGCGGGAGCAGCTCCACGGCGCGATTCGCGCGGTGTTCGAAAGCTGGAACACGGCCCGGGCGGTCACCTATCGCAAGCTGCACCGCATCCCCGATGAGTGGGGCACGGCGGTGAATGTGCAGAGCATGGTCTTCGGCAACATGGGCGACGATTGCGGCACGGGCGTCGCGTTCACCCGCGATCCGGCGACGGGGGAGAAACGCTTCTACGGCGAATACCTCATCAACGCCCAGGGTGAGGATGTGGTGGCGGGCATCCGCACCCCCCAGCCCATCACGGAAACCCAAGCCCAGGGCACGGGCCTGCCGAGCCTGGAAGCGGTGATGCCTTCCGCCTACGCGGAGTTGCTGGCCACGGCCACGCGGCTCGAACGCCACTTCCGCGACATGCAGGACATCGAGTTCACGATGGAGCGCGGCAAGCTCTACCTGCTCCAAACGCGGAACGGCAAGCGCACGGCCATGGCCGGCATCCGCATCGCCCTGGACCTCGTGGACGAGGGTCTGTTGGATGAACGCGAAGCCTTGAAGCGCCTGGACGCGGATAGTCTTTCCCAACTGCTCGCGCCGGTCTTCGATCCCCAGGAGAAGGAAAAACTCCGCGCGGCGGGGGCCTTCTTGACGAAGGGGCTCAACGCCGGTCCCGGCGCGGCGGCAGGCGTCATCGCCCTCACCGCGGAGGAGGCGGAGGCCCGCGCGGCCTCCGGCCCCGTGGTGCTGGTTCGGGTGGAAACGAGCCCAGAAGACATCGCGGGCATGGTGGCGGCCCAGGGCATCCTCACCGCTCGCGGCGGTATGACGAGCCACGCGGCGGTGGTGGCGCGGGGCATGGGCAAGCCCTGCGTCTGCGGTGCCTCCGCGCTCCAGATTGACTACCAGGCGGGCATCGTCACCGTCGCGGGGCGCACGCTGAAGGCGGGCGAGGACTGGATCAGCATGGACGGCTCCACGGGCGAGGTCTTTGCGGGCAAGCTGCCCGCCCAGGCTTCGGAGGTGAACCAGGTGCTGGTGGAAGGCACCTTGAAGCCCGAGGGCAGCGACCTGCACCGATGCTTCGCGCGGATCATGGAATGGTCGGCGCGGCATAAGAAACTCCATGTACGCACCAACGCGGACACGCCCCACGATGCGAAGATCGCCCGGGCTTTCGGCGCGGCTGGCATCGGCCTTTGCCGCACGGAGCACATGTTCTTCGACGCCGAACGCATCACGGCGGTGCGCGAGATGATCCTCGCCACCGACACAGAAGGCCGACAGAAGGCGCTGGCCAAGCTGTTACCCATGCAGCGGGCGGATTTCCTCGGCATCTTTGAGGCCATGGCGGGCTTGCCCGTCACCATCCGCCTGCTCGATCCACCGTTGCATGAGTTCCTTCCGGTGGATGACGAAGGGCAGGGGGAGATGGCGAAGGTGCTGGGCGTCAGTGTGGAGACCGTGCGCCGTCGCGTCGCCCAGCTTCACGAGGTCAACCCCATGCTCGGCCATCGGGGCTGCCGCCTGGGTATCACCTTCCCTGAGATCTACCGCATGCAAGTTCGCGCCATCGCCGAGGCCGCGCTGGACGCGGGTGCGAAGGCCCATCCGGAAATCATGGTGCCCCTCGTCGGCGCGGTGAAGGAGCTGACCTGGCTCAAGACGGAATTGCTGGATGAGATCGAAACCGTGAATCGCGAGCGGAATACGGCTTTTATCGCGCCCATCGGCACCATGATCGAGGTGCCCCGCGCCGCGCTCACCGCGGACAAGATCGCGGTGGAAGCGGCCTTCTTCTCCTTCGGCACAAACGACCTCACCCAGATGGGCTTCGGCTTCAGCCGCGATGATGCCGGCTCCTTCCTGCCCGAGTATGTGGGCAAGAAGATTCTGGAGGACGATCCCTTCCAGAGCCTCGACCAAGAGGGCATCGGCGAACTCGTGAAGATCGCCGTGGCGAAGGGTCGGTCCGCACGGCCCGATCTCAAGGTGGGCATTTGCGGCGAGCATGGCGGCGATCCTCGCAGCGTCGCCTTCTTTCACCGCGCGGGCCTGGATTATGTGAGCTGCTCGCCCTATCGCGTGCCCATCGCCATCCTCGCCGCGGCCCAAGCCGCGCTGGACGCATGAAGCTGCTGCTCGGGGCCTTCCCGCCTGAACTTGGCGAACTCATGGATCGGCCTCCTGCTGGTTGGACGGCGGCCTGCACGGGCGTGGGCGCCCTCGCCGCGGCGGCGGCGACGGCGCGGTGGGTGGCGGAATTGAAGCCGGACGCGGTGCTCTTCCTCGGAACTTGCGGGCACTACGACGCCCGCTTGAAGGTCGGCGATTGCATCTGGGCGTCGGAAGCCATCGCATCCAGCCTTTCGGAATTGCGCGGCGAAGCCTACCGGCCTGAGATCGAGGCCACGCAGTGGAAAGCCACGCTGGACGGCCCGCTCCCGAAGCACGGGGTTGTCGTCCCCCCCGCCATCACGAGGACTCGGGAAGGCGCGGCGCTCTTGGGCGCGCTGGGTCCGGCGGAGCACCTCGAACTCACGGGCGTCTTCGTGGCCTGCCATGCGGCAAGCGTGCCCGTGGGCGCGGCGCTCGCGGTGGTGAACGAAGTGGGACCCGAGGCTCAAGCCCAGTGGAAGGCGAACCACGCCGAAGGCAGCCGCGCCCTCATCCAACGGCTCAGGGATTTGAAGGCGTTCTGAAGGGCTCGAAGGCGACTGCCTCATCGCCGCCTTCGAGCTTCCATCCGCCCGACACCGCTTCCAGCCGCGCGCCGCGCCGCGGGCCGACGATGGCGAAGGGGACGCGGAGATCCTGAAGCGTTTGGATCGTTTCCGGGTGGGGATGGTCGAAACGATTGTGGAGCCCCGCCGTGATGAGCGCGGCGTCCGGCGCGAGGGCCGCGAGCCAGCTCGGGTCGCCGCTGCTGCGGCTGCCGTGATGGCCGACCTTCAGAACGCGGTGGAAGCCTTCCCGTCGTCCCGGATCGCCGAGATCCCTCAGGTCGTGTTCCTGAAGTTGGAGCGCATCGCCCATGAGCCACAGTTCCCGGTCCTGCCACCGGACCCGCAGCACGAGGCTGAGGCTGTTGGCGTCCTCCAGGCGGAAGGGCTTGGGCGGCCACCGCACGCTGAAGGCGAGGGGACCCTCGCTCCAAGCATCTCCGCGCCGCATCGTTTCGGGCTGAACTCCGGGTGGCTTCCAGGGATCCCAGCGCGCCGTGTCCGCGATCACCGGCACCCGGGTTGTCGCGATGGGCCACAACCGCTGAAGCGTGGCCCATCCGCCCGCGTGGTCCTGATGGGGATGGGTGAGGACGAGGTCCACCGGCCCGCGCACGCCCCTGCGACTCAGGGCGCGGACGAGGCGCCGCGCCGCCCAGGGATCCTCGCCCGTGTCCACCACCGTCGCGCCCGCGCCGGGCGCGCGGAGGACAAGAGCGTCCCCGGTGCCGATATCCACCGCCTCAAGGCTCAGGGTCGTAGGCGCCCGGCCCGTGCCGTGAAAGGCCAGAAGCGCGAAGGTGGCCGCCGTGACGCCAAGCGCGAGGGCGCGGGTGCGTTTCAAGCCCGCCTGGGCCTGGGCGAGTCCGAGCCAGGCGAGCATCAGCGCGAACCAGGGCGTGAGCCAGCCGGTGGCGAGGGGCGTGATGTGGGCGAGGCCCGGCGCGAGGCGGTCGGCGAGGAAGGCGAGCGGCACCGCCACCCCATGGACGAGGGCGGGCACCGGCAGAAGCGTGAGCGCGAGGCAGATCGGCGTCAGCAGGGACACCGCCGGAAGCACGAGCAGGTTGGCGAAGAACCCGAAGGTGGGCGCGCCGCCGTGGAGGAGCGCGAGGAGTGGGATCGTCGCCATCCACGGCGCGGCGAAGCGCGAAAGGAGATCCGCCGACCCGCCCAGGAGCGGCCGCAGCAATCCCGCCAGAGGATCGGCGCCCCAGATCAGCCCCAGCAACGCCCACCACGCGAGAAGGAAGCCGGGCTCACAGCCCGCCGCCGGATGGAAGAGCAGCCAGAGCAGCAGCGCCAGGTGGAGACCGAGGGCCGGTGGCAGCTTCCAGCCCGAGCCCCGGCCCAGCACCCAGGCCGCGCCCATGAGGAAGCCGCGCCACACCGGCGCGTTGAAGCCGACGATGAGGCCGTAGGCGAGGCCCCCCGCGAGGCTGCCGATCCCAGCTCCCCGCGGAAGGAGCCGGGCCAGCAGGGCCTCCAGCAGCGCCATCACAAGGGTCATCTGGAGCCCGCTCACCACGAGCACATGCACCGTGCCGCTTTCGGCGAAGACGCTGAAGCGGTCGGGATCCGAAGGCGGAATCCCGAGGGCCAGCGCGCCCCAGAGATCCCGGGCGGGACCTTCCAGGGGCAACGCGTCGAAGCGCGCCCGGGCGAAGGACTGGAGCCTCAAGGCCAGCGAAGGCCGGGGCGGGCCGAGGGCTTCCATCAGCGCGGCGCTCCGCAACACGAGACGACGGGGCGCGCGGTCGCTCCGGGCCCGCCAGAGCGGGCGTTCGCCGAGAAAGACGGGGGCCGGGTCCACCGCGCGGAGTTCGGCCCGCACGCGCACGGGCGTGCCCGGCGCGGGCACGGGCGCGAGGCCCTCGGCGGGAATCCGCAGCGGCAAGGATGAACCGCGAAGAGAGACAGGGTCGCTCACCTTCAGCTCACTTCGCAGCCCGTCTCCGACCTGCGTCCACGGAGCCGCGATCACGCCCTCGACTTCCGCGAAGCCCGTGGGGAGGGAAGTCTCCCACCGTGCCCGCTGATGGAGGTTGCCCAGCGTCCCCCAGGCGAGCGCGAGCCCAAGGGGAATCGCCGCGAGGCGCCACCAACGGAGGAGGACGGCGCTGGAGAGCACCAGCAGCCATCCGACGACGAGGAACGCCGAAGGCACCGCCCCATTCCAGGTTTCCGGGATCAGCCAGGGCAGCGCGCAAGCCGGCACCATGGCCCAGGCCAAGGGCCAGGCCGGGACCCCGGCCAGACGCCGCCACAGACCTTCTCGGGTGAGCATGGCCTCAAGTGTTCTGAACTTGACGCTCTCCGTCCAGAGCCGGACAGTGGAGGGGTGGATTCTCCGCGCATTCTGCTGGTGGACGATGACCCGGGTCTGTTGGACCTGGTCTCGGACCTGCTCGCCCGGCGGGGACACGAAGTGGTCCAGACGGGATCGGGCCTCCGCGCGGCCCAGCTCCTCAAGACCGAGCGCTTTGATCTGGCGGTGCTGGACCTCCTGCTGCCGGACTTGAGCGGCCTCGACCTCGCGCAATTGGCGCTCAGGGACCCGGACACGGTGGTCGTCGTCCTGTCCGGCTCCACCTCCGTGGAGCAGGCGCTCCAGGCCATGCGCACGGGCATCTACGACTATGTGATCAAGCCCTTCGAGGTGGAGCAGCTCGAGCACACGCTCCAGCGCGCCTTGGAGAAGGCCCGGCTCAACAAGGAGAACAAGCGGCTCCGGAGTCGCCTGGAAGGCGGTGAGGAGGCCGGGCCCCACCTGGTGGGTTCCTCCACCTACCACCGGCAGATCCTGGACCTCACGGAGCGCGTCGCGGCCTCCGGCAGCACGGTGCTCGTGACGGGCCCGAGCGGCACGGGCAAGGAACTGGTGGCCCGGGCCATCCACGCCGCGAGCCCCCGCGCCAAACAGCCCTTCGTGGCGATCCACTGCGGCGCCATCCCCGAATCGCTGCTGGAGGACGAGCTCTTCGGCCATGTGCGCGGCGCCTACACCGATGCCCGGACGGACCGCCCGGGCCGCTTCCTCCAGGCCGAAGGCGGCACCCTCTTCCTGGATGAGATCGGCACCATGGCGCCGAGCCTCCAGGTGAAGCTGCTTCGCGTCCTTCAGGAACGGGAGGTGACGCCTCTCGGCTCGGATCGCAGCGTGCGGGTGGATGTGCGGGTCATCGCCGCGACCAACGAGGATCTCCAGGCCCGGGTGGCGGACCGGAGCTTCCGGGAGGACCTCTTCTATCGCCTGAATGTGGTTCCGCTTCAACTCAAGGGACTGCGCGAACACCCCGAGGACATTCCGGCCCTCACCGCCCACTTCATCCGCCAGTTCGCGCGGCGCATGGGACGGCCCCTGAAGCAGGTGGATTCCGAAGCACTCCGCGCGCTGGAGGCCCACGGCTGGCCGGGCAATGTGCGGGAACTGGAGAACGCCATCGAGCGGGCTATGGCCCTTGGCACCGACCCGGATCGCCTTCGCCTTGAAGATCTTCCGGTCTCCGTGGCGGGCGCAGCCCCAGGTTCGACCCTGGGCGCGCCCACGCTTGGCCCTGGGACGGACCTCCCGGCCTTTCTCGTGGAAGTGGAACGGCGGAGCATCCTGGAAACCCTCCGGGCCTGCCGAGGCAACCGCAGCGAGGCCTCCCGGCGGCTCGGCATGCCGCGCACCACCCTCATCCACCGCATCAAGGCCCTCGGCTTGTCCGATGGCGCGCCTCTGGAGGCTCCATGAGAACCCGGCTCCCGCTTTGTGCCGTGCTGCTCGCCGCTCCCATGGCGGTTCCGCTGGCGGCCTTCACGCCCAGAGTCCACGAGGCCGAAACCGTCCGCGCCGTGCGGATGGTGCCGAGGCGGCTGTCCTTGCTGCTCCGGGCCCACCCCAAGGTGCTTCTGGAAGCGGCCCGGGGGCAGGCCAATGACCAGCCCGCAACGGCAGAGGATGTGGAGTCCGAATTCCGCACCATCCTCCGCATGAGCAAGGAGGGTGTGGGCCCTGAGAACCTGGTGCGGGAGCTGGGCATTTTGGCCCACCTGGTCCAGTCCCTCCATGACCCTTCCTGCACGACGGGCGTGACGCCGCTCCGGGACACCTTCGAAGCCTATGGGGACGAAAAGCTCCCCAAGCTCCTCGTCACCAAGGAGGAATTCTGGGCCCTGGACGCGCCCCTGGACCCGGGCCCCCGGATCCAGGCCTGGGCCGTCACCAAGGCGGAGCGGAACAAGCTGTTGGCGGCCTGTGTGGACGCCAACGGCAAGCGCCTGGGACCCTGGGACGACCTGAGCCTGCCCTTCGCCCAACTCCAACTTTCTTTTTCCAATGCGGTCCATGCCACCGCGAACCTCTGGATCTTGCTCTACCGGCAGGCGGGTGCCTATTGGCCCCTCCCCGCGGACCCGGAAGCCCCCCCATCCTGATCCGGGACTCAGGTTCCCTAGTCATTGAGCCGATTCCGCTCTATGTTTTCTAATCGCTGATCCGTTTCCCACCGCACCCCGGAGTCTCCCCATGGCCACCTACACCCGCGCCGGTTCCTACCTGCTCGCCGCCGAGCTGGCGAAGGATCCCTTCGGCACCTTCCACCGCGGCGTCCAGACCGCCGGGGCGGCCTTCGACCGGCACATGCTGGTGCGGGTCTTCTCCGACGAGTTGTTCCAGGCGGGCATGGGCACCAAGGCTGGGGATGTGGAGAAGAACATTCCACTCCTGGGTGGCTCCCGCGCCTTCGGCCAGGGCTACCGTTACGAAGGCGGCAAGATCGCCGTCTGCGCCTGCGACTATGTGCCGGGCCGCAGCCTCGGGCAGTTGATTGACAAGGCCCAACACGAGCAACTCCCCTTTGGCGTGGATCACGCCCTCTCCGTCATCCAGGGCGTGGCCCAGGCGGTGGTGCAGATGCATGCCAAGGGCCTCGTGCACGGCCTCCTGAGCCCCCACAGCATCTGGGTCAGCTTCGAAGGCGCCGCCCAGATCGTGGACGCGCCCTATGCCCAGGCCATGAAGGGCTTCCTGCCCCGCGCCACGGCCATGCAGAACTGGCTCGCGCCCTACCTCCAGATGCAGGCGGGCACCCCGCTGCAGCAGGATCTCTTCGGCGTGGGCGCCATCCTCTTCGAGCTGCTCACCTTCAAGAAGCTGCCCGTGGGCGGCGACATCTCCTCCGCCATCGCGGGCGCGACCCTCAAGGCGGCCCAGGAAGACGGCCCGGTGCCCGCCGAGATCAAGGCCTTCCTGATGCGCCTGCTGGTGCCGGGGAACCCCTTCACCTCCGTGGAGTCCTTCAACGCGGAACTGGAACGCGTCCTCTACGACGGCGATTACAGTCCGACCACCTTCAACATGGCCTTCTTCATGCACACCCTCTTCCGGGAGGAGAACGAGCGGGACGCCGCCGCCATCAAGGCGGAGCAGGCGGACAACTTCACCGCCTACACCGCAGCGGGCGACGCGCTCCGTTCCGGCGCCACCCGGTCCCAGCACATCGAGGGCTTCGAGGACGAAGAGGCCAAGAGCAAGAACAAGATGGTCCTGATCGGCGGCATCGCCGCCGTGCTGGTCCTGGGCGTAGGCGGCTGGCTCTTCCTGGGCCGCAACAAGGGCGTGGATCCTGCGGTCCAGGCTCAGCTCGTGGAACTGCAGCGCATGAAGGCCGAGCTGGAGCAGCAGAAGGCGGATCTGGACGCCCAGTCCAACGCCGCCACCCAGAAGTCCCAGCAGATCCAGCAGCAGCTTTCCACCACCACCAGCGCCGCCGAAAAGGCCGCCCTCCAGAAGCAGTTGGAAGAGGCCCAGAAGAAGCAGCAGGAACTGGAAGCCAAGAAGGCGAAGATCGCCGCCGCCGCCCAGAAGGCGGAGCAGCAGACGGAACAGATCGCCAAGGTCGCCAAGGTGGAGCCCCCTCCGCCGATCAAGGAAGCGCCGAAGCCGGTGGTTCAACAGGCGCCCCAGCATGTGACGCCGACTCCCGCGGCGCCCACGCCCGCCGCGCCCACGCCTGCTGCGCCTCAGCAGGCCCCGGCCGTGCTGACCGAATCGCCCGCCTCCGTCGCCAGCCGCGCCACGCCGAGCCTGCCTGCCCGCGCCCGCATGGCCAACGCCTGGGGCCCCTACCGCGAAGTGACGGTGAAACTGCGGGTCTTCGTGGATGAGTCGGGCCGTCCCCTCAAGGCCACGGTCCTCCAGGGCTCGCCCATTAACCTCGGCTTCGACGATGCCGCCGTGAACGCGGCCATGCAGTCCCAGTACAATCCGGCGGAGCGCAATGGCCAGGCCACCCGCGGCACGGTGGAGATGGTCTACAACTTCAAGCGCTGAACCTTCCCCGTGTCCATGAGAAGAGGCCCTGACGGGCCTCTTCTCATGCCTTCACGGCATGGGCCGCCGTGTTCGCGAGGCGGTCCACCCGCTCATTCTCGGGATGTCCCGCGTGGCCCTTCACCCACTCGGCCTTGATGCGGTGGGGTTTCGCGGCCTCGTCCAGTCGCTTCCAGAGATCGGCGTTCATCACGGGATGGCCGTCCGCCTTCTTCCAGCCTTTGCGTTTCCATCCGGGCAGCCATTCGGTGAGGCCCTTCAGCACATATTGGCTATCGCACACGAGGCGCACCGCGCAGGGCCGGGTAAGCGACTCGAGGCCTTGGATCACCGCCATGAGTTCCATGCGGTTGTTGGTGGTGTCGGGTTCCGAGCCACTGGATTCTTTCTCCTGGAGCCCGGCGGAGGTGCGGACCCGGAGCAGGTTGCCCCATCCGCCCGGTCCGGGATTGCCCAGACAGGCCCCATCCGCGAAGAGATCCACTTCGGTATGCATCGTTCCAGCATGGCGGGGTGGGCGCTAAGGTGGAAGCATGACGAAAGCGACTCCCCTGGTCCGTGTGGTGGCTGGCCCGCTTGATGCCGAGGCGCTGCGACAGCTCCTCACCGATCCTCGGGCAGGGGCGCTCGTCCTGTTCGAGGGCCGTGCCCGGGACCACCATGAGGGGAAGGCGGTGCTCAAGCTGTCCTACGAGGCCTACGCGCCCATGGCCGAGAAGGTGCTCGAAGACCTGCGTCGCCAGGCCATGGAGCGCTTCGGCCTCACTGGCTGCGCCATCCATCACCGCATCGGCGAAGTGCCCCTCACCGAAGCCGCCGTCGTCGTCGCCACGGCCTCCGCCCACCGCGCCGAGTCCTTCCGCGCCGCCGCTTGGGCCATGGACGAGATCAAGGACAAGGTGCCCATCTGGAAACGCGAAGCCTATCAGGACGGAACCGAAGCCTGGGTGGAATGCCACCACCGGCACACCGCCTTCACCTGATCTCAGCTCCGAAGAGTCGCCCGGCCCCAAAGGTGATCGCCGCCACCGCCGCTCCGATGAGCACCTGCCGCAGGCCCGAGTAGATCGCGCCGCGCCCGTTGAAGCGCGCGGTGGCGAGCCCCATGCCCAGCAAACCCAGGAGCGAAAGGCCGACGCTCCAGCCCATGGCGACCTCGCGGGCCGCGAAGCAGAAGGGAAGGAGTGGCACCAAGGCACCCAGGCTGAAGAGGCCGAAGGACATCCCCCCTGCGCTCCAGGGATTTCCACCCATTTCCGAGGGATCCACCCGCAGCTCCTCCCGAGCCATGACATCCAGGGTGAGGCGGGGGTTCTTCATGACGAGATCGGCAAGCTGTTTCGCGTCACCCGTTTCAAAGCCCTGGCCTTCGTAGATCTCCACCAGTTCCGCGCGCTCGCCTTCCGGGTCCTGATGGATTTCCCGCGCTTCCTCCGACAGAAGCGATGTGGACATCTCCCGGGAGTTCGTCACGGAAAGCCATTCCCCCAAGGCCATGGAGCAGGCCCCGGCCACGAGCCCCGCCACCCCCGAGAGGACGATCGTCTTCTCCGCCGCGCCCCCGCCCGCCATGCCCATCAGAAGGCAGAAGTTGGACACGAGCCCATCATTCGCCCCCAACACCGCCGCGCGAAGGGTGTTGCCGGAGGCGGGCGGCTTTCGGGAACTCTTGGGGGGTTTTCCGGGAGCCATAGGCCATCTTAATCCTGCTTGGATGGGGATCAGGTCGGCAATGGCTGCGGTGTCTCAAGGGGTTTCCCCGGGGCTTCGGACTGGAGGAAGGCCGCCAAAAGTGCGTTCTGGAGCATGGCCAGGCGAACCACTTGGACTTCGTCCAGGTGGTTCCATGCTTCTTTCGGGTCCTCGCGGCGCGTCGAAGGCGCGGGCTCGCCGAGCGAATCCAGGTGCCGCTCAATATTCAGCGTCGCCTGGGCCGCCGCATCGAAGAGCCGCGTCTCGTGCGCGAGCCAATCACTCGGGTGGCCGATCCTACGGATCACAGGCTCAGTAGGAGCCTCTTCGATCTCAGCCTTCTGAGATCCCGGGGCCTCCATCCGCTTGAGCAGATGGAGGAGGATCCGGAATCGGCGTTGGAGCCGAGCGTCAGGCATGCAAGGCCTCTTTCATTGGACCGAAAAGGCGTTCTCAAAGGCCTGATCGAAGAATACGAAATCCCAATCGCTCACAGACGCGCCTGTAATATTGACGGATCCATGAGGGGCCGTGGGGATGCCCCAGGCCATGGCCACCGAACCCAGATCCACGGCGTCAATCTCGTTGTCTGTGTCCGCGTCCAGCTCTACGAGGATGACGCGGCCCTTCGCGAACTGGGCGGGGTCGGCTTCACTGGTCGCCGTGATCGGGATGAGATCCTCGTAGAAGGTCCAGCCTGGAGTCGTCCAGGTCCCATCAGGGTTGATATGCCCTGCTTGATTGCCTTCCGTCGGTGTGGCTAGGCTCCAGTCCACCTTGGTGTTGGTGGTGTTCGTCACATCGCAGTGAATCTGCACGGTGGTTCGAGTCGGGAAGATCTGGACCTTGGCGAGGATGCCGGAAGGGACCGCGTTGGTGTCGAGGAAGCTGCCGGGTGGATTGATGACGGGGAAGGAGACGCGAACCCGGGGCGGCTGACCGGGCGCCGATCCGACATTCACCGCCGCCCAGGCGTTCATGACCGCTGTTTCCTCGGGTGATCCGGCTCCATAGAGTTCATCCGCCGATTGGATGGATGCTGCGCGGGCGGCATCGAAATCGGCATCCGGCGTGAGGTGTTCGGTGAGGGTCTTGTACCAGATGCGCGCCGCCGTATCGTTGCCCAGGCCCGTCATCCCTCCCGGCAGATAGGGACTGTAGGTGAGGTTGGAGGAATCACTCGACGCGCCCTGGGACAGGAAGAACAGGCAGCGGTTCAGGACGCCACTGCTGAAATGGACATCCAGCATCTGGATGCCGTCGTACCACCCATCGGCGCTGAGGCCATCCAAGCTCGGCTTGTACATGTATCGCAACGCCCCGCTGGGCACGGATTTGTGGCCGACTTCCCACTTGGTGAGGTCTCCCGCGGGAAATTCCGGGATGGTGGTTCCCGTGGCACCGCCATCCGCATAGGCCTGGACCATCTTTCCGAAGAAGTCCGAATTGCCTTCGTTCAACGCGCCTGAAAAGCCGTCGTAGATGAGTCCCGCCGAATATTCCGTCACACCATGGCTCAGCTCATGGCCGGTGATGTCCATCTCGGTGACGGCGATCATGCCGAAGGGGAGGTCCGGGTAGGTGCCATCGCCGAATTCCATGCCGAAGTACCAGGGGGACCATTGCGCGTTGTCCTGGAGCGGAGCCGCGCCGCTCCAGAAGGAATACTGGAGGTCGTGCACAATGCCGAAGGTGGAGGTCCCAAGGTTGTCCACGCCGTCACGATTGAAGACATTCTTGTAGAAGTCCCAGGTGGTGCTCAGCCCGTAATGGGCATCCACCGCGGCAGTCTCTCCGGCCGGCGTGAGGCTCCCCTGAAGCCAAGCCTGGGAACCGTCCGAACTGTAGTCGAAGATGGGCATGCCATTCACATAGTCCCAAGGTGATGGATAGACCGTCCCATTTCCCCAGGCGTTGGTCGTATGCCCCGCGTAGGGGAGGAAACCGAGCATGCCCGTGTTCATGTCCGCATAGGCGTAGTAGGTGGTGAGCCCAAGCTGGGTGCCCCCTTGAGAGGCCACATAGGGATTGGGCTGGGTGCCCTTGTCCAGGGCATTCAGGGCGAAGGTTCCATCTCCAGCCTGCGCGGTGGAAAGGTTCACGCTGCCGCGATAGTAGCTTTGGCCAGTTCCCGAAGCGGGAGTGTCACCCTGGAGCGCATTCCACTTTCGCAGGATGGCGCCCGTATCGGCATCCACGATGTAGCTCATCTCCCGGTGCCCGTCCTTGTTGTTCGAAAGCAGGGTCTTCACTTCATAGGCCCACACATAGGGCTCGGCGGGCGCCTTGGCCCAGGTGCTCATGCCGAGATCCACGACTTCGGCCTTCTTTTTCGGGTCGAAGCGCGTGGCGATGCCACCGGTGAAGTGGGAGGGGAAGGCCACCAGCTCCACCTTGGGTTGGGCGGTCATGGGGCCCTTGGGTTCCAGGTCCTTCAGGGCCGCCTGGATCGCCTGGCTCGTGGTGAGCTTCGGATTCCCCTGGACGCTGACCTGCTTTTCTAGGCCGGAGGTGAGCGTTTCGACATCACCTCCCGCTTCGACATAGGCGATCGCCTCCGCGCCCCAGACGCGGTGTCCCTCATAGAGCTGGTGGAAATGGGCCACGGTTCGGCCCTGGGCGTTCACGAAGGGGTTGTGGGCGAGGAAGCTCGCGCCATCGCCCAATCCAAGCGTGGATCTGGAATCGAGCAGGGCGGACTTGGCCTTCGCGATGGAGGCGGGAATCTGGGCGCGAAGCGTGACGATCCGGGAGGCCGGAAGCAGGGGCGCCGGGTGGGACTGGGCAGTGAGCGTCGGTGCCGCCGCGAGCGCGAAGGCCAAGGCGGGCAGAAGGCGCGAATGAGAACGCCGTGAACGGGAAGACATGGGATCTCCTGTCGGGGAGGAAGGGGAGTGGTTCACTTCGCGGAGAGCGAGCCGGTGGCGATGGTGATGTCCGCCATGCGCATCTTCTGGTTGAGGGTGTAGAGATCATCGCTCGCGGATCCGATGTCCTCGGGAATGACCTTGGCCTTCACCACGGAGAGGGCAAGGTGGTCTCCGGACTCAAGGCCTTTCGAAGGATCGAGTTCCACGGCGATTTGGCAGAGCGGCGCCCCGGAATCCTGGGCGGGTTGGGCACGGTCCTTTTGATAGATCCCAACCGAAAGCACATTCCCGGGTTTGACGCCTCCAACCAGGGCGATGGGTTCGTTGGGGTCAGCCGCGGCGCTGAGAAGCTGGTAGACGCCGGTGTCATTGATGGGCAGTCCGTTGGCGAAGGTCCCGAATTTGGCCTTGGGTTCGGCCTGGAGGTTGAATCCGACCCCACGGGTCTTCGTGCCGGAGGGGCCGACGAGATCCAGGACGATCCGGGTGCTCGTGGAGGAGGCGTCCTTCACGAGCCTCCAACCCGTCCCGGCGGGGTCCGTGTAGGTCAGGGTCTTGGCAGGCTTGCTTGGCGCGGTCGTGGAAGACGAGCTGGAGCCGGAACAGGCGAGGGTGAGGGGAAGAAGGATTCCCGCGGCGATGGATGCGTAGGAGCGAAGGCGCATGGGGGACCTCAATTCGCGGGCCAGGTGGAACGCATCGCGTCCACGAAGAAGGAAACATCACCGTCATCCACCCAGGGGGCTTCGAGGACGGAGTGGGCGGGATTCAAGGCGTTGGAGAGGTACCAGGAGTAGGCAATGCCGGCCATGTCCACCGCATCCGGCTCCAGGTCCATGTCGGTGTCCATATCAATAAGGAAGACGCGGCCTTCGGCGAACTGGGTCGGGTCGGCCTTGCTCGTGGCGGAGATGGAATGCCAGGCCATCTCATTCGGCGTGGTCCAGCTCCCATCGGGATTGATGACGCCGCCCTCCTCCACGGAATAATCGGAGCCGCGATACATGGAAGGGCCGCCGATGGACCAAGTCACCGCCGTATCGCTCGCGTTCTCCACCGTGATCCTCGGGATTACCGTCTGTCCCTTCGGGAAGATCTGACGGTTGCTGTAGTCCGAAAAATGGTTTGTCTCGATGTAATCGCCATTGCGCCAAGGCGCGAAGCGGACCGAGACGCGCGGGGCCTGGCCAGGGGCGAGGCCGACATTCACCGCGGAAAAGGCGCTCTGAACGGCGATGTCTTCCGTGGAACCGGTGCCGTACAGGTCCTGGGCCGACGCGATCGCCGCTTCCCTCGCCTGGGCGAAGGTGATGCCACCTGATCCATCCGGGATGAGGTATTCGGTGACCGCCTTGAACCAGATGCGCGCGGCTTCGTCATTGCCGATGCCGGTCATGCCCATCGGGAGGTAGGGGCTGTAGTGGTCATCGCCCTGGGTGGATGAGGCGCCCTGGGACAGGAAGTAGAGCGCGCGATTCATCGGACCCGCGGAATAGTGGCCATCCATGTACTGGATGCCATCGAACCAGCCATCCATGCTGCGGCCATCCTTGCTCGGCTTGTCCATCCACCGGATCGGCGTGCCCCGATTCACGCCGGCGCCGATCTCCCAATCCGCGCCGGTGGCGGGGACCGTGGTATCCGCGCCCGAGGGGCGGTTCGCATAGGCCTTCACCATCTGCGCGAAGAAGTCAGAAGTGCCTTCGTCAATGCCGGCTTCCTCGTAACCGGGCGAATTCACCCAGAACTGGGACCAGTTGGGGCTCGTCACGCCATGGGTGAGCTCATGGGCCACCACATCAAGGTCCGTCATGGAGAGGTGACCTGTTGGGTTTGCCGGATAGGTACCGGCCCCGAGATACACGCCGAAACTACCCACGGACCACCAGGCCGCGTCAGGGTTGGTGTAGGTCGTCGAAAGCACCTGGGCGAAGGGCGTGGTCCCCAACCCGTCGAGGCCGTTCCGACCGAAGACCTTCGTGTAGAAGTCCCAGGTGGTGGCCATGGCGCTCATGGCATCCACGCCCGAGGTCTGTCCGTTGATCTCGCCTTCCTGACCCCAGAGTTGGCCCCAGGGCTGCCCGTCCCCCCAGGTATTCGTGGGATTCGACTGGAAGAGGTAGCTGTTCCAGGTGGGGTTCCCGGACCCGTCATGTTCCTCCCACCACACCTGCATGCCGGTCGCGCTCCAGCCGGAGCCATCGGGGGTGTAGTACTGAAGATTGGGATTGGGAAGGGTTCCGCGCGTGGTGTCGTAGAGCGCGTAGGTTCCATCGGCCATCTGACTGGTGTTGAGCGATACGGTCCCGCGGAAGTAGCCGTTTCCGGTTCCCGTGGCAGGCGTGACGCCCGTGAGTCGCTGGCTAATATCGTTGGCCCGCAGGATGTTTCCCGTCTTCGCATCCACCACATAGACGAGATCCCGGGCCCCATCCAGATCGTTTTGAAGGTGGACTCTCACCTCGTAGGCCCACACGAAGGGTTCCGCGAGTTTCGCGTAGACCGTGAGGGCGCGGTCCAGCACCGGGCGCCCTGTGCTGGGGTCTAGCTTCGTGGCGAGGCCGCCCAGGAAGCGGGCCGGGAATACCACCTGTTCGACCTGGGGGGCCTGATCCAGCTTCCCCTTGGGTGCGAGGGCCTTGAGTGCGACCTTGGACGCGTCCTGGCCACTCAAGCGCGGCGCGCCCTCAAGCGAAATGCCGGATTGAAGCCCGCCTTCCTCTGCTCGAATCGAGCCATCGGGGAGCACATGAGCGATGCTTTGGGCGCCCCAGACACGGTAACCATCGTAGGTCTGGCGCAGGCGGACAACGGCCTCACCCTGCGTGTTCGTGAAGGCGGATTGGACCGCGAAACCATCCCGGCTTCCGAGCCCGAGGCGAGACCTATCCGCGAGCATTTGAGTACGAACCTGGGAAACCCGGGTCGCCTGGAGGGTTTGAAAACGCGTGCGCTGCGCGGGAGCGAGGGTGGGGTGAGAGGTCCCTGGTTTGGCCAGGGCGGGAAGGGAACCCAACGCGAGCACGCAGGCAAGGGGTGAGAGAAGGCGGGGCATCGAGACTCCTGTAAACGGATGGGACATGGGCGTCACTTCGTCGTGAGCTGGCCGACGGCCAGGGTGAAATCCACCGGCTTGGCCTTCGCGACCATCTCCACCGTGGGAGTCGGGGAGAAGGCTCCGATGTCCTCCGCGATGTATTTCGCCTTCACGACCTGGAGCGAAAGACTCTCTCCCGCGCTCAGCTTCGCCGTGGGGTCCAGTTCCAGCGCGATCTGACAAAGCGGAACGCCGGAATCCTTCGCGGAGGCGCGACGATCCTTCTGGAAGATGCCGACGGTGAGCTTGTTTCCGGGCTTGACGCCCCCGGAGAGGAGAACGGGTTCCAGCGGATCCCCCGTGTTGTCGGTGTTCTTCAGTTCGTAGACGCCCGTGTCATTGATCGGGAAGTCGGGCGCGCCAAGATCGGGCACCGGATTGGCGGAGGGGAAGGTGCCGAAGTGGACCCCTTTCGGGGCTACGAGGTTGAACCCGGCTCCGCGCGTCTTAAGGCCGGATGGGCCGACCAGGTCGAGCACGAGGCGCGTGGGGGTGGAGGAGGCGTCCTTCACCAGCCGCCAGCCCGTGGTGGTGGGGTCCTGGTAGGAAAAGCTCTTGGCTGGGGTGGCGGGGGATGCGGTGGAGCCGCTTCCAGATCCGCCTCCGCAGGCCAGGGACAATCCCAGGAATAGGACGGGTAGGGTGAGGAGGGGTTTGCGCATGGCAGGCCTATGAATAGGACTCCCCCAAGTGGGGAGGATGGAGAAAACCCTGGATAGGGATGGGTCGGTCTGATTTGGAAACAGCAAAGCTCGGGGCTTGGTCCCCATTCCAAACTGAATAATGAATTGAGAATAATGAATATAATATATATGTAAGAATTCTTAAAAATTTGTCAAAATTTTGAAAAATTTATCAATATATTAAATTGTTTTTCCAAATAATAAACAAATTGATGTCACTGGATCATCACCCTATGGTCCATGCATGTACCAAGTGCCAGATTGAACTTTCCACCTCGCCTAGACGATCAGATCAGGCAGGGGCAAACTTCCTAGCCGACCCTTGCCGGATCTCCATGAATCACGCCCCAGACAATCAAACCCTCGTGCCCGGAATCGCGGAGGGGATACGGGACCAGATCTGCCGGGGCAAGCTTCGGGCGGGTGAGGTGCTCCACCAAACGGAACTGGCGAGGGATCTCGGTGTGAGTCCCGTACCGCTCCGGGAAGCCCTGCGCCGACTCGAGTCCGAAGGGTTGGTGACCTTCCTTCCCTACCGAGGCACCATCGTCACTCCCATCTCGGCCTCGGAGATCCATGAGATCCATGTCGCTTCGGTGGCGCTGGAAGTGGCGCTTCTCCCCTTCGCGATCCCACGGCTCACGGAACGGGATTTCCGCGAACTCTACGACCTGTGCGACGAACTCTCCCAGGCGGATACCCGACCGGAGCGCGTCGCTCAGTTCTACCGGGTCCTCCTTGGTCCAGCCGGCATGCCGACGATCCTCCAGGCCATTGAAGGCTTAGTCTGGCGGTCGGTGCGGTTCTTTTCCTTGATCCAGTCCGTGCGCCATCAAAGCCGGACGCTTCACCCCACACGAAGGGAGATGGTTGAAGTCTGCGAGACCGGCGATATTCCTGGCGCGATCCAGGCGCTCACGGATTTCCTACAGGTCCACACGGACGCTTTGTTGGAATTGATGACGGAACGGACCCATCGGTCTGAGATCGGGAATGAGGGCGCACGATGACTTCCGTGAAGGGCGAGGCCCTCGTCCCTGGAATCGCGGAAGCGATCTGCGGTCTCATCCTCCAAGGATCGCTGCGGGAAGGAGAGGTCATTCACCAGACCGACATCGCCCGGAGCTTGGGCGTAAGCCCGGTTCCGGTGCGGGAGGCGCTCCGGCGCTTGGAGGCCGAAGGCTTGGTCACCTTCCTCCCTTACCGGGGCACCATCGTCACGCCCATGACCAAGAGCGAAATCTGCGAGATTTTCGACGCGGGTCTCGCACTTGGGGAAATCACGATCTTGGCGGCTCTACCCTTTTTCAAGGCGGCGGATTTTGAAGCGCTCGAAGGCTTGGCGGGCCGCTTGGATGGTGGAGGAGGCACGATGCAGGATCTCCTCGATTTCTACGACATCCTCTCCGCGCCGGCGCGGATGCCCCTGATCCAGGACATGATTCGGCGCGTGGTCATGCGGGGCGTGCGCCTCTTCGATCTCACCCAGGCCAACCGCGAAGCACTCCAACATGTCCATCCGACCCGCCTGGAACTCGTGCAAGCCTGCCGGTCCGGAGATGCCCAGGTCGTGAAGAAGGTGTTGGTGGACTATCACCATGTCCGGCGAGATGGCCTCCTTCAGGCCTTCACCCAACGGACCCGGCGCCCATGACGGGCACCCTCGATAACCAGACGCTGGTACCAGGGATCATGGAGGCGATCCGGAGCCGGATCCTGCGTGGAGACCTTCCAGCGGGAAGCCGACTGCCCCAGGCGGATCTGGCCTTGGCGCTCCGGGTGAGCCCCGTGCCCCTGCGCGAAGCCTTGCGCGGCCTCGAAGCAGAGGGGCTCATCAGCTTCCTTCCCCACAAAGGGGCGATCGTGACACCTGTGACGGTCGGTGAGATCCAAGAGGTTCAAGAACTCGCGATGGCCATCGAATTGGCCCTCGTGCCCCTGGCGATCAAGCGGATGACGAAGGATGACTTCCACCTTCTCCGAGCACTCGGAGCGGAGATGGACAAGGGTGCCCATAGCCCGGATGCGGTGATTGAGTTCTATCGGGTGATGTTCCAGCCCGCGGGACGACCCATGATGCTCCGCGTCCTCGAGAACCTCATTTGGAGAACGGTGCGCTTCTTTCCCGTGATGCAGGCGGTGCGGGCCTCTTCCAGGCGCGTCTCGCCAACCCGAGAGGACATGATCCGGGCCTTCGAAGCTGGAGATCCCGAGGCGGCGCGGCGTGTGCTCTTCGACTTCCACCAAGTCCGCGCGGAAGCGGTGATGGAGGCCATCCGCAAAGGCCACTAGGGACGGCACCTCGTCGGCGGTAATCTAGAAGGTCGCGCCGCGCCCCGAGGTCCCATGATCGCGTTTTCCGATGTCAGCAAGCAGTACGGCAAGCAGGTGCTCTTCATTGACGCCAGCTTCCAGCTCAACCCGGGCGAGAAGGTGGGGCTCGTGGGGCCGAACGGCGCGGGCAAGTCCACGCTGTTCCGCATGATCATGGGCGAGGAGCACGCGGATGACGGCGCGGTGAGCCTGCCGAAGAAGCTCTCCCTCGGCTACTTCCGGCAGGAAGTAGACGAGATGAAGGGCCGCCCCGTGCTGGATGAAGCCATCGCCGGCAGCGGTCGCCTCGGCGACCTGCACCATGAGCTGATGGATCTGGAAAAGGCCATGGGCGACCCGGACCACGCAGATTTCGACGCGGCCCTGGAGCGCTTCGGCCACGTGCAGGAGGAGTACCAGCACCTCGGGGGCTACGAGCTGGAGGCCAAGGCCCGCGCGGTGCTCCACGGCCTCGGTTTCGAGGACGCACAGATTGACGGCGATGTGGGTGCGCTTTCCGGCGGGTGGAAGATGCGCGTCTCCATGGCCAAGGTGCTGCTGGGTAACTTCGATGTGCTGCTCATGGACGAGCCCACGAACCATCTCGACATCGAAAGCATCCTCTGGCTGGAATCCTTCCTGAAGTCCGTGCCGTCCACGCTGCTCATGACGAGCCACGACAAGGACTTCATGAACCGCATCGTAACCAAGGTGCTGGAGATTGATGGCGGCGACATCATCACCTACAACGGGAATTACGACTTCTTCGTGAAGGAGCGGGAGCAGCGGGAAGCGAACCAAGTCGCGGCCTTCGAGCGCCAGCAGGCCAAGCTCGCCAAGGAACAGCGCTTCATCGAACGCTTCAAGGCCCACGCGGCGAAAGCGGCCCAGGTGCAAAGCCGGGTGAAGGCGCTTGAGAAGCAGGAGCGCATCGAGCTTCCGAAAAAGCGTTTCATTTCGAAATGGGATTTTCGTGCGCCCGCGCGGTCCGGCGACGATGTGGCGATGCTTTCGGGCGTGTCGAAGAAGTATGGCGCTCGCGCCATCTACAACGACTTCGCCTTCCACATCCGCCGCGGAGAGAGGTGGTGCGTCATGGGCAAGAACGGCGCGGGCAAGTCCACGCTCCTCAAGATGGTGGCGGGCGCGCTCCAGCCGGATTCCGGCGAGATCAAGCTCGGCGCGTCCTTGAAGCTGGGCTACTTCTCCCAGCAGGCGCTGGATCTCCTCGATCCGGATCTCACCGTTCAGGAGCAGATGCAGAAGGACTTTCCGTTGGAAGGTCTCGGCGTCATCCGCAACCTGCTCGGTGCCTTCCAGTTCAGTGGCGATGACATTGATAAGCGGGTCCGCTCCCTCTCCGGCGGTGAGAAATCCCGCCTCGTCATGGCGCGCATGATGTTCAACCCACCGAATTTCCTCGTGCTGGACGAGCCCACGAACCACCTTGACCTCGCCACGAAGGAGATGCTCATCAACGCGCTCTCGAACTTCGAAGGGACGATGCTCTTCGTGAGCCACGACCGCACCTTCCTCCGCGGCCTCGCCACCCGCGTCCTGGAACTCGCCCCCGAAGACCACCCCGAGCCCCTCAAGTACCAGGGCAGCTACCTCGAATATGTCGCCAAGACCGGGCG
>JAFDVN010000135.1 GCA_018269025.1 Acidobacteriota bacterium | reverse complement strand
GTGTCGCGCATGAGCTGGGCGGTGAGCTCGATGTCCTCCCAGGTTTCTCCGGGGATGCCGGTGATGAGGTACATGCCGATGTTCATGCCGATCTTCCGCACCAGTTCCAGGGCGCGCCGCACCTGCTTCATGTTCGTGCCCTTGTCGAGCAGGAGCAGGACGCGCTCACTGCCGTGCTCCACGCCGAACTGCATGAACTCGCAACCCGCGCGTTTCATGGCGACAAGGCGATCCTCGTCCACGAGATTCACCCGGGACTGGCAATTCCAGAGCGGGTGCATGCCGGAGCCCTGGATGAGCTTCATCAGGGTGAGGATGCGGTCCCGGTTCGCGGTGAAGGTGTCATCCCGGAAGCTGTAGTAGGTGAGGCCGTGCCGCTCCCGCAGGAGCTTCATCTCCCGCAGCACCGCCTCGGGCCCGCGGAAGCGCACGGAGCTTCCCCAGAATTCCGGCGTGTTGCAGAAGTTGCAGGTGGCGGGACACCCGCGGGAGGTCGAAAGGTAGGCCATCTGGCCGATGTCGTCGAGAAAGTCCGCGTCGAAATGCTCGATGGGCGCGCCCATCACATCGAGGTCCTCCAGCACCGGTTGGCTCGGCGTCTCGGCCGCTTTCAAGATGAGGCCCGGCGTACGCTTCCAGAGATCCGTGCCTGGCGCGGTCTGGAGGCGGTCCAGGATGCCCAGCAGAATTGGTTCGCCTTCGCCCTTCACGATGGCGTCCAGGGCAGGGCAGTCCTCGAAGACTTCCGTGGCGAGGTGGGTCGGGTGCGGCCCGCCCGCCAGCAGGACGGCGTTGGGGCAGGCCTCCCGGGCCATCCGCAGGAGTTCATAGCTGCGTTTTCGGTTGAAGGTGAACATGGACACGCCGATGACGGCGGGTTGCTGGGCCTTGAAGTACTCGATCACCTGCTTGCGGGTCTTACCCGAGAGGTTCGCCAGCTTGCAAGCGTGGCCCTTCGTCTTGAGCATGGCCTGGAGGAACCCCAGCCCGATGGGCAGGAAGGTCATCCACTCGTCCCCGAACCCACTGCGGGGCGCGCTGTAGACGAGCAGGGTCGTGGGGTTCGCTGAGGACTTCGGCGCAGGCATGGACGGGCTCCGGCCCAAGTCTCCAGTTTAAGGCTGGACACCTTGTAAAGACAGGCGAAATCACCGAAGTGCCAGGGTAAAATGACCACGCGGAGGGCAGCGGAGTGGCGGAGGGCAGCGGAGGCTTCCTGGAGATGGAAGACCTCACGGAGCGGGTCATCGGAGCCGCGATCAAAGTGCAGAGCGCGCTTGGGAACGGCCTGCTCGAATCTGCGTACCAGGCCTGCCTAGCCTATGAGCTTCGACAGATGGGCTTGAGCGTGAGGACGGAGGTTCCTCTCGACATCACCTATGGGTCGCTTCATATCCCGAATGCCTACCGCATGGATCTCATTGTGGAAGATGCTCTTCTCATCGAATTGAAAACGGTGGACAAGCTTCTGGCGACCCACGAGGCCCAGGTTCTGACCTACCTACGCTTCGGGAACTTGAGGGTGGGGCTTCTCCTGAACTTCTGGGCCCAACCCCTCAAGATGGGTGGTATCAAGCGAGTCTTGAATTCCCATTTTTCTCCGCTGCCCTCCGCTCCTTCGCTTCACTCCGCGTAATTGCTCTTCGATTTTGTCGCTCTTCGTTTTTCCGAGGCCTCCATGTCCGTCGCCGCTGAACCGATCGTCAATGAAGCGCTCGCGCTGTCCTTGGGGCTGTCGAAGGACGAGTGGCAGGTGGTGCTGCGGTTGCTCGATGGGCGTACGCCGACCTACCCGGAAATCGGCATCTTCTCGGCGATGTGGAGCGAGCATTGCTCCTACAAGTCGTCTCGCATCCACCTCAAGAACCTGCCGACGGAAGGCCCGCGCGTGCTCCAAGGCCCCGGTGAGAACGCGGGCGTGGTGGACATCGGCGATGGTTGGGCCGTGGCGTTCAAGATGGAGAGCCACAATCACCCGAGCTTTATCGAGCCCCACCAGGGCGCGGCGACGGGCGTGGGCGGCATCCTGCGCGATGTGTTCACCATGGGCGCGCGGCCGTTGGCGAACCTCAACTCGCTGCGTTTCGGAGAGCTGGATGCGCCGCGCATGAAGACGCTCGTGAAGGGCGTGGCGGCGGGCATCAGCTTCTACGGCAACTGCATGGGCATCCCCATGTTGGGTGGCGACGCGGCCTTCGACGCCTGCTACAACGGCAACATCCTCGTGAATGCCTTCACGCTGGGTGTGCTGCGGGACGACAAGATCTTCCGGGGCTACGCCTCGGGCGTGGGCAACAAGGTCATGTACATCGGATCGAAGACGGGCCGCGATGGCATCCACGGTGCGAGTATGGCCTCCGCCGAATTCGGCGAAGGCAGTGAGGAAAAGCGCCCGACGGTTCAGGTGGGCGATCCCTTCGTGGAGAAGCTGCTGCTCGAGGCCTGCCTCGAAATCTTCGCCACGGATTGGGTCATTGGCATCCAGGACATGGGCGCGGCGGGCCTCACTTCGTCCTCCTTCGAAATGGCGAGTCGCGCGGGGACGGGTCTGCGCTTGGATCTGGACCAGGTGCCCATGCGCGAAGAGGGCATGACGCCTTTTGAATTGATGTTGAGCGAAAGCCAGGAGCGCATGCTCCTCGTCGCCAAGCCCGGCCACGAGCCGGATGTGATCCGCGTCCTCCACAAGTGGGGCCTGGACGCGGTGGTCGTCGGCGAAGTGACGGATTCGGGCCGCTTCATCGGCAAGTGGCACGGCGAGACGGTCATTGACCTGCCCATCCAGCCCCTCGCGGATGCCGCACCGAAATACGATCGCCCGCGCCAGAGACCGACTTACCTCGATGCCGTGAACGCCGCACCAATGCCTTCCGATCTCAAGGCGAACGAAGTTGCGCCAACGCTCCGCAAGCTCCTCGCCGCGCCCACCATCGCGAGCAAGCGGTGGATCTTCGAGCAGTACGACGGCACGGTGCGTTCCAACACGCTGCTGCAGCAAGGGCGCGGGGACGCGGGCCTCATCCGCGTGAAGGATGAACAGGGCAAAGACACCGGCAAGGCCGTCGCCGTGAAGAGCGACTGCAACGGGCGCTTCGCCTACCTCGATCCCTTCTGGGGTGCGGCCCACGCGGTGGTCGAGGCCTGCCGCAATGTGAGTTGCGTCGGCGCGGAGCCCATCGGCCTCACGGATTGCCTGAATTACGGCAACCCCGAAAAGCCCGAGAACATGTGGACCTTCGAGCAGGGCTGCCTCGGCATCCGCCAGGCTTGCCTCGCGCTCAATGTGCCCATCGTCAGCGGCAATGTGAGCCTCTACAACGACACGGACGGCGTGAGCATCTTCCCCACGCCCATGATCGGCGCCGTGGGGCTCATCGAGGATGTGGCCGCTCCGGTGGACACGGCTGCTCCCGAAGCCAAAGCCCTCAGCGGCGCGGGCAACCGCTTCTGCGGCTCCGGTTTCCGCGCGGCCTTCGACGGCATCTTCCTGATGGGTGAGACGCGGGACGAACTGGGCGGCAGCGAATACCTCAAGCTCCGCACGGGCACGGTGCAAGGCGCTTGCCCGGAGTTGCGGCTCGATGAGGAACTGCGGCTCATGCAGGCGGTGCGGGAAGGCATCCGCCTCGGCCTCATCCGCAGCGCCCACGACACGAGTGAGGGCGGCCTCCTCATCGCCGCGCTGGAGTCCGCCTTCGACGCGGGCATGGGCTGCCAGCTCATGCTTCAGAAGGGCGCGCTGCGTCTGGACTCGCTCCTCTTTGGCGAAAGCGCGGGCCGCATCGTTGTGAGCGTCGCGCCCGATGGCGAGGAGGCGCTGCGGACGCTCTGCGCCACCCACCGCGTGGCCCTCGCCAAGATCGGCGTGACCGGCGGCACGCGCATCACCGTGAGCGTGGACGGCGCGCCGCTGCTGGATGCCGAAGCTTCCGACCTCGCCTCCATCCATGCCACCAGCCTGGAGAAGGCGCTCCTTAGCTGAACTGGAGCTACACTGGCGGCCTACCCCCGGAGGTCCCATGTCCAAGCTCCGCACTTGCCTTCTCATGCTCGCCGTGCCGGCCTTCCTCGCCGCCCAGGCTCCGGCCCCCGCGCCCGCGCCGGCCAAGGCTCCCGCCAAGCATCACCGCCACGCCAAGGAGAGGGGCCTCATCGGCGACTCCGCCACCAAGACCTTCCATCGCGCCGATTGCGCCCATGTGGCGGATATCAAGGCGGACGCGAAGGTGTCCTTCACCCGTCGCGAAGAAGCGGTGCAGGCGGGCTACAAGCCCTGTCCGGATTGCAAGCCCTGAGGCCTTAGGGCACCGTTCGGATCACCGGCGGGTTCTTTGCCAGGGCGGCGCGGATGAGGGGGTCGAGGACGGCCTTCAGGTCCTCGGTCGGTCCGCCGCTGCCCTGGTTCGTCTGCTTGGTTTCGATAATCGCGCCGTAGGCGCCATCCGCCGCCACCCAGGGGCCCCAACCGAAGGTGCCGGTGCTGCCGTACCAGATGGGTGGGTTGGTGGGGGATTCGGGATTCCCATCCGCCGTGCCGATCCAGTTGCCGAGGGCGTAGTGGTAGTTCTTCCCCCACCTCACCTGGGCCGGGCTGTAGGCGATGGTGGTGGTGGGCCCGAAGGCGTCCGTGCGTTGGGTGGTCCAGGTGGCGGGCTTTAGGAAGGCCGCGCCGCCCACTTGGCCATTCCGCAATTCCATCGCGATGAACTTCATGTAGTCCACACCGGTGCAGCTCAGGTCCCCCGCGGGATCGGGATTCTGGGCGCTGGGATAGTTCCGGAGGAAGACGCTATCCGGCCCCCAGGCCAGGGGATCGTGGACCTGTTCCTTGAAAATCTGGGACCAGCTCTTCCCCGTGGCGATCTCCGCCATGCGACC
>JAFDVN010000134.1 GCA_018269025.1 Acidobacteriota bacterium | reverse complement strand
ACTTCGGGGATGTTCTTGTCGCGCTGCATGAGCTTCATGTCGAACTCGTTGATGCGTTTCAGGTTCGACATGGCGAGGGCGATGGGGGTGCGCGGGTTGTAGACGATGGCTTTCACGATGGTGTACTTCTTCATCCAGTCGCGGTTCATGCTGATGATCCGCAGCACGCCGTCATTGATGGTGCGCATGTTGGCGATGAAGGCGACTTCGCCTTCGGTGATGCGGCCGTTCCGCATCACATTTTCCTGGATGAGGCGGTTGGCCTCCCGGATGAGGATGGTCCGCTCTTCCTTGCCGCCCTTGATGGCCAGCATGATTTTCTGGTTGGTCTTGAGCCGCGCGATGCGCTTGGCGATCGAGAGGTTCACTTCCTGACCCTCGAAGGCCTTGATGGCCTGGACAATCTCTTCGGGTGTCTCATGGGGCGTGTCCGAGAGCTCGGCTTCGCGTTCCTCCGTGCTCGTCTCCTTGGGCAGGGGAAGCTCGGCCCAGGCCTTGTCCAGGCGGCCGGCCTCCACCTCATCCAAGATCTCCAGGCGGTCCTTCTTGACCTCCTCGGGGACGATCTTGAGCACTTCGAAGCGGAACTCGTTGATACGCCGCTTGAGGTTGTACTCGGCCCCGGGGTGCTGCTCCAACTGATCCAGGATGGACGGCCGCTGGAGCCAGAGCACCTGGTTGTTGGCGACGATTTCGAGCGCGGGGCCGGGCAGATCCGGTATGGAATGCTCGACGATGTCGAGGGTGAGATCCGGGTGGAGCAGCGCGGTCTCGATGAGGGCGAATTCGGAGCGATGGCGCAGCACCAGTTCCAGCGGCGCGGCGGGCTGGATGCGCTCCATCAACAGGCCATGGACGACCGATTCGGGAATGGACTGAAAGCTCGCCAGCGCGCGCTCGGCGAAGGGCGTCCCGCCCAGCACCGCCTGGGCTTGGGCCTGGATGAAGTCCGCGGGAGGAACCGGAAGGCTCCCACCCAGGAGCGCCATCACCATGGGCTCGGGCAGTTGGTTCGCGAGGTAGCGTTCGACGATCGGGTGCAAGGTCACTCCAGGGTTGCTACGGCGCCAGGGGTAGCTTGGGCGCACCATCCGAATTCGGTTCAGGCTCCTCGGGGGGAGGAAGCGGCTGTTCCGGGGCGGGTTCCTGGGTTGGAGCTTCCACCGGGACGGGCTTGGGGCGCGGGCGGCGCCACACTCCATTCTCGTCGAAACGGCCGCTCCAGGGTTCCCCCACGCTCGCGCCGGTGGTGAGCGGCTTGCCGGCCACCTCCACCTGCACCACACCGCCGTTCGAGAGGCTCAAGGTGAAGGGCCCGCGCACCCGTAATTTCCAGGGATCGGAAATCTGAAGGGTCCGCGCCAGCTTCACGCCGTCAGCTCCCACGGCTTCCGCGTCGCAGGTGTCCAGCGCACGGAGCGTGACGAGGACGCCCTGTTCGGAGATGGGAGCTTCGGGCAGGAGTTCGCCCAGGACGGGATAGGGTCCGTTCGCTTTGGGCGGAGGCGGGGGAACCGCCAGGCGCGGCGCGTGATCGAGCCAGGCGGCGGGGTTGCGCCCGCGCAAGTTCCGGCCTGGGATGACGAGCCAGGCCAGCAGGGCGATGGACCCCAAGCCCAAGGCCACCATGGCCCCGCGCTCGAGGCGCTCCAGTTTGGGATCGGGTGGGGCCTCCGCGAGTCCCCCGGGCACGAGACCGAGCGCGTCGGGATGATGATCCAAATCCATGCGAAGCCGCGCCGCGAGCTGGCGAGCCAGGGGCCGCTGCCGGCCCGGCGGGATGGCTCCCCAGTCGTCCGCCTCCACCGCCGCCAGGATGCGGGGCGTCACCTTCAATTCCTCGGCGAGCTGTTCCCGGCTGAGGCCTTGAGCCTCTCGGGCTTCCCTCAGCAGCCCGCCGATGGTGGAGCTTCCACCGTCTTCATCCGTCATGGCTTCCAGCCTACGGGGGTCCCGGAGAGCACTTTGCCCAGGTGGTCCCGGCGCTCCTGGCGCAGCAGGCGACGATCATCCAGGCTGCCGCGGTGGGCCATGGTGTCCGCGAAGGTGGCCTGCAGATCATCGGGCGTGACGAAGTCGCGCCCCGCCAGCCAGGCCTCCGCCTGGGACAGCGCGAGCCAGTGGCGGAAGGCCCGGGTGGAGCAGAAGGCCCCTTCCGCGCGCATCTTGGCGACCACGCGCTCGGCGTAGTCCAGCAGCGGGTCCGCGAGCTGCACCGCCTTCACCGCCTTGCGCGCCGCGCGCCAGCCGTCCAAATCCAAGCTTGGGATGAGGTGCTCCACGCGCTCCGCGCCAGCTTCACCCTTCAGGACTTTCCGCTCGGCGGCGCGCTCGGGATAGCCGAGGTGGATCACGCAGGCGAAGCGATCCAATTGGCTTTCGGGAAGGGGGAAGGTCCCCGCGTGATCCAGGGGGTTCTGGGTAGCCAGCACGAAGAAGGGATCGGGCAGCGGCAAGGTCTGGCGATCCAGGGTGACTTGGCCTTCCACCATCACTTCCAGCAGCGCGCTTTGGGTCTTGGGGCCGATGCGGTTCAGCTCGTCCATGAGCAGCACATTGCAGAACACAGGCCCCGGCTGAAACCGGAAGGCCTGGGCCTGGGCATCCCAGAGATGAACGCCGAGCAGGTCCGAAGGCAGCAAATCGTTGGTCCCCTGCACCCGCTGGAAGGAGCCCCCCAGGATGCGGGCGAGGCCTTTCGCGAGGGTGGTCTTGCCCACGCCCGGAAGGTCCTCCAGCAGCAGGTGCCCCCCCGCGAGCAGCGTCGCCAGGGCTCGACGGACTTGGACTTCCTTGCCCACCACCACCCGCTGCAAGGCGGCGAGGCTGGCGAGGGTCGCGGGTCGCGGATTGGAGGCGACGGGGGGCGGGACCAAGGCGGAGGAGGGGGCGGAGGAGGGGGCGGGATCGTTCATGGCGTGCCTTCATCCTCCAGCGGGATGCCCGCATCTCGCAAGCGCTGGGCCAGAACCCGAACCGTGAGCCCCAGCGCCTCCGCAGCCTTGGGTAGGTCGCCGCCCGCATCCACTAAGGCACGACGGAGCAGGTGCGGGCGCCCGGCTGCGACCAGGGCCGATTCCATCGCTTCCAGCGAGCTGGGGCGCGGCGCGGGAAGAAGAAGCGCGTCCGCCCCGGCGGAGAAATCCGGGAGCCGCTTGAGCACCGGCCCCTCGTTGAGCAGCAGCGCCCGCACCGCGGCCAGTTCCAATTCCCGTGCCTCCCCAGGGAAAGCATGGGCGAGCAGGGGCTTCTCCAGGGAGCGGTCCATCACGGGAACGGGACGGCCGGAGGCGAGGGCGGCCCGCGCGACGAAGGCCTGGAAAAGCGCGAGGCGGTCCTCGCGGCGCTCCGACAAGGGCGGCACCGCCAGCGTCAGCACCCCCAGCCGATGGCGCAATACAGGTGGAACGGTTTCCAGGGACGCGGCGCCCGCGCTCCAGGCCACGCCCTGTCCCGCTCCGGATTCCAGCGCGGCGCCAAGGGCCGCCGCGGTCGCGTCCGTGGCACGGTCCAGGTCCGCGAGATGGAGGCTTCCGCCTTGGAGCAGGCGAAGCAGGGCCGCAAAACCGGGTTCCAGCGCGTCCGAGGCCCGCGCGAGCTTGAAGGGCGCGCTGGGCCTCCGAAGGGTGTGCAGTCTGCGTCCCGCCCGCGCCCGTCCGGACCCGGCGGGTCCAGTGAACAGCACGGGATGATCCGTCTCCGCCGCCTTTCGAAGCCCGGCATCCAGGGCGCGCATGGCGGGACTGAGGACGATCCACGGTTCATCCGCGGGCGGTGGCGGTGCCCCCGCCAGGGCCCGGAGCCGCTCCAGCAGCGCGAGGAAGGCATCCAGATCGAAGGGCTTGGGCAGGAAATCATCCGTGCCCAACTTCATGGCTTCCACGATGTCCTTGGGCTCGCCAAAGGCGCTCATGAGCACCGCCCGCACTTCCGGCCGCAGGCGCTTGGCGCGACGGATCACCTCCAGCCCGCTCAGGCCAGGAAGGCGCAGATCGGTCACCAACACCGGGAAGGGACGCGCTTCAAGCCACTGAAGTGCTTCTTCTGGATCGCCCGTGGCCGACACGATCCAGTCCGACCCCGCCAGCGCCTTCACCAGCAGGTCTCGGAAGCTGTCCTTGTCTTCGACGAGGAGGAGATCCATATCGGCTTCCAGGCTACCGGCTTCCGGCTACCGGGAACGGAAGATCGCGGACTGGCGCTCGGCCTGGGCGGTGAACAAGGACGCGCCATCCACCCAGTCCAGGCCCTCAGCCCAGCGGGAAAAGGCCGTGCGCTCTTTGTAGACCCACTCCACCGCCCAGCGGAGCGAGGGACGGGCCGCGTCCAGCAGGTCGGGAAAGGGCCGGGGATCCTCAGGGTTCATGCCGAGCGAGGTCGCCTGAATGACCCCCACGGGCGCGGCCTGGGCGATGACAGGCGGTTCAGGATGACCACCGCGACTCACCTGAAGGACCGTGAATCCCAGCTCCGAGGCCACGGCCTTGCTCGTCTCCGCGACACCGCCGGACCCGAGGAGCAGGACCGTGCCCCGAATTCGTCCTTCGAGCGCCGCCCGCAGCGCGTCGGCGTCCGTGTTCGCCCCGCGCCAGGCGCTGCCTTCCCGCCAAATCGTGTTCAGCGGCCCCTGAAGGCCGAGCTTCGAAGGCAAAGATGCCTTCAGCGGCGCCGTGATGCTCGCCGCCGGGATGGCGAGGGCGTCCAGCGCCTCCACCGCTTCGTCGGCGTCGGCGCATTCCAGCGGAAGGTAGAGCGCCTTGCCGCCGAGGCGCGGGTTGTGGAAGGCCGGACCTTTGGAGTGGAGCACGGGCGAGCCCAGCACGCCCATCAACGACGCGCCTTCCCCAACCTCGGCACAGCCCCACGCCCTCAGGGTCGAGAGCGCCACCTGCCCCGGCGCCGCCGCGCCCGCATCGTCCGGAGCCGCATAGGTGAAGGCTCCGCCCCAGGCCCGTTGCAGGCACCGGCTCGGCAGCCCCTTCGGACCCATGAGAAATGCCGACAGCGGAAGCCCCCTGCCCAGCAGCGGCTTCAGAAGCGCGTTGTCGGAAAGCCGCGCGGCATGGCCCACCCACTTGAACGCATCGCCTTCAGGCAGAACTGCGAGGCGCGTATCCAGATCAAAGACGCCGGGCACCACATGTACGCTGCGAAGCAGCTTCGTGCGCGAACGATCTAACCAGGCCGGGATGGGCAGCTCCCATTCCAGATCCACCCACGCCGCTCCCGCCTCCACCGCTGCGCGAAGGCGCTCCAGGCGGGCGAGGCCATCTTCGGCCTTGCCGAGTTCAGACACACGACGGTTCGTGACAAGGCAACGTCCACCGAGGTCGCGCACCAGCTCCGCCGCATCGTGACCCGGAAACAGATCGAGACGAAGTTCCGGAAGCGCGTCCTCTGGCAGGCTAAGCGCGTAGCTCCGCGCCGCGTCCCAGGTCGCGTGAGTCAGCGTGACGATGAAGAAAGGTAGATGCATTCATCCGCAGATTACGCAGATTGCGCTGATTCCAGGCCCAGGTTTTTAATCGGCGTCATCTGCGAAATCTGCGGCTCACCCGCGTTTTTCCTTCTTCGCAGCCTGCCACGCGGCTTCCATTTGCTCCAGGGTGCGGTGCTCCCAGCCCCCCGCGGCACGGGCATCGTCCTCCACCTTCGCGAAGCGGTCCTTGAAGCGCATCATCTGGCGGCGCAGGGCGCGGTCGGGATCGAGTCCCTTGAAGCGCGCCCACTGCACGAGGCTGAAGAGCAGATCGCCGAATTCCTCCTCGACGCGCTGAGGTTCGGATTCGGCGCGAAGCTCGTCCAATTCCTCCGCCACCTTGTCCATGACTCCATCCAGATCGGGCCATTCGAAGCCCACCTTGGCGCAGCGGCGGCCGATCTCCATGCCTTCTTCAAGCGGCGAAAGGCTCGCGGGCAAGCCTTCCAGCAAGCGGCGTTCAGCCGCTTCGCCTTTCTCCGCCCGTTCCTGGGCCTTGATGGCCTCCCAGGCCACGAGCACGCCTTCCGCGCCCGCCACCTGCTCGTCACCGAACACATGGGGATGACGGCGCACCAGCTTGGCGACGATGGCCCGCTCGATGCCCTCAAGGTCGAAGGCACTCCGCTCGGCCGCAAGCTGCGCGTGAAAGACCACCTGAAGCCAAAGGTCGCCCAGTTCTTCCTTGAGATGCGCCTCGGAACGCGCCTCACCTGGGACATGAGAAGCCAGGGCGTCCAGCACCTCCGCCGCCTCCTCGCGCAAATACTTCGCGAGGCTCTGATGATCCTGCTTCAGATCCCAAGGGCAACCGCCTTGGGGATCGCGGAGACGGGCCATGACAGCGCGGAGCGTGGTGGGAGTGTTCGTCATTGCACTATGGAACCACCGATGGACGGCGATGAACACCGATCACCGCCCTCAGATACTCATCGGTGTCTATCGCTGCCTATCGGTGGTTCCACAGATCTTCCCCGCCAGCGCGCTGGCGGCGACGGTGGCGGGGCTGGCGAGCCACATCTGGCCGGGGCCGCTGCGACCGGGGAAGTTGCGGTTGATGGCGGAGATCGTCACCTGATCGGGGCGAGCGCTGACGCCGGGACCGGCGTTGATGCAGGCGCCACAGGAACTGCCCAGCACGGTGGCGCCCACGGCTTCAAAGGCCGAGATCCAGCCCTGCTCCGCGGCGTAGCGACGCACCTCCTCGCTGCCGCATTGAACGAAGAAGGAGACCCTTTCGGGCACGCGCCGACCCACACGGGCCGCGGGCGCGATGACTTCGAAGGCTCGGCGCAAATCCTCGCGTTTGCCGCCGGTGCAACTGCCGAGGTAGGCGATATCTATGGCCACTTCGGGTTCCAGAGCGGACAGCGCCACGCCGTTTCCGGGATCGCCGGGCCGGGCCAGCATCGGTTCCAACGCGGCGCAGTCCACTTCCATCGTCGCGGCGTAATCCGCTCCTTCGTCTGAGTGCATCCAGGTTTCGAGAACGAGAGCCACGCCACGGCGCTCCTTCACGAAACGCGCGGTCTCCGCGTCTGGCGCGATCAGCCCCGTGAAGCCGCCGATCTCCGCGACCATGTTCGTGAGGGTCGCGCGCTCGTCCGTGTCCAGATCCGCGAGTGCCTCGCCCTGGTACTCGACGATGAGCCCGATGGCACCGCCTTCCCGGATCAACGGCTGGGCCAGAAGGTGCAATACGAGATCCTTCGCGCTCACGCCTTCGGGCAATCGTCCCTTTAACTTCACCCCCAGCGTTCCGGGCACGGTCACGCGGGCATCCCCCGTCACCCAGGCGTTGGCGATGTCCGTCGTACCCACCCCGAAGGCGAGGCAGCCGAGCGCGCCCGCGTGGGGCGTGTGACTGTCCGTGCCGACGAGGACCTGTCCTGGAAGCGCGTAGCGCTCCGCCATGATCGAATGACAAATGCCTTCGGAGCCGCTGCCATCGGGCAGTTCTCCGTGAAGGCGGATGCCCTGCTCGGCGCAGAAAGTCTCCTGAAAGCCCTTGAGCCGGTTGGCCACCTCGAGCAAGCCCTTGGCGCGATGCTCGGCCTTCATGGAGTGATGCAGGAAGGTGAGGTGATCGCGGAAGGCGAGGACCGTCTCTGGCTCCTTCACCCGCACGCCCGCGCCCATCGCGGCCCTGAGGAAGGTGGCCGCCATGGGCGTCACATACTCGTGGCTGAAGCGCCAATCAACTTTCACGAACAGGCCGTCCCCGGGTTTCACCGTTTTGACCCCCGCGTGGCGGGCGAGGATCTTCTCTCCGAAAGTCATGGGCCTCGGTGGATGCGTCGGAAGCGGAACCGTGACTTCGCCCTTCATGCGCGCTTCGTTGAACGCGAAGAGTCCGCCGCGCTTCACGATCTCCGTAGTTATGGGGTCGAGCCCTTCGGTGAATTCCAGGAGCGGGATCGCCTCGCCTTTCTGAATTCGTTCGATCAGCCCGAAATCCGTGCTCGTGAGGAGGCCCAGGTTCTGGCAATTCTGGCGGTAGATGCGCTCGAAACTTTCGGCGATGACAAGGCGGATGCCCGCGCTCATCTCCGCGTAGGGCGAGGCTTCGCGGCTGGAGCCCTTGCCCCGCCGTTTGCCGGAAACGCTCACCGCGAATCCGCCCGCGCGCACGAGCCCTTCCTTGCAAGGGAAGGCTTGGCCGCACTTCAGACCCAGGTAGGGGAAGTCGCCCAGCTTTTCGTCGAAGTGGTAACAGATGAAGGCGGGCGTGATCTCGTCCGTGCTGATCTGGTCCCGCAGCTTGCCCGCTTGGGGAAGCGTCACATCCTCGCCCTCGAGTTGGCGGCGGACGAGCTCCGGATCTTCGCTGAGGAAAAGGGTCCGGCCTTCGAACTGGATTCGATCAGGAAGCATCGTCCTGGCCTTCGGCGTCCTTGAGCGCCGCGTCCTGCACGGCGCGCAGCGGCTGGCCTGACTTGCGGGCGGCCTGCGCCGCATCCTCGAATTCCGGGTTCCGCGTCGTGCCATGGGGCCAGATGCCCTCCTTCACCGGCACGCGCACGCCCTCGACCCGGGCCTCGATGAAGCGGCGACCCGCCTCCTCGCGATGAACGGGCCAACTGCGGATGCCCAGCGTCGGCAACTCCGCCGCGATGACCTGCTGGACCGACTCCACCTTGCCGGAAGGCGCGAGGGCCGAAACGATCCAGCCGCTGCGCCCCTTCTTGAAGGTGGCGGGCGTCACCCAGACATCTACCGCGCCCGCTTCCAGCAAGCGTTCCTGGGCGAAGGCCACCTGCTGGGGCGTGGCGTCGTCCACATTGGTCTCGATCTGAACGAGGCCGCCGCCTGCGGGCACCGTCCCCCACACGAGGCGCACCGCGTTGGGCGAATCCGCGAAATCCCACCCGCCGCAGGCGTAGGCGATGCGGCTTGGGATGAAGCGCTCCGGCGCGCGGCGACGGGACGCGAAGACCGAAGCGAGCGCCGCGCCCGTGGGGGTGCAGAGCTCCTTGCCCTCCGGCGCGACGCCGGGGCGCGTCTCGAAGCCTTCGAGCAGGTAGTGGGTCGCGGGCCCCGGAATCGGGTAGAGACCGTGGGCCATCTTCACCGTGCCCTTGCCCGTGGCGATGGGGCCAACCCAAGTCTCCGGCTCGCCCAGCGCGATGAAGCCAACAGCGGCGAGGGCCATGTCCGCGATGGAATCCTTGAGGCCGACTTCGTGAAAGTGGATCTGATCCATCGGCATCCCGTGGACTTTCGCCTCGGCGCGACCCAACGCTTCGAAGGCGGTGCGGGCAAGCTCCGATGCACGGCCAGACAGATGCGTTGCCAGCATCGCGTCCACTTCTTTCCAGGAGTAGCCGTGCTGATGGCCGCCCACGGTGCGGCGCGAGGCCACGCGCTTCGATCCGGCGGGAACTTCGATATGGGACAGGTCCGAACCCTCATCCACGCGCCCACCGATGACCACCTTCGCCCGCAGACCTTCGAGCCCGCAGCGCATCGCCGGTTCCAGGCGTAGGTCCAGGTCGTCGAAGGGCAGCTTGCGAAGCGCGGCCTTCAACTCGGCCTCCGGCGCCCCAAGCGCCGCGAAGGAAGCGACCCAGAGATCGCCCGACAGGCCGGAGAAGGGATCCACCCAGAGTTGGGACATGGCTCTAGGATACGGCTTCCGGCTACCGGCTACAGGCTACAGGCTTCAGGCTATGCGGTCGGGCCAGGCCAATGCCTCTGGAACTGCCAAACCCTGGTTGATTCCGCCACCCGGATCGGGTGGGTCACGCCCAGCAAGGTAGCCTGGAGCCTGGAGCCCGAAGCCCGGGGCAAAGCGAAGGGCCCCTTTCGGGGCCCTTCTGCGAGCGGCAGGAGCGCTCAGTCCTTGTCTTCTTCCTCGGCCAGCTTGGCGGCCTGGTCGTCCAGGTGCTTCATGAGGCGCGTGGCCATGTCCTCGTCCTCGAGGGGGGAGAACATCTCGTCCTTCACCTCGAAGATCTCGATGGAGAGGTCCACTTCCTCGCCCTCGCTCTGGGCCTGGACCTCGGAGAGGGGGGCCAGGATGCAGAAGTGGCGGGATTCGAAGTCCAGCTCTTCGAGAATGGCGAATTCTTCCTTCTCGCCGTTCTCATCTTCCAGCTCGACGACTTCGATCTCGAAATCCTCGTGCTCGTGATCGTGGTTGCAGTTCGGTCCGTGTTCGTGGCCTTCGTGAGCCATGGGGGCTCCTCCTCGCGAATGGTCCAGGGTATCGCCCGGGCGGGGTGTGGGCCAGCGACTTTTTTGGGCAACCGGCTACCGGGGACTTTGCGGTAGCCGGCAGCCGGTGGCCTGACGCCCGTTACCGGTTCTCCCCCTGCAGGTAGTACGCGCCGTTCTTGGTCTTGAGGAAGGCGTCGAAGGGGATTTCCTCCTGCTTGAGGAAGCCCTGCTGGGGCAGCTTGCCATCCCGGACCATCTCGACCACGGCGGCGATGCTGGCGGCGGTGGTCCAGCTGATGGCGCGCCACTCCTGGCCAGCCACCTGCATTTCGGGGTAGGCGCGGACGAATTCCTCCCGGGCCAGCATCCCGTTCTTCCAGCCTTCCACGGCGGCGTGGACGAACACATAGTCCTCGGCCGTGGGGGGCAGGGCGTTCTTCATGATCTTGCCGAGGAGGTCGCGGTCTTCCTGAAGGCGCAGTTCCTGGAAGAGGAACTTGATCTGCTCGAAGTGGCCCAGGTAGCGCATGGTCTTGTAGTGGAGGTCGCGCACCTTGCCCGCGTAGGTCTCGCACATGGTGCCGAGGCCGCCCGAGGTCGTCGCCGCTTCGAGCTGCAGGCCGTTGATGTTCACGATTTCGTAGCCTTCCAGCGCGGGCACCATCTGGGCCACGCCACCGCGGATCACTTCACAGTCGTTGATGTACTCGTTGATGACGCCTTCGGGGCTCCAGTTGAAGGCGTAGCCAAGCTTGCCGCGCGGGTGCTTGGGCAGCGCGCCCACCTTCAGCTCGATGGAACGCAGGCTGTCGAACTTCTTGGCGAGATCCGCGCCCACGATGCCGATGAAACCCGGCGCCAGGCCGCACTGGGGGGCCATCAGGCCCTTGCTCGTCTCAGCCAATTTCCGGATGTGGTTCGTCGTCGGCACATCTTCGGTGAGGTCGAAGTAATGGATGCCCGCGGCGGCGGCTTCCGTGCTGAGGGCGATGTTGAGGTGGAAGGGCAGGCAGGACACGAGGGCATCCGCGTCCTTCAGCAGCGGGCGAAGGGCGGCAGGATCGTTGAGGTCCACCACCTTCGTGGCGAAGGGCAGGCCCTTGCGCTCCACGGCGTCGAGGCCGGTCACCTCGAACTGGGATTCGTGCAGCAAGGTGGCCACGAGGGTTCCGACCTTGCCCAGGCCCATGACGATGACGCGCTTAAGAGTCATAGTTTCTCCTTCTTGTGCTTGGAAACGGGAATGGGGAGGCGCGAAACCTCCTTCGTCGTCTCGAGGACGACGGTGGTGCGGGTGGCGCGGACGCCGCGGATGGCGCCGACTTCCTTCATGAGCTTGGAGAGCGCGGCCGTGTCCTTCACGCGCACCTTGACGAGGTAGCAGTCCTCGCCCGCCACATGGTGGACTTCCAGGATCTCGGGCCGCTTGGCCAGCGCCCGGGCCGTGGCGTCGCCGCCCACGGGATCCTCCGTGCGCACGGCGAGGAAGGCCAAGAGGCCCAAGTCCACCCCGACCGGATTCACGAGCGCTGCATAGCCCTGGATGAAGCCACGTTCCTCCAGCTTCTTCACCCGCTCGAAGATCGCCGAAGCCGCCATGCCCAGGCTCCGCCCGATCTCCGCGTGGGAGGTCCGTCCAGCGTCCTGAAGAATCGCCAGTATTTTTTGGTCCGTTGCGTCAATCACTCGGTCAAATCCCGAAAGTACCGAATGATTTTATCACATGGGGTCAACCACCTCCGACCCTCAATTCCCGCGGAGGCTGGCACTCCAAGTCGAGCCACGCGCTGGTGCGGGGGTGGTTGAGGCCGAGGCGGTGGGCGTGGAGGAGGTAGCCGAGGTCGCCGGGCACGGCGCGGGTGTCGGGGATGGGGATGCCGCCTTTCGCGTAAAGCAGATCTCCGACCAGGGGATGCCCGGCGGCGGCCATGTGGATGCGGATTTGATGGGGGCGGCCCGTCTCGATGCGGACTTCCAGCAGGCTCGTCTCCGCGCGGCGTTCGAGCACGCGGGCGTGGCTCAGGGCCGCGCGGCCCGCGGCGCTGGCGGCGTGGACGGTGCCGAGGGTCGCGTGGGGCACAGGCCCGATGGGCGTCTCAACCGTGAAGGCATCTTCGGCGGGATGCCCCTGCACGAGCGCGCGGTAGATCTTCACGAGCTCCCGCGCGCGCATCGCCTCCGTGAGCGCGCGATGAGTGGCCTGGTTACGACTGAAGAGCACGAGGCCTGAAGTGCCGCGGCCCAAACGGTGGATGGGCGAGGCCACGGGATCTCGCTGTCGCACCAAATGCAACAGCGTATGTTCCAAAAAGCCGCCGCCGGGATTGGTGGGAAGGCCCGAAGGCTTGGCCACCACGAGCAGGTCGGCGTCCTCGTAAAGCACCGCGAAGACGAGGGGCGCGCCGGGCTCCTCCCAGGGCGGGCGGACCCAGGCGACCCGTTGCCCTCGCGTTAACCCCTGCTCGACGATCACCGCTTCTCCGTCCACCCGCACAAGCCCGCCCGCGATGCGCTCGCGCCACTCCGCTTCGGTGGAATGGCCGAACCGAGACGCCAGATACGCGAGCAGGGCGAGGCCATTCGCGTCTGCGTCCACGATCGTTTGATAGGTGTAACCCTGGTTCAACGCCATCCCGGCCAGGATAGCGGCGTCCTAGAACTGGTAGGCGTAGGCGAGCTTGGCGAAGAGGCCGCGCTCGATCATGCGCTCCTGGGGAAGGCCGATGACGGGATCCCGGTGGCGCTGGCCGGACCAGCCTACATAGGCGGTGGTGAAGGCGTTGGGCTGCCAGCCCACATAGGCCTTCAGGTACTTGTCGGTGGTGTCGCCGTAGCTGCCGTCATAGCGCACGACATAGGCCTGGGTCCGAAAGTAGATGTGGAGCGGCATCTGCCAGGTGGCGGAAGTGGACAACTCCCGGGCGCGGATGAGGCGAAGGCCATCGGATTCGCGGGTCAACTCCGCCTGCTGGGCGTCGAGCTGGTATCCCACATTCCAGACCGCGCCGCTCGCGTTCGCATCGTAGGTGTGGAGCCGGGCGGGAAGGCCCGTGGTGAGGTCAATGGTGCGGCCCTGGGTCGCGCGGACGAGCATCTGGATCACGCTGAGACGCTTCCAGCTCAAGGCGGTGTTCACATTCCAGGTGGAATTGGAGGTGACCTCATCGTTCGCCCAGGTGCGCCCGGCGATGTCCCAATCCACGCTCCACCCCCAGCGCCCGGCGGTTTCGAGGTAAGTGGAAAGACTGACGGCCCGATCGAAGGGATTGCCATCCCACCACTGGAGATTGCGCCAGCGGAGCGTCGCGTTGGCTCTGGACAGCGATCCTGAATTCCAATTTCCCTGCCATCCGAACCCGGCCCGTTGGGTGCGGTAGCCCTGAAGATCCGTGAAGCCCGAAAGGAGCACGAGATCGGGGCTGGTCGCCTGCGTGAACAGGAAAGCGTTCCAGCTCCGGGTGTTCCAGTCCACCTCCAGCGCCGTGGCGGTGCCGGATTGAGACACCGTGGTCCCATCGGCTTGGGGAAGGTGGGACACGGAGCGGATGGCGCTTCCGATGACATGAAAGTCCGGACCTAGCCACTTGTCCGCGTAGATGCCGCCGCTCTGGCCGCCCGCGCCATCGGGACCGCCCAGGAGCGCCTTGTCCGTGCCGACGAGGGAGATGCCCGAGCTGCGGTCATCCAGGCGAAACCTCGCCGCGGCGGCCGTGTCCCGGGTGGGCAGGTCGTCCACGCCGGTGCCGCCATTGGCATCCAGCCACTGACCGCCTTCCTGGTCTTTGGCATGCAGTACCGTCCAGCTCGCCCAGGAGGACTGACCCGACGCCTTCACGCCATAGAGCGGTTCCTGAACCGTGCGGCTGAAGAATTGCTGTTGAGCGCCCATGATGCCCAGCAGCTCCATGCCTTCGAGGAAGAAAGGCCGGTGCTCGGGGTAGAACACCTTGAAGCGGCTGTTGATCTGCAAGGGATCCACATCCGCGTCCACCGTGGCGAAGTCCGGGCGGTAGGTGCCTTCCAGCGTGACGGAGGTGCCCGAGTAGCGCATATCCAAGCCCAGGCGCGTGTGCTCGTCCGTGGGCGCGTTCAGGGAATCCGTCTTGGTGTAGGTGACGGAGGGGATGACGAGAAAGGGTGAGCCGGGGCGATCCACCGGCGCGCCCGACACCTTCGCCATTTGGCAGATGTCGCACTGGACATCCTTGCTCATGCGCGGCCAGGAGATGCCATAGCGCCGCTCGCGGGGAATGATGCGGAGGATGCGGATGCCCCACTCGCCGGGCCTGCGACGCAAGCTGCTGTAGGGCACGCGGAACTTCACGAGGTAACCGGTGGGTGTGCGCACGCCCACGGAGTCCCAGAGCATGTCGTAGGAGTAGTTCTCGCCGGTCGAATCCGTGACGATGGCATCGCCTTGTCCACCCGCGGGGTTGGAGATGAGCCGGATGGTGCTTTGGCCTTTGCCTGAGGCATCAATATCCAAGCCGATCAAATCCAGATCGCCATTGAAATCATCCCGCTTGGTGAGCGCCGATCGCACCTGGGAAGGATCGGGGTCCTGACACTCCACCGCCACATACAAGGCGTCCGGTCCCCACGCGAAATGGGCGATGGTGGGCCAGCGGTTTTCGCCTTTGTCATCCGGCATGATCATGCCGAAATCCTTGACGACCCATGCGCCTTCCCAGGTCGCGAGGTCCGCGTTCGCCGCCATGGAAGGCGCCTTGGCCAGCCGCGGGAAGGACAGGTGCGGCGGGTTGGGCGCCTGGGCCGAGAGCACGGCGGAGCACGCGATGACGCTGAGCTGGATACGCATGTAAAGACCTCACCTGGACGCGGTGTCGAGGTGAGTTACGAAGGCAGGTGGAGGTGGTTTAGGCCCCTTTTTGACCCTGGGACGAGCGGCTCGGGCAGAATGGGGGCCCCATGTCCTCCCATCGCCTGCCCCCGCTCTGGGTCCTGCTGGCCTTCGCCTGCGGCGTGGCGGGCGTCTGGATGGTGGGAGATCCACGCGTCAAGGCCGTGGCGACTTCCATTGGGTTTGTGGGGCTCTCCGCCCTTGGCGCCTATGAATGCGGGCTTCGCACGCAAGGAGAGCGGCGGTCCAGAAGCGGCTGGATTCTACTAGGCGCCTTCTTCGGCCTGCTCGTCCTCATCACGGGATGGCAGCTCTTTGGAACCCTGGTCCACGGTGCCATGGGCGACGAGCACCTCTCCAAGGGCTTGCTGCTCCAGTTCACAGCCACCTTCATCCTGCTCATTCCCGTGAGTCTTTCCTTCGCGCGCAGGCGGCGAAGGACCTGGCTCGAAGCCTTGGACGCGGCGATCTTCGCCGTGGCCTTCTACCTCTGCCTCTGGATCTGGGTGCTGCGCGGGTTCCTGGAAAGCGTCGGGGGCGATCCCTTTCAGCGAGCCAGCCTCCTCGCGGCCTTCATCGCGATCTCCCTGAGCGCCGGCGTGGCGATGCATGCCTGGGCCGGACTTGGGCTCCGCCTCCGCCATCCCCAAAGCTGGCTGGGGCTGGGCCTGCTCCTCTTCATCGCGGTGGCCGTGTGGCGGGTCCAGGTGGACCTTCAGGGTGGCTTCTCCTACGCCCACCCGGTGCGGCTCGCCTTCCTCCCCGCCATCCTTTGCTTTTGCATCGCCTGCCGCCAGCCCCTCGAAGAGCGCGAGCTGAGTCGGCTCCGCAAGGGATTCTTGCTGGCCCTGCCCTACCTCCCCGCGCTGCTCGCCTTCCCGACCGCCTTGGCGGCCTATGTTCCCGTTGGATCCGAGAGGGACGCCACGAGCTTCTTCCTGATGGGCGCCCTCGCGCTGCTGCTGCTCGCTCGCCAGGCCCTGGCCCTCTGGCAGATTGAACGGTTCAAGGCCACGCTCGAAGCGAAGGTGAGGGAGCGGACGGAGGCCCTCGCCCAAAGCCAGGCCATCGTCCTGCGCACCCAGCGCATGAACCTCGTGGCCACCTTGGGCGCGGGCGTGACCCACGACCTGAACAACATGCTCACGAGCGTGATCGGATACCTCGACATCGCCCGGGAGGAACTTCACGACCCGGCAGGCCAACCTGGCGAATACCTGGAACGGGCCCAAGCCTCCCTCGTCATGGCCAGTGGCCTTTCCCGCCGGATCATGGCCGCAGGCCGGGGCGAGCGGGGAGGCATCCCTACCCTGGACCTGAATGAGCACCTCACGAACCTCGCCCCGGTGCTGAAAGCGACCCTGCCCCGGGCGCTGGATCTCCAGGTGCTGACCCTGTCCAAAGGCCCGATCCGCGTGAAAGTCGCAGGCGCGGAGTTGGATCAAGTGATCGTGAATCTCGTGATGAACGCCCGGGACGCGACGCCGGAAGGGGGCCGCGTCTGGGTGCGGGCTCGGGTGGACGAATCCGGCGCACCGACGCTGGAGGTGGAAGACACCGGGTGTGGCATGTCTGAAGAGGTGCTCGCGAGGATCTTCGAGCCCTTCTTCACGACGAAACCGGCGGGGCAAGGCACGGGCCTCGGCCTTGGCTCGATCCAGGCCGTCGTCCAAGGCCTGGGCGGTACACTCGAAGTCCAAAGCGAGGTGGGGCGCGGTTCGCGCTTCACCCTCCGCTTTCCGCCCGTTGAACCATGACGATGAACCATGACGATGACCCATGACGACGCCTCCGTCCCCTTCCGGTCCCAAGCCCCTCAACGGCCTCATCCTCCCCGGCGGTGGCGCGCGGGCGGCCTATCAGGTGGGCGTGCTTCGCGCCCTCGCGGAGTCGCTGCCGGAATCGGTGCGAATGCCCTTCCCCATCCTGTCGGGTGTCTCCGCCGGCGCGATCAACGCCGCCAAGATCGCCACCCACGGCACCGACTTCCGTGAAGGCGTCGCCGCCCTCGCCGAGATCTGGCGCAACCTCACGGTGGACCAGGTCTACCGAACGGATCTCGCCACCGTGGCGGGGGACGCGGCCCGCTGGGTGCGGGCTCTGTTGTCCGGATCGGACCGGGCGGGCGTCCGCTCCATCCTGAATAACCAACCCTTGCGCGAACTGCTCACCCGCGGACTCGACTTCGACGCGGCGCAACGGGCCATCGAGGCGGGCGGCCTGCGCGGCCTCGCGATCACGGCGGCCGGGTATCAAAGCGCCGAGTCCATCACCTACTTCCAGGCCTCGTCCGAGTGCCAGCCTTGGCGGCGCACCCGCCGGGAAGGACGGCCCGCGCGACTCAGCGTGGAGCATGTGATGGCCTCCGTCGCGCTGCCCATTCTTTTCCCCGCCGCCCAGGTAGACGGCGAATGGCACGGCGATGGTTCGTTGCGCCAGATGAGCCCCGTGTCCCCCGCGATCCACCTGGGCGCGGAACGCATCCTCGTCATCGCTGTGCGCAACGAAGACCCGAACCCCCGCAAGCCAGACCAGCCCCAGCCCTATCCCAGCTTCGGCCACATCGGCGGCTACATGCTTGATTCGCTCTTCATGGACGCCATCTACACCGACCTGGAGCGGGTCCAGCGCATCAACCGCACCGTCGCCCAGGCCGAGGGCGGCCACACCACCGAATTGCGCCCCGTGGACGCCAAAGTGGTCGTGCCCTCTGCCGACATGCGCGAGATCGT
>JAFDVN010000133.1 GCA_018269025.1 Acidobacteriota bacterium | reverse complement strand
TTGCCCCGGTCCACGCCTGCGGGAATGTTGAACTTCACCTTCGCCGTTCCGCGCGCGCGGCCTTCGCCGTGGCAGGTCTTGCACGGGTTCGGGATCAATTTGCCGCGTCCGCCGCACTTCGGGCACGGCACGACCATCTGGAAGAAGCCTTGCCGCGCCGCCACCTGGCCGCGCCCGCCGCACTGGCCGCAGGTTTCCACCCCCGTGCCCGGCGCCGCGCCGTTGCCCTTGCAGGTGCCGCAGGCATCCAGGCGGGGAAATTCCAGCTCGAAGCCGTCCTTGCCGAACACCGCGTCCTTGAAGGGGAGCTTGAGGTTGTACTGGAGGTCCGAGCCGCGCTCGCCGCGCGAGGACGACCGGCGGCTTCCGCCGAAGAAGTCCCCGAAGAAACTGCCGAGGATGTCCTCGAAGCCCGCGAACTGGCTCGGGTCGAACTGGAACTGCTGGCCGCCGCCCATGCCCGGGCCCGCGTGGCCGTACTGGTCATAGGCGCGCCGCTTGTCCGCGTCGGACAGCACGCTGTAAGCCTCGGCGGCCTCCTTGAACTTCTCCTCGGCCTCCTTGTTGCCCGGATTGCGGTCCGGGTGCAGCTCCATGGCGAGCTTGCGGTAGGCCTTTTTGATCTCGTCCGTGCCGGCATCCCGGCCAACGCCGAGAACCTCGTAGTAGTCCCGCTTCATCCGATCAGTTTATCGGCTCCGGGCCCGGAACTCCCGCATTGGTTCAGCTCGGCAGGCCACCTTCCTCGTCCATGGCCTTCATCATGGCCTCGCTGGCGGCGAGCACGGCCTCGGTGAGGAGGTTCTGAGTCTCCAGCAGGTCCGCCTCGCAGGCCTGGAGGGCGGCCTTGTCCCGGGAACTCACCGCCTGCCGGGCCTGGCCGAGGGTTTCGCGGATGAAGAGCTGCTGCTCCTCGTTCAGGTACTTGCCGCATTCGGCGAAGCTCTTGTCGCAGGAGAAGATGAGGCCTTCGGCCGAGGCGATGTATTTCAGCTCGTCGCGCCGCTTCTCGTCGGCTTCGATGTTGGCTTCCGCCTCGCGGACCATCCGCTGGATCTCCAGCTCGGACAGGCCGGAGCTGGGGCGGATGCTCATGCCCTGCTCCAGGCCCGTCATGAGGTCCTTGGCGGACACGCGGACGATGCCGTTGGAATCAATGTCGAAGGCGACCTCGATCTGGGGCACGCCCTTGGGGAGCGGCGGGAGGTTGATGAGGTCGAAGCGGCCGAGGCTCTTGTTGTGCTCGGCCAACTCGCGCTCGCCCTGGAGCACATGGATCTCCACCCGCCCCTGGTTGTCGGTGACGGTGGTGAACACCCGCGCGTCCCGGAGCGGGATCGTGCTGTTGCGGGGGATGATCTTCACGAAGCCGCCGCCCTGGGTCTCGATGCCAAGCGAGAGCGGCATCACATCCAGCAGCACCAGGTCCTTCACATCGCCCTTCAGCACCGCGCCCTGGATGGCCGCGCCCGCGGCGACCACTTCGTCCGGGTTGATGGTGCGATTGGGCTCTCGGCCGAAGAAGTCCTTCACGCACTTCTGCACGAGGGGCATGCGGGTCTGCCCGCCGACGAGGATCACCTCGTCCACATCCTTGGCAGTCTTGCGCGCCTGCTCCAGGGCGTCCTTGATGGGGATGAGGGTGAGTTCCACCAGGTCGCCCACCATCTGCTCCAGCTCGTCCCGGGTGAGGCTGGCTTCGAGGTGCAGCGGCCCGCTGGGCCCTTGGGCGATGAAGGGAAGCCGGATGTCCACCTTGTCCAAGGTGGACAGCTCGCACTTGGCCTTTTCGCTGGCCTCCTTGAGGCGCTGGAGCGCCATGCGGTCGCCGGTGAGGTCCGTGCCCGTCTTTTCATGGAACTGCTTCACGAGCATGAGCAGGATGGCCTGGTCGAAATCCTCGCCGCCCAGGAAGGTGTCGCCGCTGGTGGCCAGCACCTCGAAGACGCCATCGTTCATTTCCATGAGCGTGAAGTCGAAGGTGCCGCCGCCCAGGTCGTAGATGGCCAGCGTCTGCTTGACGCCGGGCTTGTTGAAGCCGTAGGCCAGGGCCGCGGCCGTGGGCTCATTGACGATGCGCTCGATGTTGAGCCCCGCGATGCGGCCCGCGTCCTTGGTGGCCTGGCGCTGGGCGTCGTCGAAGTAGGCTGGCACCGTCACCACGGCGTCCGTCACTTCCTCATGAAGGAAGGCTTCGGCGGCCTGCTTGAGGTTGCGGAGCACGATGGCGGACAGCTCGGGCGGCGCGTAGTCCCGCTCGCCGACGCGCACCCAGGCGTCGCCGTTGGGGGCACCCACCACCGGGAAGGGGAGGCGGTTCTTCGCCTCCTGCACCCGGGGCGCGTCGAAGCGCTGGCCGATGAGCCGCTTGATGGCGAAGAGCGTGCGCTGGGGATTGGTCACCGCCTGGCGCTTGGCGATGTGGCCGACGAGGACATCGCCCTTGTCGGTGAAGGCCACCGTGGAGGGCGTGGTGCGGCTGCCCTCGCGGTTGGGGATGACCCGCGGGTCGCCGCTCTCCAGCACGCACACGCAGCTGTTCGTGGTCCCGAGATCAATGCCGATGAGCTTGCCTGCCATGGATGCTCCAGAGGATTCGGATCAGTTCGCCGGGCCGTCAGGCGCGGCGGGGACTTCTTGCGTGTGGTAAGGGTCAGGCGGCTCCAGGTTGCGGCGGTTCACCACCACCCGGGCCGGGCGCAGAAGCTGGCCGCGCAGGTTGAAGCCCTTCTCGTACACGGCGGCGATCACGCCATCGGGCAGCGCGGGGTTCTCCAGCGTGGTGAGCGCCTCGGCGTGGAGCGCGTCAAAGGGATCGCCCACGGAAAGGGGGATCGCTTCCACCCCCAGGCGTCGCAAGGCGTCCATGAACTGCTTGCGGATGAGGTCCACGCCATCGCGGAAGGCGACCAGGTCCGGGTAGGACGCTTCGAGCGCGCGGTCGAAGTTGTCCAGCGCCGGCAGCAGGTCGCCGAAGATCCGCTTCTCCGCCTGGTCCACCGCCATCTGGGTATCCCGCTGCACCCGGCTGCGGAAATTGTTGAAGTCTGCCGCGAGGCGCTTCTGCTGCTCGATGAGCTCGGCTTCGCGCTTCACCAGCTCTTCCAGCTGCTTCTGGGCCTCGGCCGAAGCCTGCCCTGCGGACTGGGCGGCCTTGGACGCTCGCGCGCGGGCTTCCTCGGCGGCGGCGGCGGCATCCGCCAAGGCCTGGAGGTCCATGGCGTCGCTATCGAAATCCATGACCTCCGCGTCGTCTTGGAGATCGGCGGAAAGGGGGTCCTCGGGCGGCAGGTCCGCCGGGTGGGGCATCTCGGGGTTCATGACCCCAAGTATAGGAGCCAATTTGAAGCGGTTGAAAGCTACCCCCGCCGCCGGTCCAGTTCCTGCCCCAACCAATCCAATCCGGCCATGGCCCGGGGGTAGTCCATGCGGAGAGGCCCGACGAGGGCGAAGGTGACGAATCCGGCCGGGCCCAGGCGGACGGTCCGCACCAGCGTGGCCAAGGGGAAGTCTGCGAGATAGGGGTTCTCGGACCCAAGGATGAGCTTCACTTCCGACCGGGCCTGTTCCGCGAAGGCGTTGAGCAGTCGGGCCAGGAGTTCCTGCTCCTCGAAGGCGGCCACCATGCCCCGAAAGCGCTCCACATCCTCGAACTCGGGCAAGTGACCGAGCTGTCCGACCCCGGAAACCAGGACGGGCGCGCCGGCCTGATCCTCCGCGGCGGTCCATTTCGCGGCCATCTGCTGCAAGCGGGCGGCCAGCAGGCGGCCCTCCTCCACCCCGGACTGGAGTTCGGCCAGAAGGCGCCCCTGCAACTCCGGCAAGGTCAGGCCCCGGAAGCGCTCCGAGGCGAAATTGCCCAGCTCGACCAGCTGGGCGGGGTTCAGGTCGCTGGGGACATCCAGAATGCGGTGTTCGACTTCCCCCGCCGCGCCCACCCACACCGCCACCGCCCGCCCAGGCGGCAGGGACACGAATTCCAGGCGAGCGAGACGGCTCTGGGTCAGCCCGATGGGCAGGGCGAGGCAGACGCCCTGGAGAACTTCCGAAAGCACCCGGCCCGCCTGGCGCGCCCAGGCTTCAGGATCCAGATCCAGGCCTCTCAAGGCGCCTTCCAGGCGCGGATCGGCTGTGGTTGGCCTTGAGGAGCCCCCACCCGCGTTCAGCCAGCGGTCCACATAGTAGCGGTAGGCCCGCTCCGTGGGCACCCGCCCCGCGCTGGCGTGGGGCTGGCTCACGAGCCGCTCGTCCTCCAGCTCGGCCAGTACATTGCGGATGGTGGCGCTGGACAACGCTTCGGGGTATCGCTTGGCCAGCAGGCGGGAACCCACGGGCTCCCCAGCCTCCAGGTAGGCCTCGATGAGCGTCTTGAGCACCGAGGCTTCCCGCGGGTCCAAGGGGTTGGAAGGAGATGGGTTCATTTTCCGGTGACCAGGGGCGGGCTCCCAGCCCTTAGACTAATGCCCCCACCCTCCCTGAAGGAGTCCCCCATGAAGGTACGCACCCTCACCCTCCCCGCCGCCCTGAGTTTCGTCCTCGTGGGCGCGATCGGCTGCAACCGCGAAAGCGAAGCCGCGAAGATGGCCGACCAGGCCGCCCAGCAGGAGCAGTCCCGGGTTGCCGAGCTCCAGCAGGAGCTGGCGGACGCCAAGGCCGGCAAGGCCGTAGGCAGCGACGACACCGACACCAACAAGACCCTTCAGGCCAACCACATCAAATCGCTGGAGAAGCAGCTGTCGGACGCCAAGAAGCGCGAAGTGGCGGCGAAGAAGGAAGCCACCCAGCTCGCCGCGGCCAAGGATGTGAAGGCCGTTTCCGTCACCGTGCCCACCGACACGGCCTTCTCCGTGAAGCTGGCGGAAGGACTCGCCACCGATAAGCAGCAGGCGGGCGATGGCTGGAGCGGCACGCTTTCCGCGCCGGTCGTCGTGAACGGCACCACCGTGTGGGCCGCCGGCACCCCCGTGAAGGGCGTCGTGAGCCAGAGCGTGCCTGCGGGCCGCCTCAGCAGCGGCAAGGGCGTGCTCGCCATCAAGGTGACCGACATCGGCGACAGCGGGGTGGATAGCGACACCCACGCCGTCACCGGCGATCCCCGCGGCGCCCGCAACGCCAAGTTCATCGGCGGCGGCGCGGCGCTGGGCGCCCTCGTGGGCATCCTCTCCGACAAGAACAACAAGAACGACCACGCCCTTGGCGGAGCCGCCATCGGCGCGGCCGCCGGCACCGCCGTCGCGGCGGGCACGGCCGACACCATCATCAAGATTGACGCGGCCCAGCCCCTGGCCTTTCACCTGGCCGCGCCGGAGACGGTGGTGGTGAAGAAGAAGTAGGGCCTCGGGCCATGGACCACGGGCCTCGGGAGTCACCCTCCCGAGGCCCGTGGTCTTTCCCGAGGTCCGAGGCCCCAAGTCCTCGGCCCGATCAGGCTCCTAGCTGCTTGAGTCGCTCGGCTTCGAAAGCCGCGCGGAGCGGTTCGAGGATGGGTTCGATGGCGCCGCCCATGAAGGCGTCAATCTGGTGGATCGTCACGCCCACCCGGTGATCGGTCACGCGCCCTTGGGGGAAGTTGTAGGTGCGGATCTTCTCGCTGCGGTCCCCGGAACCCACCTGGGATTTTCGCAAGGAGGCGCTCGCCGCGTCCGCCTCGTCCTGGGCCTTCTGGAGCAGGCGGGACTTGAGCACGGTCATCGCCTTCGCCATGTTCTTGAGCTGGCTCCGCTCGTCCTGGCAGCTCACGACGGTGTTGGTCGGGAGGTGGGTGAGCCGCACGGCGGAGTAGGTGGTGTTCACGCTCTGGCCGCCTTTGCCGCCGGAGCAGAAGGTGTCAATGCGCAGGTCTTCTTTGCGCACCTCGATGTCCACCTCTTCCGCCTCCGGCATGACGGCGACGGTGCAGGCGCTCGTGTG
>JAFDVN010000132.1 GCA_018269025.1 Acidobacteriota bacterium | reverse complement strand
TGCTCGGGGGTGGCTTTGCCGAGTTTCTTCTCCAGGCGGGCTTTGTCCACGGTGAGGAGTTGGGTGCAGTTGGCCCAGGAGTCGGTCGGGAGGCCGGTGTCTTTGGTCTTGGGGATGGGCACATAGAAGACGAAGGGGCGGCCGCTCGTGGTGAGGGGCACGACGATGGTGGTGCGGGCGCCGGGGGCGTGGTTGCCGAGGTCGCTTTGGATGACGATGGCGGGGCGGTGACCGCCTTGTTCGGAGCCACGACGGGGTTCAAAGTTCAGCATCCAGATATCGCCGCGACTGCAGGTGGGATGAGTCTCGCTCATGGGCGTTTCTTCGGCGCGCGATACGGTTTGGGTTTTGCCTCGGCGACGGCTTCGATTTGAGCGGGGAGCGCGTAGCTCACGTCCTGCGCGGCGTCATCTTGGGCATAGGCCGCCCAATCCCGCGCGAGGCGCTTGCGGGCGCGGGCCTCCTTGGCTTGATGGATGATCTGGGCGAGCAGGGCGTTGACGCTAAGCTCGCGCACCTTCGCTTCTTCCTGGAGGAAGCGGGCGAGGTCGTCGTCGAGGCGGAGGGTGGTGCTGTACATGGATGCTCCAGATGAAATCATTTTATGATTCCAAAATAGGCATGCAAGGCCGAAGTGATCGGACTGGACGGCCCTTCACGGGAACCGCCGTCTTGGCATCTGAAGGGTAATGATTCGAGCGGTGCCGGAATTTAACATTGGGCCTTCTTGCTCCGATGAGCCGGGTGTGGTTCCCCACCCATCCCAGGCTTCCCCAAGGCCCCGTAGGCTTCGTCTGGCTCCGCCGGGCGGGGCGTGGCATGCTTGTTTTTTCCTTTCCAGGTTCTTCCGTGCGCTGGTCTAGGCTCCAGGTCCTGATCGCCTTCCTGGGCCTTCTCGTGGGCCCGGGGTTGGCGCTGCGCGGGGCCCAAGGACCGGCGGGCCGGTTAGCCTTCCAGGTGCACGGCCGGGCGGAGGGATTGCGGCACCTCTCGCTCACCTGCCTGGCCCAGGATGCGAGCGGTTTCATCTGGGCGGGCACCGAAGGAGGTGTCTACCGCTACGATGGCGCGGGTTTCCGGCGCTGGACCATCGCGGATGGCCTGCCCTCCACCTGGGTGGAGAGCCTGAGCCCGGATTCGGATGGCAGCCTTTGGATCGGCACGCGGCGGGGGCTTTGCCGGTTCCGGGCGGGGCGCATCACGCCGGTGACGGACCCGCAGGTGCTGGTCAGCGCGGAGATCAAACATCTCTACCGGGCGCCCGATGGCCGTCTCTGGGTGGCGACGGATCAAGGGCTCTTCGTGCGCGGGGCCTCGGGTCCTTTCGCACTCGCGCCGGGCTGGCCGGGGGGCAAGGCGTACTGGGTGGCGAAGGGGCAGAACGGCCTGTGGGTGGGGACGGATGCGGGCCTGCTCCAGCTTCAGGGGGAGGCGTGGCATGCCTTCGGCACCGAATCGGGTCTGAGTGGCGATCCCGTGAAGGCGGTGGAGGAGGACGGCGCGGGCCGGGTCTGGCTGCGCACGGCGAGCGCGCTGTTTCTGCGGCGACTTGGCGGGTCGCTGTTTACGAAGGTGGATGCGGGCCCGATCTTCAACACGATCTACGAGGAGCAACTGGAGCCGGATGGCCAGGGTGGGCTCTGGGCCCCAACGGTGCAGGGGCTCTTGCACCTCAAGGCGGATGGGACGCTGGAGCGGCTCGGTCAGGCCCGCGGTTTGCCCACCGCTTGGGCCAATGTGGTGCTGGTGGATCGCCAGGGCGGGCTTTGGGCCGGGGGCGTGGGGCTCTATGAGGAACTGGGGCAGGGCGACTGGCGCACCTATGTGCAGGCGGATGGCCTGCCTGCGGACAACATCTGGGCGCTGCACCGGGATCAGTTCGGCGTGATGTGGGTCGCTACGGCCGCCGGGCTCGCGCGCATGCGGCCGGAAGGGTTTGAAAGCCTGCCGGAGACGCGGGGCGAAGTGATCTACGCCTTCGCGGAAAAGGATGGCGAGATCTGGGCCGGGGGTGAGCAAGCCTATCTGGACCGTTTCCGATTCGGGCGGACCAAGCCGGATCGCGTGCCGTTGCCGGATGGAATGGGCGCGCAAGGCATCCTCAGCCTTGCTTTCGACAGCGCGGGGAATCTCTGGATGGGCACGACGAAGGCGGGCCTGCTCTGCCGCAAGGCGGATGGAAGCTTCGTCCGCGAGCCGGTGCCGGGCCTCGCGCCGGATGGCCAGGTGTCCACGGTGGAGGTGGCTTCGGATGGAAGTCTCTGGATCGCCTGCGAAGCGGGACTCGCCCGTCGAAACCCGGATGGGAAGTGGCGCGTGTGGGATCAGCGCGCGGGCTTGAAGACTTCGCGCCTGTGGGCGGTGGTGCGGATGGACGATGGCACCGCGTGGGTCGCCTATCAGGAACCCTACGGCCTCACCCATGTCCGCGTGGAAGGCGACACCCTCACCCTTCTCGGACAAGTGGGGACGGCGAATGGGCTCGCGTCCGATTCCATCTACTCCCTAGGCCGGGATCCCCAAGGCAACCTTTGGGCCGGCACCAACGACGGCGTGGCGCGCATCGCGCGGGATGGCCGCCTCGCGCGGTATGGACGGGCCGAAGGGCTCGGGGGCGAGGATTGCAACCCCTTCAGTTTCTGGGCGGATGCGGATGGGGATGTGTGGCTCGGCACCACCGGTGGGCTCGAACACCATGTGGCGGGGCGCGATGGGGCCAGCCTTCAAGCGCCTCCCGCCGTGGTGCTCTCCGCCGAAGCCGGGCCCCGCACGGTGGATGGACCCTTCGATGGCACCAGCCGCATGCCGGATGTGGAGCCGGGCGCGAGCACGGTCACCTTCCGATTCGCGACGCTGGATTTCGCGCTCGGGCCTTCCGTGCGGTATCAGGTGCGCCTGCTTGGGCTCGGGGAGGATTGGCGCGGGACGAACTTGCATGAAGCCCGCTACCCCGCCCTACCCGCGGGGCGCTACCGCTTCGAAGTGCGGACGACGCTAGGCGAAGGTCAGGTCGGTCCCGTGAACGGCGTGGACTTCGAAGTGCTCGCGCCCTGGTGGCGACGGCGCGGCACCCTGGCCTTCGGCCTCGCGGCCTTGCTAGGTCTCATCTGGGCGGGGCTGCGCTGGCGCACGCGGCGTCTCCGCCAGCGCAACGAGGAACTCGAAACCCTCGTGAAGCAGCGGACGGAAGCCCTGGAGTTGTCCAACCTCGCGCTCGAAGCCATCTCCATGACCGACCCGCTCACAGGCCTGGGGAATCGCCGTCACATGGAGCAGATGCTCCCCAACGAGGTGTCCCGCGCCCAGCGCCGTCATCGGGAACTGCTGGAAGGCAAGCTGCAGCAACTCCCGCCGGACGCCAAGCTCGCCATCGTCATGCTGGACATTGACCGCTTCAAGGCGGTGAACGACACCTACGGCCACGCGGGGGGCGACGCGGTGTTGGCCCAGGTGGCCGAGCGCATCCGCGCCGTGTGCCGCGGCACGGACATGCCCGTGCGTTGGGGCGGCGAGGAGTTCCTCATCGTCGCCCATGTGGCGGATCTGGATGGCGCCTGCGCCTTTGCCGAGCGCCTCGCGCACCTGCTGCGGGAGCGGCCCTTCAAGCTGCCCGATGGCAAGGACCTGCTGCTCACCGCCTCGGTGGGCTTCGCGCTCTTCCCCTTCATCGCCACGGACCCGGAAGCCGTGCCCTGGGACGAGGCGCTCGCCATGGCGGATCGCTGCCTCTACGCCGCCAAGGCCAGTGGCCGCGACCGCTGGGTGGGCGTCGCCGCGCGGGATGGCATCCAGGCCGAAGACACCATCGGCTTCCGCTGGGATCCCGAACGCGCCGTGGAAGAGGGCGCCGTCGAACTCCGCGCCGCGGAAGGCACGCGAAAGTTGTTCTGGGGATAGGCAGCTTCATCGAGCCTTGACGCGGACTTGAGGTGTCATGCGTCACACGCAGGTCGTGATAAAGCTCGGAGTCCGTCTGTGTGCGGGCCGTGGCGGGCTGGAGATTTTCTATGAAGCTGGACGGGCTTTTGTCAGAGCATCCCTTGCTAATTCAAGGGTGGCATCCCGATGATTCGGATCGTTTTACCGCCGCATGGGCAAGCGCGGGCGGGTTGGGCGTGCTCCGAATGCCGGCGATCCCGGATCTGGATGATGTCCGCGCGCGGGTGCGGGCGGCTCTTGCCCAGGGCAGCGGAGCCATAGGCCTGGATATCAAAGGCCTCCTCCGCCACATGAGGGAGGTGCTGGCCATGGCCCAACGCGAGGGCGTGGCCTTCCTGGTGCACGGTCATGATCTTGAACCGGAAGCCCGTTCGGCGCTGTCGAAGTGCGACCTTCCGAGACTCGCGCTGGTGGCGGATGAAGGCGCGGCGGAACAGGCCATCGCAGAAGGCGCGGACGCCTTGATCCTGGAGGGCACATTGATCGCGCGACTCGCGCGGTTGAAAGCCCGGATCGCGCAACCCTTGCTCGCGGCGGTGGATGCGCGGACGCGCGGCTGGAGAGAGGCGCTGCAAGGGGGATTGGCTGGAATTCAGCTCCGGGGTCCGGGCGTGCTTACGGAAGGTGAGTCTCCCTTTCGTCGGCTCCGAGAGGCGTTGGATGCCTTCCGGTATTCACGCGGAGGTCGGATCGAACCGGAGGGTCCACCACTACCCCAACTCCGCATCCGTCATCTCGAACTGCCCTATCCCATCGTTCAAGGCGGCATGGGCGTGGGCGTGTCCTGGGACCGCCTGGCGGGGACCGTGGCATCCCATGGCTGCCTTGGCATCGTCTCGGCGATCGGCACCGCCTACCGCCACCCCGAAGGGGTGCGCTTTGTGGAAGGGCGGCCACTCGGCCCGGTGAATTTGAATCACGGGCCCGCCCTGCGCCGGATCCTTCGGGATGCGCGCGAACGGGCGGGAGGCCAAGGCGCCATCGGCGTGAACATCCTGGGCGCCATTCGGGAATTTGATCGCGTGGTGAAGGAAAGCGTCGCGGGTGGTGCTCAGGCCATCTTCTCCGGCGCGGGGTTGCCACTCTCCCTGCCCGAACTCGTGGGGGAGGCCGAGGTAGCCCTGGTGCCCATCATCTCCTCCGCCCGTGCGCTGCGGATCATCTGCTCCGCTTGGCGGCGCCGTCATGGAAGGCTGCCGGACGCCGTGGTGCTGGAAGGCCCGGAAAGCGGTGGGCATCAGGGCTTTTCCGCCGAGCAATGCGAGGATCCTGCCTTCGCGCTGGAAGCGCTGCTTCCCCAAGTGCTCGAAGAGCGGGATCGCTGGGGAGATTTCCCCGTGATCGTCGCGGGAGGCATTTGGGATCACGGCGACATTCAACGCGTCCTCGCGCTCGGTGCCGGGGGAGTGCAGATGGGCACGCGCTTCGTAGGAACATTCGAATGCGATGCGGCGCGGTCCTTCAAGGAAGTGTTGCTCGCGGCGCGGAAGGAAGACATCGAGCTCATGGGCTCCCCCGTGGGGATGCCTGCGCGGGGGGTTCGAACCGAGCTCCAACGCCGGATCCAGGCGGGCACGGCGCCGCCCATCAAGTGCATCAGCAATTGCGTGGTTCCCTGCGACCAGGGGAAGGGCGCGGCCAAGGCCGGTTACTGCATCGCGGATCGCTTGTCGGACGCGCAGCGCGGCAAGACGGAATCCGGGCTCTTCTTCTCCGGCAGCAACGGCTGGCGATTGAAGGAGCTGGTCTCAGTCCGTGAACTGGTGGGCGAACTGACGCGGGATTTCGCCTTCCAGCGCTTGGCTGGGGCGGGGAGTAGGATCTGAGCCTTCATCAAGGCTCGGCACCGAAGGTGCCGCGCAAGACGGCCTCCAGCCTCCAGTCTCAATCCCCCAGCCTGTTAGCGCGCGAACCGCCGTTTCACCTTCGCGAGGAGCTGCTTCGCGTGGGGATTTCCCAGCGCGAGCATGAAGGCGAAATAAGCGAGGCCGCATAGCGCGATGAGGGGGAAAAGCTTTACCGCGAGCAGCTTCCGGCTCAGGAGCGGGCCATCCAGGGTCATCAGCTTCATGCCGCCGTAGGCGAGGCCCCCCATGATCGCCGCGCCGGAGAGGCTTTGGACCCAGCTCCAGGCCACCTCCCGCTTGGGGACTTCGCCGAGGCGACGGTCCAGCAGGCGCGAAAGCAGGATGAGGCCCAGGATGGCGCTCAGGCCGTTGGCGAGCGCGAGCCCGCGTGTGCCCATGGGCTTCAGCAGCGCGATGGAAAGCGCGATGTTGGCGAGCAGGGACGCGAAGGCGACCCACACGGGGCCGCGGTAGTCCTTGAGGGCGTAGAGCGCTTGAGTGCCGATGCGATTCGAGGCGACAAAGAGCAGGCCCACCATCTGGAACATCATCGTCGCTGCGGTCCATTCGGCGGCCGAGGCCAAATAGCGCCCGGTCTGGAAGAGCAGTCGCGCCACGGGCAGCGCCAACACCGCGAGCCCGATGCAGGCGGGGATGCAGAGCAGGGCCGAAGCTCGCAGCCCTTCGGACAGGCTGTGGCGCAGGCCGCCAAGGTCGCCCGCCTCCGCTTGCTGGGCCATGAGGGGCAGGCTCGCGGTCACGAGGCTCATGGCAAAGACGCCCAGCACCATCTCGCCCATCATGCCGCTGTTGAGCAAGATCATCTGCGCGCCGTCCGCAAGGGTCGAGGCGAGCATGGTGGAAATGAGCGCGTTGATGGGGTAGATGCCCGCCGCAAGGAGGCCCGGGCCCATGCGACGCAGCGCGCGCTTCACGCCGGGGTCCGAAAGGTGGAGGCCAAGTCGGAATCGGAAACCCATCTTCGCGGCAGCGGGCCAGAGGATGGCGAGTTGCACGACGCCCCCCGCCAGCACCGCGAGGGCGCAGGCATAAGCGGCCGCCGTGTCCCCGGTGTGTCCCGCGTGACGGAAGGCGAGGACGGCCACGCCGCCGAAGGCGATGTAGGTGAGGTTCCAGAACACCGACACGCTGGAGGCCAGCGCGAATTTGTGCCGCAGGTTGAGCAGCCCTGCGAAGCCCGCCGTGAGGCTCACGAGCACGAGGTAGGGGAACATGAGGCGACCGAGGATGATGGTGAGTTCCATCTCCTTCGGCACGGCGGCGTGGCCCGTCAAGACACGGCCCAGCATCTCGGCGTTCGCGGCGAAGCCGCTGCCCGGCGGCGTGAGGCGTCCCACCACCAGCACCCCCGCGATGACGCCCATGAGCAGAATCGCGAGACCGACGAGGACCGCCAGCAGCACGGTGAGGGTGCCGAGGAATTTCGCGGCCGTCTCCTGCATCGCCGCTTCGCCCTGCTTCGCTTCGACTTCGGCCAGGGTCGGCAGGAAGGCCGCCGTCATGGTGCCTTCCGCCGTGAAGCGGCGCAGGAGGTTGGGCAGGCGGAAGGCCACGGCGTAGGCGTCCGCCGCCGCGCCCGCGCCCAGCACATGGGAGAGGAAGAAGGTCTGCAACAGACCCGAGACCTTGCTGAGCAAGGTCATCGCCCCGACGATTCCGGCGGAACGCAGCAGGCTCTTCGGTTTCTCCATCGGTGAATCATAACGGGTCGAATGTCCCGATTCGGCCCGGTTAACCTGGAACGATGCGCCCCGCCGCCCTCCTCGTCCTTGTCGCCGCCGCGCCCAGTGCGGCGCTGATGGCCCAGGGCTTCAGCCTCACCGCCTCCAGCACCCGGGTCGAGGCCGGACAGTCCGTGGAGCTGGATTGGACGATTCCCGGCCACGGCGCGCTCCGCCTGGAGCCCGGCGACCTCCGGGTGCCTCGCCAGGGCCGCCTCATCGTGAAGCCCTTGGCCTCGACTACCTACAAGTTGTCCGAGGAAGGGGTGCCGGGCCCGCCCGTGGCCCAGATTTTCATCACGGTGGATCCGCCCCCGGTGCAGGTACCGGAGGTCTGCGCCTTCGAGCCCAGCGCCCACGCGGTGCTGCCAGGCGAGCCCGTCGTCCTGCGCTGGCAGTGCAATGGCGCGTCCAAAGTCCGGCTCGAGCCCGGAGGGCTGGAGCTGGATGGCAAGAGCGAAGTGACGGTCACGCCGCTGCAGAGCACCAAGTACACCCTCAGCGTCTTCAACGCGCTCGGTGGCGCGAGCAAGAGCGTCGAAGTGACCGTGCTGGCGACGCCCGTGAAGGGAACGGCACCTGCGTCCTCGTTCGAGGCGGACAAGAAGTTCTGCTATCCCGGCGACGCCGTGAAGCTTTCCTGGGATTGCGGCGACGGCGCGAAGGCTCGCCTCTACCCCAGCGGCGTAGAGGTGGAAGGCAAGGGCAGCCTCACCGTCACACCCATCGCCACGACGGTCTATACCCTGAGCGTGAGCAACGCTGCTGGCGGAAGCAGCCGCAGCCTGGAGATCACCGTCGTGCCGCGGCCAGAGGCGAAGGTGGATCTCCTCGCGCTTTTGCGGGAGACGAAGCTGGATGAGGCCATCCACGAAGGGGAATCCCGCCGCGCGGCTTCGGCCAACGATTCCTGGACCCTTCGCCTCGTGGTCTCAGGGCGCAAGGATGGCCTCGCGACCCTCGCGCGATTGCTCGGCGGCAAGACGGAGGACCTGATGATCCTCCCCTTCATCCGACCCGATGGGTTCCGCTGGTGGCAGGCCTGCTGGGGCACCTTCCCCACCCGCACCCAGGCGCGAAAGGCCTTCGCCAAGTTCCCTCCCTCCCTACGCAAGGAAGTTGGAAGCCCCTATCCCTTGAAGCTCGATCACCTGCCCGGCGACCCACCGAAGCCCTGACTCCACGGGTTGATTCGCAAAGGGAAGGATGAAGGTTCACCGCAGAGCCGCAGAGGGGACTCGTCCTGCGGTCGGCCAGGGCTGAGCATCGCGCGGGAGCGGCGCCTCCACGCCCATGGGTGTGGGGACGCCGCTCCCGCGCGATCCTACCTTCACGCAAGGCGCGAAGGCCGCCTTCGGCGGGCCCTGGCCTTTCGCGGTCCTTCGCGGGTAGCTTTTCTCAGCGTTCTCCGCGCCTCCGCGGTGAATCGTTCCCTCAGCCCTTCACCAGCAACCAGATCCCCACCGCGAGGTTGCCGACGCCTGAGGCCGCAAAGAGCATCCGGCGGAAGCCGCGCATCCCGCCCAGCTTCGCCGCGATCCAGCCGGAGGCCGCCGAGAGGCCGATGAACATGGCTGTGATGCCGAGGCCGAAGAGGAGCAACGCGCCGGTGAAGGCGAGGCTGCCGTGAATGCCGCCGTGCTCCATCAAGGTCGTGAAGCCCCGCACGCCACCGAGGCCGAAGAACGCGCCGAGCCACGCCGCGGAGTGATGGAAGCGATGACCGTGGCCTTCGGGGTGCGGGTGGGTGTGGGTCAGCACGCCGTGGGTGTGCGCGTGGGAATGGAGCGCGCCCTTGCGGAACCCGAAAGCCGCCGCGAGATTCCACAGCCCGAGCAAGGCGACGAGTACCCACGCGCCGCGGTCCATCCAGTCGTAAAAGGCTTGGCCGAACACCGCGTGGCCCGCGAGGATCGCCACCGCCGCGAGCACCGCCACCGCGAGCATATGGGAGACGCCGAAGGCGAGGCCCACCTTCCAGGCGGTCGTGCGATCCCCTTCCAGGCTCACGCCCGTCACCACCGCGACATGGTCCGGTTCAAGGGCGTGGAGGCATCCGAGGTAGAGCGGCAATAGCATGCATCCAGGTTATCGGGCTTCGGGCGTCGGGCGTCGGGCCTCTTTGCAAACCTCCACCTCTTGGTCGGTCTGACGGTCTGCACATGGGCCTGACGCCTGACGCTTCCAGCATAAATGGTGGTTATGCTAGTCGTGCCAATCATCAGGAGGCCCCATGCTCAACGACCCTTCGCTCTTGGGCGTCTTCTACACGGTGGTGAATGAGCGCAGTTTCACCCGCGCGGCGGAGAAGTTGTTTCGGACCCAGCCTGCCGTGTCGCTGGCGGTGCAGCGGCTGGAGGCGGAGGTGGGTGAGCCCTTGCTTGATCGTTCCGGTCGCGATCTCTTCCTCACCGAAGCGGGCAAGCTCGTCTTCGAAGCCGCGCGGCAACAGGAAAATGTGCAGCGCAGCCTCGCCAACCAGCTCGGCGAATTGAAGAACAAGGCGGCGGGGCGGCTGTCCATCGGTGCCAACGAAAGCATGACGCTCTACCTGCTGCCGCATCTGTCGCGCTTCCGCCGCGCCTATCCGAAAGTGAAGCTCGTCGTGCAACGCAGCCGTTCCGGCGAGATCCCCGACCGCCTCCTCGCGGGCGATGTGGATTACGGGGTCATCAGCTACCGGGTGGACGATGAGCGCTTCCATACCCAGGGGCTCTATACGGACCATCTCGCCTTTGTCGTCTCACCGACCCACAAGCTCGCCAAGCGCGGGACCGTTGCCATCAAGGAACTCGGCAAGGAGACCTTCATCGCCCACAATGTGGCCTCGCCCTATCGCGATGCCGTGCTCAAGGCCTTCCAGCAGGCCAAGGTGCCGCTGAACATGGACATCGAAATGCCCACCGTCGAAAGCATCCGCCGCATGGTGCAGGCGGATGAGGGCGTCGCCTTCCTGCCCCGCATGTGCGTGGACCAGGACATCCGCCAGGGCGTGCTGAAAGAAGTCCAGGTCAAGGAGCTGCGCCTGGAACGGAAGATCTACCTCGTCTCCGTCGCGAAACGGCCCATGAGCCACGCGGCGAAGGCGTTTTTGGAGTTGGTGGGGAAAGAAAACTGACGAATCTCACCACGAAGACCACGAAGACCACGAAGACCACGAAGGGGACACAAAGCCCCGTTTAACGGGCCAAGGCTAGGGGGAGCCTGCAGTTCTCCGCTGCCCTCCGCCCCTCCGCGAACTCCGCGTAATGGCTTTACTTGGTGGTCTTCGTGGTCTTCGTGGTGATCCTGCGGGAGCCTACAATCGGAATCGAACCCAGGCCTTGCTCCCGACAGCCCACTGGGCTGTCTCCGCAAGTCCACTCGCCGGTCCGATTCCGGTAGGCGGCAAATAGAAGGAAGGCCCCTCGCGGTTTCGAACAGTCAGGCAGCATGAGCGGGAATCGAACTGGTCTGGCTTCGCCAGCCCCGGTCTCGCTCCCGACCGTCCACTGGACGGTCTCCGCGATCCCACTCATCGGTCCGATTCCGGCAGGCGGCAATTAATGAAGGCCCCTTTCGGTTTCAAGCAGGCAGACCGCATGAGCGGGAATCGAACTGGTCTGGCTTCGCCAGCCCCGGTCTCGCTCCCGACCGTCCACTGGACGGTCTCCGCGATCCCACTCATCGGTCCGATTCCTAGCGGCGGCAAACAGAAGGAGGGCCCCTTGCGGGGCCGTCGGGAGATTGGAGCCGCCTATCGGAATCGAACCGATGACCTTCGGATTACAAAGCCGGTGCTCTACCAACTGAGCTAAGGCGGCGTGGGTTCAGTCTAGCGGCTCATCCCTGCGCCTGGGCGCGCTCGGCGTCGCGTTCGGCCATGAAGGTCTCCATCCACTTGGTGGAGAAGGCGCCGGAGATGTAGTCCGGGTGGTCCATGATGCGGCGATGGAGGGGGGTCGTGGTCTTGATGCCTTCGATCACCAGCGTGTCGAGCGCGCGGCGCATGCGGGCGATGGCTTCATCCCGGGTCGCGCCGTAGGCGATGAGCTTGGCGACCATGCTGTCGTAGGTGGGCGGGATCACCGCGTCCTGGTGCATGGCGGAATCAATGCGGATGCCGGGGCCGCCGGGGAAATTGAGGGCGGTGAGGCGGCCGGGGCAGGGCGTGAACTTCCAGGGATCTTCGGCGTTGATGCGGCACTCGATGGCGTGGCCCTTCTGGACCACATCTTCTTGGGTGAAGCTGAGCTTGCGCCCTGCGGCGATGCGGAGCTGCTCCTTCACGATGTCAATGCTCGTGACGAGCTCGGTGACGGGGTGCTCCACCTGCACGCGGGTGTTCATCTCCATGAAGAAGAAGTCGCCGCGCTTATCTAGCAGGAACTCGATGGTGCCCGCGTTGTAGTAACCCACGGCCTTGGCGGCCTTCACGGCGGTGTCGCAAATCCTCTGGCGCAGCTCGGGCGTGAGCGCGGCGGAAGGCGATTCCTCGATGAGCTTCTGATGGCGGCGCTGGATGGAGCATTCCCGCTCTCCCAGGTGGACGATGTTGCCGAAGAGGTCCCCCATGAGCTGGACTTCGATGTGGCGCGGCTCCAGGAGGTACTTCTCCATGTAGACGCTGTCATCGCCGAAGGCGATCTTGGCTTCGCTCCGGGCTGTGTCGAAGGCGTTGGCCATCTCGTCGGGCGAGTTGACGATGCGCATGCCGCGCCCGCCGCCCCCGGCGGAAGCCTTCACGATCACCGGGTAGCCGATGCGCTCGGCGGTGGCCATGGCGTCATCCAGATCCGCCAGTAGCCCATCGCTGCCGGGCATGAGCGGCACGCCCGCGGCGAGCATCGTGGCCTTGGCCTCGGCCTTGTTGCCCATGCGGCGGATGATCTCTGCGTTGGGGCCGATGAAGGTGATGCCGCAGGCGGCGCACACTTCCTGGAAGTGGGCGTTTTCGCTGAGGAATCCGTAGCCGGGGTGGATGGCTTCCGCGCCCGTGATCTCCGCGGCGGCGATGAGGTTCGGGATGTTCAGGTAGCTCTTCGCGGAGGGCGCGGGGCCGATACAGACCTCTTCATCCGCGAAGCGCACATGGAGCGCGTTGCGGTCCGCTTCGGAATAGACGGCGACGGTCTGGACGCCCAGTTCCTTGCAGGCGAGGATCACGCGAAGGGCGATTTCGCCACGGTTGGCGATGAGCACCTTCTTGAAGGGCGGCTCTTCTCCCGCGTGGCTGGGCGCGCGGTGCCCCTTCTTCTTGATGGCGGAGGCCATCAGCCCACCCGGATCGCGAAGAGGCGCTCGCCGTATTCCACCGGCTGGCCATTCTCGACGAGGATCTT
>JAFDVN010000131.1 GCA_018269025.1 Acidobacteriota bacterium | reverse complement strand
CGCGCCCTGGAGGCTTCGGACATGGAGGCCGTCACCCGCATCCAGCTCAAGCGCCTGGAAGCCCAGCTCGCCCACCGGCGCATCGCCCTGGACGCGTCGGACGAGGCCATCGCCTGGCTCGCCCAAGAAGGCGCGGATGCCCAGTTGGGCGCCCGACCCCTGAAGCGGCTCATCCAACAGGCGGTGGTAAACCCCCTGTCCCGGCTCGTGCTCGAGGGGCGACTCCACCCAGGGGGCCTGGCCCGGCTCCGGGTGGTGGATGGGGAGATCTCCGTCGAGGCTGATACGGTCCAGTAATAAATCGGGGTTGGGAGTATGCTGGCCCCGTGAACGCGACTCCCACCCCCATCCTCGTCGTGGATGATGAGGCCGACCTTCGCTCCCTTCTGGTGGAGGCTTTCCAGGACTCCGGTCACGAGGCGGTCAGCGCCGCCAGTGGCGCGCAAGCCTTGGAGTTGGTGAAGGCGCGGCATTTCCCCGTGGTCTTCACGGACCTGAACATGCCGGGCATGTCGGGTTTGGAGCTCATCAAGGAGCTCCACGCGGTGGATCCCAGGAGCTTCCCCATCCTCATGACCGGCTTCGCCACCACCGAGGCCGCCATCGAGGCGCTCAAGCGCGGGGCCTACGATTTCATCACCAAGCCCTTCAAGTTCGCCGAGATCGAAGCCAGCCTGGGCCGCGCCTTGAGCCACTACCAGGCCCTCCGGGAGAACGAGGCCTACCAGCAGGACCTCGAAGCCCGGGTGGAGGCGCGCACCAAGGAGACGGTCAAGCTCAAGGACGACATCGAGCGGCTCTTCGAAGGGTTCGTGGACGCTTCCGTGGCGGCCATTGAAGCCCGCGATCCGACGACCTCCGGCCACAGCCACCGGGTGGCCCTGCTCACCGTCGGACTCGCGGAAGCCGTGAACACCACCGAAGGCGGCGCCTGGGGCACCTTCCGCCTCAGTGAGCGCCAGATGCGGGAGCTGCGCTACGCGAGCCTGCTTCACGATTTCGGCAAGGTGGGCGTGCGCGAGCAGGTACTCGTGAAGGCCAAGAAGCTCGATGAACCCCGCGTCGAGGTGCTGCTCCAGCGTCTCCATCAGCGCGGGCTGGAACTGGAAGTGGAGGCCCTTCTCCAGGCCTGGCGCGAGGGGCGCCCCTTCGATTCGACGATCCTTGAAGGGATGAAGGCCGATAGCCGCGCCGAAGCCCTCCGCCTCATCGCCCTCGTCCAGCAGTCCAACGAGCCGAGCGTGCTGCCCAAGGAGGCCGCCGAAGAGCTCGTCCACCTGGACGGCATGGACTTCCAGCACTGGAGCGGCCACCGGAAGCCGCTCGTGGACCCCCACGATTTGGCCGCGCTCCGCATTCCCAAAGGCAGCCTCACGGACGAGGAACGGCGGGAAGTGGAAAGCCATGTGACCCACACTTTCCGATTCCTGGAAAAGATCCCGTGGACGGATGAACTCGGTGGCGTCCCCGCCATCGCCTACGCCCACCACGAGCGACTCAACGGGCGCGGCTACCCCCGCAAGCTCACCAGTGACGCGATCCCCGCCCAGAGCAAGATGATGGCCATTTCCGATGTGTTCGACGCCCTCGCCGCCTCGGATCGCCCTTATAAAGTGGCCGTTCCCGTGGGCAAGGCCCTGGACATTCTGAACGAGGAGGCCAAAGCCGGCCTCATGGATCCCGACTTGTTCCGCATCTTCGTCGAAGCGAAGGTGTACGAGCGGACGACGCAGAAATAGGAACCACCGGAAGGGAATGGAACCACCGATGGAGGGGATGGACACCGATGGGGGAACCCATACCCGCCTTCATCGGTGTTCATCGGTGTTCATCGGTGTCCATCGGTGGTTCCCGTTAAGCTCATCCCATGCGCACGAGCGATGGACTTCTTTGGATGGGCTTCGACGGGCAGGATGCTCCGGGTGTGCCGGAGGACCTCGCGCCGGGGGGCGTGATCCTCTTCGCCCGCAACCTCGATCCGGATCCGTCGAAGGGCCCCGCGCGGTGCAAGGCGCTGCTGGATGCGCTCCACGGGCGCTTCAGTGGGGAACGCACCCTGGCCGTCGCGCTCGATCAGGAAGGCGGTGCCGTCTCGCGCCTGCGGGCCTGGGTGGGCGACACGCCCTCCTTGCGCCGCATCTGGAACGGCCAAGGCGCGACCGGCTGTGAGGCCTGGGGCCGTCTGTGGGGTGAAGGGCTCGGGCTCCTGGGCTTCAATGTGGACTTCGCGCCGGTGACGGATCTGTGGGATGGGAACAAAGAGGCCGGCATCGGCGATCGCGCCGCCAGCGCGGACCCCCGCGAAGTGGCAGCCGCCGTGGGCGCCTTCCTTCACGGACTCGAATCCACCGGCGTGCGGGGCTGCCTCAAGCACTTTCCCGGCCTCGGAGGCACCACGGTGGATTCCCACCTGGGCCTGCCCGAATTGACGGATCGCGCGGCGGTGGATCGCAACGCCCGGCCCTTCGTCGCGCTCTCCAACGAGGACCGGCTCGTAATGGTGGCCCACCTCAAGACGCCGCTCTCGGACCTTCCTTCGAGCCTCGACCGTGGCCAGGTGGCGGAGAATCCCTGGGGTGTGCGGGGCCGTTTCCTGCCGGACGATCTGGAGATGGGCGGCTGCGCGGCCTGGGATTGGGACGCGCGGGTGGTGAAGTGTCTTGAAGCCGGGCACGAGTGGCTGCTCGTCTGCCAAAGCGGCGCAGGGGTGCGTGCCTGCGCGGAGGCCGCCGCGAAGCTTCCCGAAAGCTCCGTGCATGCCGCGCTCACAAAGAACCGCGCCATGCGCGCGAACCTGCGACTGCCTGAAAAGGGCCCGCTGGATCAGCGGGCCTGGGATGCCTGGGCGGAACGCGTGAAGGCAGCCAGCACGAAAGGGCTCTGAGGAGGCCGCCATGGCGGATGCGAAGTGGGTGGACATCGGCTCAGCTTCTTGAAGTGAAGCTGGAGACCGGAGGCTGGAGGCTGGAGGTTCGTAAAGGTGCCGCCCGTGGCGGCGCCTTCTTTAAAAGAAACGGCGCGGAGCGCCGCGCCGTTTGAACCTCCAGCCTCCGGTCTCCAGCCTGATTACTTTGCCGCCGCCTTGAGCGCTTCCGCCTTGTCCGACTTCTCCCAGGAGAACTCCGGACGGCCGAAGTGGCCGTAGGCCGCCGTGGCGCGGTAGATGGGCTTGCGCAGGTCCAGGGCTTCGATCATGGCCTTGGGCGTGCAACTGAAGACGGAACGCACGGCATTCACGATGGCCTCATCGCTCACATGGCCGGTGCCGAAGGTGTCCACGCTGATGGAGACGGGTTCCGCGACGCCGATGGCGTAGGCGAGCTGGATCTCGCAGCGGTCCGCGAGTCCGGCGGCGACGATGTTCTTGGCGATGTAGCGACCCATGTAGGCCGCGGAGCGGTCCACCTTGCTGGGGTCCTTGCCAGAGAAGGCGCCGCCGCCGTGGTGGCCCGCTCCGCCATAGGTGTCCACGATGATCTTGCGGCCCGTGAGGCCGCAGTCGCCCATGGGCCCGCCGATGACGAAGCGGCCCGTGGGGTTGATGTGGTACTTCGTGTCCTTGTCCAGCAGGTTCGCGGGCAGCGCGCCCTGGATCACTTCGCGCATCACTTCGGAGCGGAGGGTCTCCATGTTGATCTCCTCCGCGTGCTGGGTGCTGATGACCACCGTGTCAATGCGGACGATCTTGTCGCCATCGTATTCCACGGAGACCTGGCTCTTGCCATCGGGCCGCAGCCAGGGGAGGACGCCGCTCTTGCGCGCTTCCGAAAGCCGCCGCGTGAGCTTGTGGGCGTAGAGGATGGGCGCGGGCATCAGCTCCGGCGTTTCCGTCGTCGCGTAGCCGAACATGAGGCCCTGGTCCCCGGCGCCGCCGGTGTCCACGCCCATGGCGATGTCGGGGCTCTGGCGATCCAGGGTGACGGTGACGGCGCAGGTGTGGCCGTCGAAGCCCTTGGAGCCTTCGTCGTAGCCGATGCTGTTCACCACTTCCCGGGCGAGCTGGGCCACGGGAATGTAGGTCTTCGTCGTGATCTCCCCCGCCACCAGCACGAGGCCTGTCGTCACCAGCGTCTCGCAGGCGACCCGGCTCATGGGATCGTCCTTCAGCGCCGCGTCCAGGACGGCGTCGCTGATCTGGTCCGCGATCTTGTCGGGATGCCCTTCCGTGACGCTTTCGGAAGTGAACAGGTGGCGACCCAGCTTGGCCATGCGTGCTCCTCGCCTTCCGGGTGACGGAAGACCTCCAGTATGCGGGCCCGCTCGCCTGCGGGGAAGCGTTCAAAGGCCATGGACTTGCGCGTTTCCACGCGTTGAGGCCCGCCCCGGGGCCGTGATCCGCATACAAACCCGTGGCAATTTCCCGACTTTTGGAACTTGAAAGGGCCCAGGCCCGCCGTTAAGGTTGGACCTTCCATCCCGATCTTCTCAGGAGGCCTCCATGTTCAGGTTCACGCGCCACGCGCTCGCCGCGGGTCTCGCCGCCGCCGTGCTCGTCCTCCCCGGATGCAACCGGGAGAACGCCAAGATCAAAGAGCAGACCGAAAAGGCGGCCCAGGCCGACCAGACCCAGCAGCAGATCCAGGCCGCGGGCCAGGCCCAGCAGCAGGCGCTGTCGAAGGCCGGCGTGACGGATGTCCAGCCGAACCCCGACACCATGCAGCTCACGGACGACCAGCGCAAGGCGCTGGAGGACCGCATCAAGAACGAGAAGAACAGCTCCTACCAGGCGCTGCTCCAGGAAGTGATTGACAAGGACAAGCAGATCAAGGACATGAACGACAAGCTGACGAAGCTGCAATCCGAGCTTCCCAAGCCTGATGTGGTCCGCGCCGGGGAGAGCCACTACGGCCTCGCCATGCGCTTCCTCCAGAAGCAGGGCCTCTCCAAGTCCGACGCCAAGAAGCTCGTGGACAATGTGAACATCATGGACAAGCTGGCGCCCGGGATGGAGGTCTACCACTTCTACTCCAACGGCGTGTACGGCACCTGGGTGGCCAAGGGCCACGCCCGCATCAGCCCCTCCGAGCTGAACCGCCAGGAGCGCGCCAAGATCGAAGGCGAGCGCGACACGGCGGTGGCCCAGAATGAGAAGCTCCAGGAAGAGGTCGGCGACCTCGCCACACAGAAGGAGCAGCTCACGAACGATGTGGCCGCCCTGTCCGAAGAGAAGGCGAACCTCACCCAGCAGGTGAACGACCTCACCACGCTGTCCGAGAAGCAGAAGAGCGACCTCAACTCGCTGCACTACATCGTCGGCGAGCGCGGCGCCCTCAAGAAGGCCGGCGTCATCATCATCCCCGTCTTCTCCAAGGATCGCGCCGGGGCGAAGTGGACCAACGAGGCCTTCGACAAGGAGCTCGATCTGCGCACCAATGACACGCTGACCTTCACGGCCGCCGACGCGGGCGTCAAGAAGATCGGCAAGGTCAATGTGGTGCCTGGTTCCCTCGTGAAGGATCAGCACTACACCCTCACCATCGCGCCCGACAAGCAGAGCGCCACGGTGAAGATCCTCGACAAGAGCCGCTTCACCAACGAGAAGGTCGTGTTCGCCGTTTCCGAATAGCCGGAAACCCTACCCAAAGTCAGGCCCCCGGCGCGTCCGGGGGCCTTGCTTTTCTATGGATTCCCTTGGCTTCCGCGCTATCTTCTTGGCACCTTCCCGGTCCGTTCTCACGAGGTGTCCCATGCCCGCCCGATTCCGCGGCGCCCTGCTCGCTTCCCCGCTCCTGCTCCTGCTCGCCTGCGGTGGCGGCTCCTCGTCGAGCTCGGTGAACCCCACCGCCAACGACCCGACCTCGAACGCCAGCGCCGTGAGCGCCGACTTTGACCCGTCCACGGGCAACATCCCGCTTCCGAATGTGCTGTTGACCGCCGCCGCGACCACCACCCTCACGCCCACGGCCGGGACGCCCTTCACCCCGGACAAGGCGCTCGTTTGGTTGAATCAGCAGGAGGCGGGCGGCACCCACGCGGTTTCCGGCGTGAACGCGCCCATCTACATGTCCTTCTCGGGCGCGGTGGATCCCGCCACCGTGAACGCGAGCACCGTGAAGGTCTTCCAGGTGCTTCCTGACGCGCCCACCAATCCCTCCTCTACGGAGAATGGAACGCTCGGGTTCCGGGATGTTTCCGCCCAGTTCACCTACCAGATGCTTCCCAGCGGCAAAGAGGTCTACCTCATGCCGCAGGTGCCCATGCTCGCCGGGGCGCGCTACCTCTATGTGGCGACCAGCGGCGTTCACGACCCGTCCGGGAAATCCATCGGCTCCAGCCTCGTCTTCGGCATCGAGAAGTATGTGAAGGGCGGCGCGTCCGTCACCTCCTACGCCCAGGACACGACGAACCTCGCGGATCTCACCGACACCACGAATCCCGCTGCCGTCCTGGGCTCAGCTACGGCCACCCAGCTCGAATCCATCGCGGGCAATGTGAAGGTGAGCACCCAGATCGTGTTCTCCGGCTACCGCAAGGTCATGTGGGACCTGATCGCGAACGGATCCGCCGATGTCTCCGGCCAGACGGCCTACGGCGCGGGCCCCACCGGCATCACGAGCCGGGATCAGATCGCGGTTTTGGGCCGCATGGTCATGACGGGAACCGGATTCACCAAGCCTGACCCCGTTGGGAACCCTTCCGTGTTGGCGCCTCTCGAAACCCTCATGTGGGGCTGGGCCAACAACGCCGACCTGAGCTCGGGCATTCCCGGCGCGAACTTCTCCACGGCCGCCTCCCGCACCTGGAACAACGGCGTTTCCAATTTCCAGGTGATCGCCAGCAGCGCGGTGCCTTCCGGGAATCCGGGTTCCCTGGCGGACATCTTCACCGCGGCAGGGGCGCCCAGCACCGGCGTCGGCATGATCGCCTGGGGCTCCTTCGAGAGCGCCGATATTCAGGTGGACCCTGCCGTCGTGCAGGCGAACTTGGCCGCCGCGGGCGGGGATGAGACGGGCGTCACCGGCATCTACAACCCCGGCACCAGCACCGTGCCCGGGAGCAACACCCTGATGGCCTTCCGCGATGCGGGCGGCGTGCTGCGCGGGTGGTACCACCAGACCCGCACCGTGCCTTTCGTCCTGTTCGTGCCCACGACTGGGAGCGCGACCACCTGGCCCGTCCTGATCTTCGAGCATGGAATCGGACGCAGCAAGGAAGACGCCATCGGTCTCGCCAGCACCGCCTGCCGCGCGGGTTACGCGGTGATCGCCATTGATCAGGCCGTGCATGGGTTCGGTCCCGGCACGGGTAGCTTCACCCCTCCCGCCGTCACCACCGGCATGGGCAATGGCCGCCCCCAGGCGGAGTGGGCCAGCAACTTCTTCATGCTGCCTTCCACGCTCACGGCCCGCGCCAACATCTATGACAGCGCCTTCGACCTCTGGCGCCTCGAGCGCATCCTGAATCAGCCCACCGCGGACCCGAACAGCCTGACGGCTCATCTTTCCGCCGCCACGGCCGTTCCAGCTTCCTTCCCCTTCTCCACCGGAGTGGCTTCCCTCAACACGGGCGCTACCACCCACCGTTTCGTGGGACAGAGCCTCGGCAGCATCGTGGGCACGGTCTTCCTGGCGGGCAACGCGGCCACCACCGGCGGGTCGGGCATGAAGGGCTTCTTCAGCGTTCCCGGCGCGCGCCTCGCATTCATCCTCCACGACAGCCCCGCCTTCAAGTCGGCGGTGGATTCGGGCCTCGCCGCCGCGGGAGTCCCCACCGGCAGCCCCAGCTACAACAAGTTCTTCGTGCTCGCGCAGAGCGTCGCCGACTCCGTGGACCCCGCCACCATGATGGGCCCCTTGCCCACCGGCGGTGCATCGCGCCTCGCGGGCCGCATCGCGGCTCAGGAGGCGGTGGGTGACCTCGTCATCCCCAATTCGAACGGGAATTACTGGGCGAATGCGCTCGGTGGTCGCATCCCGCAATTCGGAGCGGATCCCAGCGGAGGCTTCACCCAGGTGCTGAAGGACGGGGACACTTCTCCCGCGCTCCCCTTCATGTTCGGGAACAGCTACTCGACCTTCAAGGCGGCGGTCGCCGCGGATAATCCGGCCGGTTCCGTGACCGGTCCCACCCAGGGCGTGTTCCAGTTCGGCACGCTGGCCGCATCCGCCACCCACGGGCTCCTTCTGGACGGCTCGGCTAATACCGCCGCGGCGCAGCGCCAGATGGCCATCTGGCTCGCCACCGGCAAGATCGCGGATGGCGCGAACGCTACTAACGGCTATCCCATCGCCCGTCCCACCCTGCCGCCCCAGGCAGAACTGTTCGGGCCTGAGAGCCTTCGGATTTTCTTCCCCAAGGCCGAGTAGCCACTACCTGATTCATCCGAAGAGGGCGCCGTGAGGCGCCCTCTTCGTTCTGCTGCGTGGGCGGTGCAGGCCATCTTGATTCTCCCCGACTTACCTTCAAGCGCCGGGTCGGGGGGACAATGGGGGCATGTCCTTCGTCCATCTCCACACGCACACCGAACACAGCCTGCTGGATGGACTCACCCGCATCCCCGACCTCGTGAAGAAGGCCAAGGACACCGGCATGCCCGCAGTGGCGGTCACGGATCACGGGAACATGTTCGGGATGATGAAGCTCTTCGACGCCTGCGAGAAGACGGCAGATAAGGACGGCAATTGGGCGGTGAAGCCCATCCTGGGCTCGGAAGTCTATGTGGCGCCCCGCACGCGCTTTGATCGCAAGCTCGAAGCGAAGAACGCCAGCGGGGAAGAGGGCATCGAGGATTGCGTGGATCCCTCCGGTTCGCGGGACGCCGGCTACCACCTCGTGCTGCTGGCGAAGAACGCGACGGGCTTCGCGAACCTCTCCAAGCTCGTCAGCGCGGGCTTCACGGAAGGCTTCTACTACAAGCCGCGCATTGACAAGGATCTCTTGCGGGAACATAGCGAAGGGCTCATCGCCCTCACGGCCTGCCTCGGCGGCGAGGTCCAGGCGCGCATCCTCCAGAACCGCCTGGATCAGGCGGAGAAGGTGGCCCGAGACTTTCGGGACATCTTCGGTGACGACTTCTATCTGGAAATCCAGGATCAGGGCATCCAGAAAGAGAAGGACATCATCCCCTACCAGATCGAGTTGTCGAAGAAGACGGGCATCCCCCTCGTCGCCACCAATGACAGCCACTACCTCAACCATGAGGACGCGGACCTCCACGACACGCTGCTCTGCATCGGCACCAAAGCCCTCAAGCGCGCCGAGCGCCGCATGCGCTTCGGCACGGATCAGTTCTTCGTGAAGACGCCGGAGGAGATGGCGAAGGTCTTTCCGCAGAACCCGGAGTTCCTCGCGCGGACGCTGGAGATCGCCGCGAAGGTGGACCTCTTCCCCATCACCCGCAAGCCCGCCACGCCCACCTTTCCGGTGCCCTCGGGCCACACGCTGGAAAGCTACTTCGTCGAAGTCTCCCGGGAGTGGTTCGAGAAGCGCATGGCCGAATGCCGCCCGCTGTGGCAGGCCGGGGTGCTGAAGTATGAAGAAGCGAAGTACCGGGAGCGCCTGGAATTCGAACTCCAGACCATCCTCAACATGGGCTTCCCCGGCTACTTCCTCCTCGTGTGGGATTTCATCGCGAAGGCACGGGAGATGGGCGTGCCCGTGGGCCCGGGCCGTGGTTCGGCCGCCGGCAGCATCGTCGCGTGGGCGCTGAAGATCACGGACATTGACCCGATGCAATACGACCTGCTCTTCGAGCGCTTCCTCAACCCCGAGCGCATCACGATGCCCGATGTGGACATTGATTTCTGCCGGGATGGCCGCCAGCGCGTCATTGACTATGTGACGGAGAAGTACGGCAACGCCCGCGTGTCGAACATCATCACCATCAACCAGCTCAAGACCAAGGCCGTCATCAAGGATGTGGCGAGAGTCTTCGAAAAGGACTTCGCCTGGGCCAACGAGCTGACGAAGCTCGTGCCCCAGGTGCCCGGCCAGCCCATGAGCGTCGGGCAGGCGTTGAAGGAATCCGACAAGCTTCAGGAACGCTATGCCACCGATCCTGAAGTGAAGAATGTCCTCGACATCGCGACGAAGCTCGAAGGCCTCGCCCGCAACACCGGCGTCCACGCCGCGGGGGTCATCATCGCGCCCGATGACCTCACCAAGTTCGCGCCGCTGGCCAAGGATTCCCGCAGTGGCACGGTAATGGTGCAGTACACGATGACGGAAGCCGAGCGGGCGGGCCTGCTCAAGATGGACTTCCTCGGCCTGGAAACGCTGACGCAGATCGAGAAGATCCAGGGCTACATCGCCGCCCGCAAGGGCGCGCCCGTGGACATGCTCAAGATCCGCACCTTCGACGATAAGAAGACCTACCAGCTCTTCGCCAACGGCGACACGGACGGCATCTTCCAGTTCGAATCTGGCGGCATGAAGCAGTTGCTCCGCCAGCTCGGGCCGGATCGCTTCGACGACCTCATCGCCCTCAACGCCCTCTTCCGCCCCGGGCCCCTCGGCGCGGGCATGGGCACGACCTATGTAGAGCGCCGCCATGGCCGCGAGCCCGTCACCTACGCCTTCCCGGTGCTGGAGCCCATTCTCGCGCCCACCTATGGCGTGATCCTCTACCAGGAACAGGTGATGCAGATCGCGAGCGCCATCGCCGGGTACACCCTCGGTGAAGCGGACATGCTGCGCCGCGCCATGGGCAAGAAGGACCTGGCGAAGATGCAGAAGGAGAAATCCAAGTTCATCGCCCAAGGCAAGGATCGTGGCTTCCCCGAAAAGCCCGTCGCCGAGCTTTTCGACCTCATCGAATACTTCGCGGGCTACGGCTTCAACAAGAGCCACTCCGCCGCCTACGCGATGGTGGCCTACGAGACCGCCTACCTGAAGGCCAACCACCGCGTGGAGTTCATGGCGGGCCTGCTCTCCACCAAGAGCGAGCGCACGGACGATGTGGTGAAGTACATCCAGGATTGCCGGGATCAGGGCATCACGGTCCTCGGTCCTGACATCAACGAATCGGGCCTGGACTTCACCATCACCGGCGACCGCCAGATCCGCTTCGGACTCCGGGCCGTGAAGGGCCTGGGCGAGGCCGCCCTCACGGCCATTCTCGACGCGCGCAAAACCGAAGGCCGTTTCCAGGACCTCTTTCACGCCCTGAAGAGCACCGACCTCAGCAAGGCGAATCG
>JAFDVN010000130.1 GCA_018269025.1 Acidobacteriota bacterium | reverse complement strand
GCCAGCATCCGCGGGCCCCGCCATGTGACGGACGCCGCCCTCGCGGGGGCCCATGTGGCGACGATCCCCACCAAGGTCTTTGATCAGATGCTCCATCACCCCCTGACGGACAAGGGCATCGAAGGCTTCCTCGCGGATTGGAAGAAGAGTGGCCGCTAAAGCGCTCCTCACCGCCCTGATCTTCCTGCCGCTCCTGGCCTGCCAGAAGCCTCAGGCCGTGGCCTCTGCGCCCGCCCAGTCCGCCCAACCCGCATGGGTGCTGGCCCACCCCGAATACCACGCCCACAAGGACTGCATCTTCTGCAAGATCGTCGCGGGCGTCGCGCCTTCGAAGAAGGTCTACGAGGATGATCGCGTCGTCGCCTTCTGGGACATCGCGCCCCGCGCGCCCATCCACATCCTCGTCATTCCCAAGCAGCACATCCGCAGCCTGGATGAACTCGAACAGTTGCCTGTGGCGACCCGCGCCGCGCTCCTGGACGCCTGCTTCAAGGTGGCGAAGGAGTTCCACCTCACCGAGCGCGGCTTCCGGGTCATCGCCAACACGGGCGCGGACGCCAATCAGACCGTGCCCCACCTCCACTTCCATGTGGTGGGCGGCGAGCGGTTGCTGGAAGACCCCATCACCATCCCGGGCAAGGCCTCCGCGCCGCGATGAACGCGGAGAACGGCTTCGAGGTGCCCCTCCTCCGGGCCGTGGCCTGGTCGCTGGAGCCGGGCATCCTGGGCACGGGTGGGATGCTCGAGATCAGCTCCGGCCCGCCCGACGCGAGCCTCGTCGAACCCCTACTCCGCCGCCGCCTCAGCGCCCTCGGCAAGGGCATGATCCATTGCGCGGCGCGGGCCTCGGAAGGGCGCGGCCCCCTGCGCGCGGTCTTCGCCTCTCGCCACGGGGAGCCCGCCCGGGCCTTGCCCATGCTGGAAGACATGGCGGCCGGCCTGGACATCTCGCCCACCCAGTTCTCCATGAATGTGCACAACGCCGTGGCGGGCATCTGGTCCATCGCGCGGAAGGACCCCAGCGCGATCACGGCGCTCGGGGCCGGGGCCGAGAGTTTCGGATGGGGGTTGCTCGAAGCCTTGGCGCTCCACCAAGAGGATGGCGGCCCCGTGCTCTTCGTCTTTGGCGATGACGCGCTGCCGGGCCTTCTTTCCGAATCACTCCCCGAGCCCTTGCACGCCCTGGCCCTGCTCCTGGATGGCTCCGCCACCTTTCGGCTGCGGGTGGACCGGGATCCCGAATCAGACGCTCCCTACCCGGCCTCGCCCCAGTCCCTCCATGCCCTTCGCGCCCTTGCCGGGGAAGCCCCGGGCGCGTGGGCAGGCCCCCGGGGCGCGTGGACCTTCCGGCTTCTCTAGCCCATGCCGCGCCTCCTCAAGATCCTCGCCAGCGGCATCGGATTCAGTTCGGTGGGCGTGGGCGGCCTGCTCTTCTCGCTCCTTGGTGTGCCGGTCCTGTGGCTTCTGCCGGGAGGCCGACCCGCCCTCCAACGGCGGACCCGCACCGTCTTCTTCCGCTACTTCCAGGCCCTCGTCTGGTTCCTCTCCGCCGCGCGCATCTACGACCTGCGCGCGGACCTGCCGCCCCGAAGCGAGCTGGACGGCACCCTCATCCTCGCCACCCACCCGGGCTACCTGGATGTGGTCATGGCGCTCGGCACCATCCCCCAGCTCACCTGCATCGTGAAACCCGGGGTTTGGAACAACCCGGGCTTCGGATGGGCCGTGCGGGCGGCCGGGTACATTCCCACCCTCAGCCCCGAATGGGTTCTGGAGGAAGGGGCCAAGGCCCTCCAGCGAGGCGAGACCCTCATCCTCTTCCCCGAGGGCACCCGCACGGAACCCGGGCAGTCTTACCACTTCCAGCGCGGGGCGGCCCATCTGGCCCTAAGGAGCTGTGCCCCCGTGTTGGCGGTGGCCGTCACCTGCGACCCGCCGCTCCTGGCCAAAGGCCACCGTTGGTATCACATGCCGAGGCTGTCATGCGATTATCAGGTACGCGCTTTTGCGCGGCTGGGGCCCTTTGGCCCGGGGGCCACGCCCGCCCCCCAGGCTGCGCGTGACCTCACGGAGGAGCTGGAGGCGCGCTTCGATCAGGAAATTCATGGTTCAGGACATCAGCCCGGCGGAGATCAAGCGCTTCATCGTCGCGACCCTTGATCTCGAAGATACGAAGCCCGAAGACATCGGCGATGACGAACCCCTCTTTGCGGACGGATTGGGACTGGATTCCATAGATGCGTTTGAACTGGGCATCGCGCTGAAAAAAGCCTATCGCCTCGATTTGGAGGGCGCCGCCCAGGCCAGCTTCGCCCATCATTTCCGCACCCCTTCGACCCTCGCCGCCTTCGTCACCGCCCGCCAGTCCCAGCCCGCCCCGGAACTCCCATGACCACGACCTTGAGCCAAGACGACATTCTCCAAAAGCTCCGCCAGGTGCTGGCGGATTCCTTCCGCCTGGATCCCTCCAAGATCACGCGGGAATCCAACCTCTTCACGGATCTCGACCTCGACAGCATTGACGCGGTGGAGCTGGCCATCCAACTCCAGGACATCACGGGTCGCCGCGTGAAGGCCGAAGAGTTCCGCCATGTGCGCACCGTCGGCGATGTGGTGGAGGCCGTCCACACCATGCTCCAGGCATGATCCCCTTCCCCCGCTCGCTGCGGCCCAGCGGGACGGAGGCCTATGCCTTCGAAGTGGAAGCGGACCATCCGGCCTTCCAAGGCCACTTCCCGGATCACCCCATCCTCCCCGGCGTCGTCCAGGTGGATTGGGCGATCCGCTTGGGCGCGGAGCGCTTCGGTGTCCTCGGCGCGTTCCAATCCCTGGAGCATCTCAAATTCCAGGCCGTCATCGTGCCCGAGGAGCCGATCACGCTGACTCTCGCATGGGATGACGCGGCGCGGGAGCTGGCCTTCACCTACCGTGGAGCCGACGGCGTGAAGTCGAGCGGCTTCGCGCGCTTCGCATGAACGCGAGCTTCCGTCCCTGCCTCGTGGTGCCCGTCTTCAACCCGGGCCCGGCGCTCACGCGCACGGTCGAAGGCCTGCTTTCGACCGGATACCCGGTGCTGCTTCAGGACGATGGCAGCGATGCCCCCACCCAGGCCGCGCTTTCTGATCTGAAGCGCGTTCACCCAGAGCTGGATCTCGGCCGCTGGGAGGTCAACCAAGGCAAGGGCGCCGCCGTGGTCGCGCTCCTGCGCCGCGCGGCCGCCATGGGCTTCACCCACGCGCTCCAGGTGGATGCGGATGGTCAGCACGGCCTGGAAGCGGTTCCGCGCTTCCTCGCGCTGGGCGAGGCGAACCCTGCGGCGGTCATCGCGGGCGTGCCACGCTACGAGGGCACCGTGCCCGCAGCCCGGCGCTACGGGCGGCTTTTCACCCACGCGTGGGTCCACTTTGAGACGCTCTCCTTCGCCATCGGCGATTCCCTGTGCGGCTTCCGCCTCTATCCGCTGCGGCCGGTGATGCGCCTTCTGGAACGCGGGCCGCTACCGGCCCGGATGGACTTCGACACGGCGGCCATCGTGCGCCTCGCCTGGGAAGGCGTGCCCATCGTGAACGCGCCCGTCACGGTGATCTATCCCGAGGATGGCATCTCCCACTTCCGCATGGTGAAGGACAACCTGCGCCTCACTCGGCTGCACACGGGCCTCGTGCTCCGCATGATCCCCGGCCTCCTTCGCCGCCGCCGGGCCCGAAGGGCGTCCGCGCCCCACTGGTCCAAGGTCCAGGAGCGGGGCACGACCTTCGGGCTGAAGGTCTGCCTTTGGACCTACCAGATCCTCGGAGTGTGGGCGCTGCGGTTCGTCACGGAGTTCGTCGCCGCCTATTTCTTCCTCACGGGCCGCGCGACACGCAAGGCCTCCCGCGCCTATCTCACGCGGCTGTTCGAACAGCGAGGGCCGATCCCGGGCTTGACCTCGCGTCCGGGCTTTTTCACCGCCTACCGCCACCTCCGCACCTTCGCCCAGTCCTATGTGGACCGCTTCCTCGCGTGGGTGGACGCCGGGAAGATCTCCGTGGACTTCCCCGACGAGGCGGCCTTCCTCGCCCAACGGGCCTCGGGTCGCGGTGCCATCTTCTTGAGCGCCCATCTGGGCAACCTCGACATGCTGCGGGGCGTCGGCGCGGCCCGGGGCCTCAAGGGGCTCAACGCAGTGCTCGATTCCGAGCACGCCGCGCGTTTTCTCGCGCTGTTGCAGCGCATCAATCCCGACTATGACGCCCAGGTCATCCATGTGAAGGACGCAGGGCCCGACACGGCCATGGTGCTGGCGGATCACATCGAAAAGGGCGAAGGTCTCTTCATCCTGGCCGACCGCCCCCCGTCAGCGGAGAACGGGCGCGTCCTCCGCGCGCCTTTCCTCGGGCATGAGGCGGATTTCCCCATGGGGCCATGGCTCCTGGCCCACCTGCTCCAGTGTCCGGTCTACCTTTTCTTCTGCGTGAAGGAAGGGAAGCGTCACACGATCCGCATGGAGCTCTTCGCCGAGCGACTCGACCTTCCGCGCAAGGGCCGCGAGGCCGCTTTGGCGGGGCACCTCGCGCGCTATGCGGCGGCGCTGGAGGAAGGCTGCGCCCGCGCGCCCTTCCAGTGGTTTAATTTCTACGATTTCTGGCGCGAGGCCGCGCCCGACAAGAAGGCCTGATGCCCCTCCACGCCGAGATCTCCTTCGAAGTTCCCTTCCACGATGTGGATTCCATGGGCATCGTCTGGCACGGGCACTACCTCAAATATTTTGAAATCGCCCGCACGGCGCTCATGCGGAAGGCGGGCCTCGACCTGGACACGATGGCCGCCACGGGTTGCGCCTGGCCCGTGGTCACCTGCGAGATCAAGTACCTCCGGCCCCTGCGCTACGGCCAAAAGGCGCGGGTGGAGGCGACGCTTCTGGAGCACGAGGATCGCCTCAAGATCGCTTACGCCATCCATGATTCGGCGAGTGGCGAGAAGCTCACGAAGGCCACCACGGTGCAGTTGGCGGTGAAGGCGACCACCGGCGAATTGGCGGACGGCACCCCGAAGGCGATGGTCGAGGCGATTGATCGCGCGGATCGCGCATGAGGCCTGCCTCCCTGGAGGCCCTCGGCCTCGTGTGTGCCCTGGGCCGCGGCAAGGCCGAGGTGGCGCGGGGCCTCTTCGCGGGGGACACTTCCGGGCTCGTGGAGGAACAGGGCCATCTTCCCGAAGGTCGCGCTGCCCGGGTCGGCCGCGTGCCAGGGGATCTGCGGCCGCTCCCTCCCGCCTTCGCGAAAGATGATTCCCGGGCCACGCGCATCCTGCTGACGGCATTGGAGGAGATCCGGGACGCGGTGGACATGGCGGTCACCCGGTTTGGCCGCGCGCGCATCGGCGTCGTTCTCGGCACGAGCACCTCCGGCATCGAAGCGGGGGAGCGGGCTATCGCTCATCGTCGAGCCGAAGGCACGCTGCCTTCCTGGTACGACTACCAGCAGCAGGAGATCGGGCGGATGGCGCCCTTCCTGGCGGACTACCTCGGCCTGCGCGGCCCCGCACTGACCGTCTCCACCGCCTGCACCTCCGGCGGCAAGGCCCTCGCGAGCGCCCGGCGGATGCTGGACCAGGGGTGGTGCGACGCGGTGATCGCCGGAGGCTGCGATTCCCTCTGCAAGCTCACCGTGAACGGCTTCACCTCCCTGGAATCGGCCACACCGGAGCTGTGCAACCCCATGAGTCGGAACCGGGGCGGCATCAATGTGGGCGAAGGCGCGGCGCTCTTCCTCCTGAGCCGAGAGCCCTCCGAAGTGACCTTGCTCGGCGCGGGGGCCTCCAGCGACGCGCACCACATCTCCTCGCCGGACCCTTCGGGAGCAGGCGCGGCGGCGGCCATGCGCGAAGCGCTGGCGGACGCGCGTCTCCGTCCCGATCAGATCGGTTACCTAAATCTCCACGCCACCGCCACGCCCAAAAACGACGCCATGGAAAGCCTCGCCACCGCCGAAGTCTTCCCGGACGGCGTGCCCTGCAGCGGCACCAAGCCCCTCACGGGCCACGCCCTGGGTGCAGCGGCAGCGCTAGAGGCGGCCTTCGCTTGGCTCACGCTCCATCCCGAATGGAATCCGAACGGGCTCCTGCCTCCCCACCGCTGGGATGGCGCGGCGGACCCCGGCCTTCCGGCTTTGAATCTGGTCCGGGACGGCGCGCGCCTCGGCCCCCGGGCCATCCTGTCCAACGCCTTCGCCTTCGGCGGCAACAACCTCAGCCTCGTGATCGGCTCCGCGCCATGATCCGGTCCGAGCCCCTTCTGCCCCACCGTGGCCCGGCGGTTGCGCTCAGGGGCCTGAAGGAGATCTGGGACGATGGCTGCCTCGCTTCGGCGACCGTGGGTGAGTTCCTTCATTGCTTGAATGAAGACGGAGGGATGCCCGCTTGGGCTGGGCTGGAGTTGATGGCTCAGGCGGCCTCGGCCTTCAGCGGCCACCGCAACACCCTTTCGGGCCGAGCGGTCCGGGTGGGATACTTGCTTGGGACCCGCAGCTTCACCGCCGCCGAGCCCGCCTTCCCACCGGGGACGGAACTGGAGATTGAAGTCCGGGTGCTCTTCCTGGACGAATCCGGCCCCAGCGCCTTTCGCTGCGAACTACGACACCAGGGCCGCTCCGTGGCCTCCGCGACCTTGAAAGCTATCGAAGCCCCATGACCTCGTCTCCAATCCGCAGCGTGCTCGTCACCGGCGCCACCGGCCGCCTGGGCCGCGCCATCGCCACGCGCCTCGCGGCGGACGGGTTCCGGGTCACCGTCCATTGCCGCGCGCGCGTGGAAGAAGCACAAACCCTCGCGAGCGAACTCGGCAATGGCGCGGATTGGATCGCCTTCGACGCCACGGACCGTGAACAGACCACCGCCGCCCTCGAAGCGAAGGTGGCCAAGGACGGTCCCTACTACGGCCTCGTCTGCAACGCAGGCATCGCCCGGGACGCGGCCTTCCCCGCCCTCAGCGGCGAGGAGTGGGATCAGGTCCTGGCGGTCGCGTTGAATGGCTTTTTCAATGTCACCCAGCCCCTCACGATCCCCATGGTGAAGACGCGAAAAGGGGGGCGCATCGTCGTCATTTCTTCGGTTTCCGGTGTGGTGGGCAACCGGGGCCAGGTGAACTACTCCGCCGCGAAAGCCGGCCTCATCGGCGCGGCCAAGGCCCTTGCCGTGGAGCTGGCGAGTCGCGGCATCACGGTGAACTGCGTCGCGCCCGGGCTCATCGAATCGGAGATGGTGGACGAGCTCGTGCTGGAACGGGCGCTCCAGGCCATCCCCATGGGCCGCATGGGCCAGCCCGACGAAGTCGCCGCCGCGGTGGGCTTCCTCTTTTCCGATGCCGCCAGCTACATCACCCGCCAGGTGATCGGCGTGAACGGGGGCATGGTCTGATGCGTCGCGTCGTCGTCACGGGCATGGGTGGCGTCACGCCCTTCGGCGAGGATTGGGCCTCCATCGAGGCCGCCCTTCGGGAAGGCCGCAGCGGCGTGCGGGTCATGACGGAATGGGACGAGCACGCGGAGATCCAGACGCGGCTGGGCGTGCCCGTGGATCACTTCGACACCCCCGCCCACTACCCCCGCAAGATGGTGCGTTCCATGGGCCGGGTTGCGTTGCTGGGGGTTCGCGCCACAGAGCTGGCCCTCACCCACGCGGGATTGCTGGGCGATCCGATCCTGAAGAACGGCAAGACGGGCGTGGCCTACGGCTCCTCCTTCGGCAGCATCGAGCCCATGCTCGCCCTCGGGAAGAACCTCGCCGATGGCCGCCTCACGGGCGTGAGCGCCACGGGCTACATCCAGGCCATGAGCCACACGGCGGCGGTGAACATCGGCGTCTTCTTTGGCCTCACCGGGCGCATGATCGCCGCGAGCACCGCCTGCACCTCCAGCAGCCAAGCGATCGGCTACGCCTTCGAGGCGATCCGATACGGCAAGCAGCAGGTGATGATCGCGGGCGGCTCCGACGAACTGAACATCTGCACGGCGGCGGTCTTCGACACCCTCTACGCGACGAGCACCCGCAACGACCGCCCCAAGGAGACGCCCCAGCCCTTCGACAAGGACCGGGACGGTCTCGTCGTAGGCGAAGGCGGTTGCACCCTCATCCTGGAAGAGCGTGACCACGCGCTCGCCCGGGGCGCGACGATCCACGCGGAGATCCTCGGCTTCGGCACCAATTCCGATGGCGCCCACATCACCCAGCCCCAGAAGGAGACGATGGCTGATACGATCCGTCTCGCCCTGGAAGACGCTGGATTGGACGCGGGCGCCATGGACTGGGTGAACGCCCACGGCACCGCCACCGAACACGGCGACATCGCCGAAAGCCACGCCACCCGCGAGGTGTTCGGCCGCGCCGTGCCCATCGCCTCCCTCAAGAGCTACTTCGGCCATCCCCTCGGCGCCTGTGGCTCGCTCGAAGCCTGGGCCGGCATCGAGATGTGCCGGGGCGGCTGGATCGCGCCGACCCTCAACCTGCGGAACCCCGATCCCCGCTGCGCGGACCTGGACTATGTGATGGGCGCGCCCCGGGCCCTGGCTTCGAGCCGCTTCCTCAGCAACAACTTCGCCTTTGGCGGCATCAACACGGCGCTCGTGTTCCAGTGTTGAATCCGTCCGTCCCCCGGAGTCCCCATGTCCCTTGAGCAGAAGATCGAGACCTTGAAGGCCAAGCACGCGGCGGCCCTCGCCGGTGGTGGCGAAGCGCGGGTCGCCAAGCAGCATGAAGGGGGTAAGCTCACCGCCCGGGAACGCATCGCCGCGCTGCTGGACGAAGGCAGCTTCGAGGAGCTGGATGCCCTGAAGGTGCACCGCACGGCGGGCGTCGAGAAGATTCCGGGCGATGGCGTCGTGACGGGTTTCGGTCGCGTGGAGGGCCGTCCCGTGGCCGTCTTCGCCCAGGACTTCACGGTCTTCGGCGGATCGCTGTCGGAGGCCTACGCCCAGAAGATCTGCAAGGTGATGGACCTCGCCCTGAAGGTGGGATGCCCGGTGATCGGCCTCAACGATTCCGGCGGCGCGCGCATCCAGGAAGGCGTCGTGAGCCTCGGCGGCTACGCGGACATCTTCCTTCGGAACACCCTCGCCAGCGGCGTCGTGCCGCAGCTTTCGCTCATCATGGGCCCCTGCGCCGGTGGCGCGGTGTACAGTCCCGCCATCACGGACTTCATCACGATGGTGAAGGGCACGAGCTACATGTTCGTAACGGGGCCCGAAGTCATCAAGGCCGTCACCCACGAGGAGGTGACGAAGGAGGAGCTGGGCGGAGCTTCCACCCACAGCGCCAAGAGCGGCGTCGCCCACTTCGTCGCGGGCTCCGATCTCGCGGCGCTGGCCCATGCCCGGGAATTGCTCTCCTACCTACCCAGCAACAACCTCGGCGAAGCACCCCGCTTCGCGCCCCGGGCCGAGATGCCCCTCGAGAACGCCGACCTCGACAAAGTCGTCCCGGATGATCCAAGCAAGCCCTACGACATCCGCGCGATCATCTCGGGCGTCGTGGATGACGGCAAGTTCCTCGAAGTGCACGAGGCCTTCGCGCCGAACCTCGTCGTCGGCTTCGCGCGGCTGGAGGGCCGCTCCATCGGCATCGTCGCCAACCAGCCGGCCTACTTCGCGGGGGTGCTGGACATCAGCGCGTCGGAAAAGGGCGCGCGCTTCGTGCGCTTCTGCGACGCCTTCAACATTCCCCTCCTCACCTTCGAGGATGTGCCGGGCTTCCTGCCGGGCGTCACCCAGGAGCACGGCGGCATCATCCGCCATGGCGCGAAGCTCCTCTTCGCCTTCGCCGAGGCCACCGTTCCCAAGGTGACGGTCATCACCCGCAAGGCCTACGGCGGCGCCTACTGCGTGATGGCGAGCAAGCACCTGCGCACGGACTTCAACTTCGCCTACCCCACCGCGGAAATCGCCGTCATGGGCGCGGATGGCGCCATGAACATCCTCCACGGCAAGACGATCGCTTCCGCGACCGATCCTGTCGCCAAGAAGGCCGAGCTCGTCGCGGACTACAACGAGAAGTTCGCCAACCCCTACATCGCCGCCGAGCATGGCTTCGTGGACGAAGTCATCCTGCCCCGCCAGACCCGCGCCAAACTCCTCAAGGCCTTCGCTTTCCTCGACACCAAACGGGATCAGGTGCCGCCGAAGAAGCACGGCAACATCCCTCTCTAAATGGAGCCATCCATGATCCGAACCTTTCTTCGTCCCGCCCTCATCCTCGGCCTCTCCGCCTCCAGCGCCTTCGCGGCGTCCGGGTACCGGGACATGAAGGGTGTGCCGCTCGCCTGGACGCCCACCTCCACCCTGGCGGAATCCATGGGGCCTCTGAACCTCCTGCCCCTTGCGAGCGCGAAGATTTGGATCCAGCCCTTCACCGACACACGCCCCGAGAAGGCCCTGGTGGGCGAGAACCAGGAGAAGAGCGTGCCTCTCACCATCACCACCAAGGATGATGTGGCGGCCTTCCTGGGCGAGCATATGATCGCGCTCTACAAGGAGGCGGGTCTGCCCATGGCGGCCAAGCCCGACGAAGCCACGGCGATCCTGCGCGTGGAAGTGCTGCGTTGCAAGGTGACGGAAAAGGACACCTACAAGGGCGAACTGAACCTCATGGTGGAAGTGCAGGTCGGTGGCAAGCCGATCTGGCGCGGCACCGTGATGGGCGAGGCCACCCGCTGGGGCCGTTCCTACAAGCTGGAGAATTACTACGAGGCCATTTCCGATAGCGTGATGGACGCCGTGGGGAAATCGCTCAAATCCCAGTCCTTCCTGGACGCCCTGGCCGGAAAGACCGCCCACTAGACCCCCTCCCGCCGATTCGCGCTAGGCTGGCCTTCCTCCCGGAGGCCAGCATGCGCGCCATCCTCGTCCCCCTTCTTGCCCTGCCGCTGCTTGCCCAAGCCCAGCCGAAATTCGACGAGGCCTTCTTCAACGGCGACAAGAAGGCGGTGCTCGAAGGCTGTGCCCAGATGGCGCAGAGCATGAAACCCAAGGACGCCAAGTGGCTCGCCGAATACGGTCGGGCCTACCTGGCCGCCGGGGACCAGGCCCGGGCGAAGGCCTGTTTCAAGGATGCCGAGGAACGGGAGCCCAACGATGGCGAGGTGCTGCGCCTCATCGCCGTGGGCTGGCTCAAGAACGGCTTCAAGAACGAGGCGCTGGAGACCTACGAGAAGATCCTCAAGCGGGACCCCAAGAACAAGGACGCCCTCGTCGCCTCGGCCCAGGACTTGGCCGCGGTCGTGATGCCCCAGTACGCGGATCAGTTCATGGCCCAGTACGCCAAGCTGGAAAACGATGATTGGGAGAAATTCCTCATCTTCGGAAAGGCCTACTTGAGCGCGGGATTGCGGGAAAAGGCCGCCCACTGGTTCGCCCTGGCCGTCGCGTCGAAACCCGGTGAGGAGAAGATCTACCTGGAAATCTCCAAGGCCTACGCCGATAGCCAGGCGTTGATGTAACGGGGCTAATCGGGCCGAGCAGCTCGTCGTAGCTCATTGAGCTTGGAGAAGCCATGAACCTCCTTACCGATTCTCAACACCGCGTCCGCAACGGCTGGAAGGTGGGCGGCTTCATCCTCGTCTTCGCGGCGCTGGTCATCTTGGTGAATGTCCTCACCAAGGCCGTGTTCCATGTCCCCCATGTGGGCATGGTGTTCAATGTGGCCATGAGCACGGCCATCGGCCTCGGGGCTTCATGGATCTGCCTCGCCATCGAGAAGAAGCCGCTTTCGGACATCGGCTACCGGCTGAATGGACGGTGGGGGAAGGAACTCGCCTGGGGCATCCTGGCCGGTGCAGGCATCATGGTCGTCACGGCGTTGGTGGCCTTTGGCGCGGGCGGCTTCCATTGGACGCGCGGCCTGGGCACCCTCTCCACGACCGCTTGGGGACTTCTGCTCTTTGTGATCGTCGGCTTCAACGAAGAGACGCTCTTCCGGGGCTACCTCTTTCAGCGGCTCGTGGGCGGTCTTGGCGAATGGCCGGCTCAAGTCCTCATGGCGCTGCTCTTCGGCATGGCCCATTGGAACAACCCGGGCATGACGGGCGCGACCAAGATCTGGGCGACGGTGAACATCGCCCTCGCGGCGATCCTGCTCGGACTCTGCTACCTGAAGACGAAGAGCCTTGCCCTGCCCATCGGCGTCCACATCGGCTGGAACTTCACCCAAGGCAACCTGCTCGGCTTTGGCGTAAGCGGGACGACGGATGCGAAGGGCCTGCTTCAGCCGGTCTTCGCCTCGAAACCCCAATGGCTCACGGGCGGCGCGTTTGGGCTCGAAGCGAGCCTGCCTTGCGTGATCATCTGCGGCGCGGCGATCGTCGCACTGCTCCTGTGGAAGCGGTCTAGCGCCGGTCCGTCCACTGCCCAGGCTTCTTGAAGTCCTGGGAAAGGATCAAGCGGAACTCCGGCGTGGGTTCGAAGCCCATGCCCCGGTAAAGGGCTTCCGCGTCCTTGCTGGCGTGCAGCTCGACCATCTCCAGGCCGAGGCTTCGCGCCCCGTCCAGCGCAGCTTCGGTGAGGGCGCGGGCGAGGCCTTGGCCCCGGGCCTCTTTCGCCACATACACATTGAAGAGGTAGCCGCGCACTCGCTGGGGCGTGAGGGGAGACGGCAGGGCCTCCTTCAATTCCAGCATCGCGCCGCCGAGGACCGTGTCCGCCTCCTCCGCGATCCAGCCGCGCACTTCGCCCGTGGTGAGCCAGCTCCGAAGCAGCGCGCGGAATTCCGGCTCCATGCGCGCGAGGCCGACCTCATCCCCATAGGCCATGTCCCGGAACATGGCCACCCGGTGGCCCACATGGGTCTCTAGATCGGCGAGGGTGGAAGGACGGATCGTGGCGGCCATAGAGGGTAGTCTAGGGCATGCGCTACGCCGCCCTCGCCTCGGGCTCCAAGGGGAACTGCCACGCCTTCTGCGCCAGGGGGCGCGCCCTGCTCATTGACGCGGGGATCTCCCTCGCCCAGGTGAAGGCGCGGCTGGCAGCCTGTGGCCTGGACCCCTGCGCGGTGGGGGCTGTTGCCCTCACCCATGAGCATTCGGATCACCGGGCGGCGGTGGGCGTCCTCGTCCGCAACACGGATTGGGCTTTCCTCGCGACGAAAGAGACCAAGCTGGCCGTGGAACTGGCGGTGGGGGAAACCATCCCCGCCCCGCGGTGGATCGAACTCCAGGCGGGGCACGCGGTGGCGTGGGAGGGATTCCAGGTCCGGCCTTTCTCCCTGCCCCACGACGCCGTGGACCCCGTCGCCTTCCGGGTCGAAGCGGAAGGCCGCGCCGCCGCGGTGGTGACGGACCTGGGCCACGGCACGGCCCTCGTGGCCGACCACTGCTCGGACCTGGACCTGCTCGTGCTCGAAGCGAATCACGATGTGGACATGCTGCGAAACGGCGCGTACCCCGACGCCCTGAAGGCCCGCATCCTCAGCCGGGTTGGCCACCTCTCCAACGCGGCGATGGCGGACCTTCTCGCGCGAGTGGTGTCGCCGCGCCTCCGCTCCGTCGTGCTCGCGCACCTGAGCGAGCAGAACAACCACCCCGACCTCGCCCGGCTTGCCGCGGAAGAGGTGCTGCGGGACCTCCCCATCGCCTTGCACCTCGCCACCCAAGCCCACCCCATGGGCCTGGAACTCGCCCTGGATCAGGCCGGATGAAGCGCGCCGCACTCCTCGCGCTGCTGGCCGCCGCGCCGGTCCTGGCCCAGAGCTTTGCCGATGGGACGACCTTCGGCGGATCGAGCGTGTTCTCCGTCGGCGCGAACCCTTCCGCGAACCCCGCCCGCTTTGACCAGCTTCCGGAAGGCTTCTACCTGGGCGCGGACCTTGGCGACTTGAAGCCTCGCGGCACCCAGGACGCGAGCGATGACCTGCTCGCCGCGGAAGGCGACGCCAACCTCCTCCCCGCCGCGCTGACCGCGTACGCGGACCACCCCTGGGCCGAGCGGAAGAAGGCCTACGGCCTTGCCTGGGCTTGGGCGGGCGGCATCCGCTTCGGCTTCACCCATGCGGACCTGCGCGGCACCTTCGGCGCGGTGGACGAGGCCCTGCCCCAACTGGCCCTCGACGCGCGGCATGGGGTGGTGGACCGGCTCTACGCGGGCGCGGGCAGCCTCGCCGGGCGCACCGCCTTCGGATTCACCGTGCGGCTCGAACGCGTGCGCTTCGGCCAGGCGGCCTTCGCCCTGGTCCCTTCGCCCACCCAGCTCCCCCTGGGCGATCCCTCCGCGCCCCTCGACGGAGTTCCGCTCCTCGATACCGTCACCTCCGCCACGGTGGATCTGGGGCTGACCCAGGAAGTGGGGCCCGGGCTCCGCTTCGGGCTCACCCTGGACCGCATCGCATCCCGGCGTTTCGGAGATCTCAAGGAATCGCCCCAGGCTCGCGCAGGGCTTCAGATGGACCTCAGCGCCTCCTGGAAGCTCTCGGTGGAATCGGATGTCAACGCGGCGGAGCGACTGCCCTTCGCCGTGAAGGCGCGGACCCAAGGCGCGAGCCTGCTCATTCAAGTCACACCCGCCGCCACCTTCACCCTGGGCGCCGAGCGCCACCGTTTCGAGGGCGCGCCGGCCAGCACCGTGCTGGGCGCGGCCTTCCACTACCGCGCCGCGCCGTTGATGGTCTCGCTCGGCTTCCGCTTCGGCGACGACCACCCCCTCGCCGCCGCGGCCTTCCGCCTGCCTGGAGCTCCGTAATGCTGTTCATCCCGCCCTCGCTTCAGGCCCCCGCGCCCCAACCTTCGCTTCAAGAAGTCGTCACACGCTTCGATGCCGCCCAGGCCCAGGTCCAGACCCTGGAATCGCCGTTCACACTCACGATGAAGCGGGCGCTGCTCAAGACACCCACCACCATGAAGGGCACGCTCTACCTCCAGGGCTCGGACTTCGCCCACTTCGCCTTCGCGCCGCCGGAGGATCTCATCCTCCACCTCACGCCGAAGGAACTGCTCTCTTACAGCCCCTCCGCCAAGCAGGGCGAGCGGTTGAAGGTGGGCCACATCATCCACGCCAACCGCAAATTCCTCGGCCTGGGCCAGAAACTCAGCTATCTGTCCCAGTACTTTGAGATCGCCCTGGGCCAGTCCTCCGAAGTGCCCGGCACCTGGTTCCTGGCCCTCACGCCCCGCACGCTCGGCATGAAACGGCGCATGCAGGTTCTGGATCTGTGGGTGGACCAGAAGTCCTGGCTGCCCCGCCGGGTGCTGTGGGTGGATCGGGGCGGAGACAGTTGGCAACTGGACTTGGGCGCGCTCCGGGTGAACCAGCCCCTGCCCCCTTCGGTGACCGGGTTCCAGATCCCGGAAGGGACCCCCCTCGCCAAGTCCTTCTCCTTCTTCGCCACGCCGCACAAGTAGCGGTAGACTTTCCCACCTAGCTTTCCAGGGATGATGCCGATGATCGTGGTGTGCCCGGCCTGCCAAGCCCGCTTCCAGTACGACGAGCAACGCTTCGACGGCGTGCCGAAGAAGCGCTTCAAGTGCCCGAAGTGCGCCCATGTCTTCGAAGTGGCCAACCCGGCCATGACTTCCCCCGTTCCGGACGCCACCACCGCGTTGCCCGATCTGCCGGGCCCGGCGAGTGAAGTCCCGATGACCACGACCCTGCGCTCACCCTACATGGACGCACCTGGCGGCGGCGCGCCGGGCGCGCACCACACCCAGCGCAGCGAGCGGGAGACGATGCTCGCCGCCGCGGGCATTGATCCGAACTCGGGCATGCCCAACGGACTCCGCTTCAGCGTGGCCATCGTTGCCGGGCCTCTCGCCTCTTCGGTCCACCCGCTTGAAAAGCCCTTCAACACTGTGGGCCGGGAAGAAGGCGATGTGGTCTCCAAGGACCCCGAGGTGAGCCGTCGCCACGCGGCCGTGGAGATTCGCCGGGATGGCACTGTGTGGCTGTCCGACCTTCAAAGCACCAACGGCACCTTCGTCTCCGGCCAGCGCATCGAGCGCACGGTCCAGATCAGCCACCAGGATGAATTCACCTGCGGCAACAGCACCTTCATGCTCGTGATCCGGGACCTCAACGAATTCCCCATGCACTGAGGCGCCCATGGCCCAGGATCCCTACGCCCGTTACCTGCAACAGGCCGAAGAACTCTTCGCCAGTGGCGAAGTCGTGCGGGCCGGGCAGATCTGGCAGGCCGTGCTCAAGCAGGTGCCCGACCACGCCGCCGCCCGGGAAGGACTTCTGCGGGTGAAGGCCGCGCTGGACGCCCAGGCCGCGGAAGCCGCCGCGACCCACCGCCGCGTGACGGACAGCTCCGTGGAGGTTCCGGTCTTCCGGGAACCCGAAGCGCCTGCGCCAGCCCCAGCCGAACCTGCCCCGCCTTCCGCCCCTTCCGCCCGGGCCACCGAGCCCATCCCCGCGCCGAAACCCGCGCTGATGGACGAGGACACCCAGGACAAGCTCCTGCGGGAAGGGTGCACCCTCTACGACATGGGCCAGGTGGAGGACGCCCTCCGCAAGTGGGACCAGCTCCTCGCCGCCGTGCCGGACCACGCCATGGCGATCCAGTACGCCCACGGCGCGCGCAAGGAACTCGGACTTCCCTTGGATGGCTCCGTCTCGCCCGCCGCCGCGCCCCAGCAGATCCATCCGGTCACCCAGGAAGTGCCTCTCTACAGCCAGGCCGAAGAGCATGCGGACAAGCTGCTCCGGGAGGGTTGCCTCCTCTACGACATGGGTCTGCCCGAAGAGGCCGTCGGCAAGTGGAAGCAGGCCCTGGAACTCGCCCCCCACCGCAGCGACATCCAAAGCTTCCTGGACAACGCCCACCAGGAAATGGCCCAGGAGCAGGCGGCCTCCGCCGCTGCGCCCCAATCCGCGCCCACCCCTTCGCCCGCCCCTTCCCCGGCCGATGAGAAGGTCAAGCAGGCCGAGCACCTCATGGGCATGCAGCGCTTTCAGGAAGCGGCCTTCACTTTTCAGCAGGCCTTGGAACTGGCTCCGGGGCATCCCTCGGCCAAGGCGGGGCTCCTTCGCGCCCAGGCGGCCCAGGGCGCGCCGGGACGACCCAGCGCCACCACGACCTCCTCCGGCCCGATCCGCATCGAAATGGACCGGCCCGATCCCGAGCCGGAAGCCGCGCCGGAGCCGGTCGCGGCCGCCCAGCCCCCCGCCGCCCTCACCAAGCCCGCGCCCGCGCCTCGCACGGGCTTGCAGGTGAAGGTCCCCGAGGCGCTCGACGCCTCCAAGATCCCGGACTGGGTGAAGGATCCCAAGCTCTGGGTCGGAACCGCCGCCGCCATCGGGCTCATCATCGTCGGCACGATCTGGTACCAAGGTCACGCCCAGGATTCCCGACTCGCGTCCGATGTGGCCGCCGCCCACCAGGCTGCCGTCAGCAAAGCCGCGCGGGACGCCCAGGTGCCGAGCCTCGCCGAAAGCCCCTCCAGCATCCTCTCCGAGGCCAAGAGCGCCCTCGGGGACGGGGACGCGGTGCGCGCCTATTACCGGGCCCAGACCCTCGTGAAGCGCGACCCCTCCAACGGGGCCGCCGCCCAGGTCATGGACCAGGCCAAGGCCGCCCTTCCCACCGCCGGACTCGTGGGCGCGACGGCGGAGGAATACCACAAGCACCTGCAGGAAGGGGATCTGGACCAAGCCGGGAAGGTCATGGACGCCCTGCTCCGCGCGAACCCCGATGATCCGACCCTGCGGGCCCAGGCCCTTCGCCTGAGCCTTCGCCTGGCCGAAGATCACGCCTCCCAAGGCCGCTGGGCGGAGGCCCAAGCGGATCTGGAGCGGGGCCGTGCCCTCGCGCCGGACGACCCGGCCTGGTCGGGCCGCATGGCCCTGCTCACCAAGATCCAAGGCATGGCCAAGGGCGATCGCGCCCTCTGGATCGCCCTCCTGGGCTGATTTCTCCGTCCCTCATGGAACGGCGCGCCTGCCCCAGTTGCCAGACCCGGCTTTCGCCGCTGGCCATGGAATGCCCCACTTGCGGCCTCGTCTTTACCCGGGCGGAGCGACCCAGGCCCCTGCTTTTTCAAGCGTCAGGGCTGCTTCATCCCAAGGGTGACCCGGAGCCCCCCCGCAGCCTTGCGATCCAGGCTCCCGCCCTGGGCCGAGTGCAGCCCCTGCCCTCGCCCGAAGCCCCCCCGGTGCTCCCTCCCGTGGAGCACTCCTTCCATCCGCTGGACCTCCTGGACTCGGCCCTTCAGACCCTGGAGCCCGATCCCTCCACCGCCTCCTTCGGCCCGCTCCTGCTCGTGGAGGCCGGGGAGGCCTGCCTGCTCGCCGCGCTCAACCTGGCCCTCGCCTTCACGCTCAGCCTGTCGCTCCAGGCTCCGGTGTCGCGCATCTTCGCCGAGGCCTGGCCGGTGGTGGTGCCCGCCCACCTGGCGCTGTCCTGGGCCTTCCTCATGGTGCCGTTGGTGATCGCAGGGCAGTCGCCGCTCATGGGCCGCTGGAACCTCGTGCTGGCGGAGGACGAACCGGAACGCCGCATGGTCTTCAGCCTGCTCCATCTCCTCTCGGTGGCGCTGTTCCCCCTGAGCCTGCTCTGCATGATCCTCAGCCCGCGCCACCAGACCCTCGCCGAATACCTCTCCGGCCAGGAAATCCTCTCCAAACCCGAACCCCGCCTCCGGTAGCCGGTAGCCGGTAGCCGGGAACGCTATTCCGGAATCGGATCCAGGTGGTAGGGCACCGAGATGACGATGGTCTTGGGTTTGGCGAGCAGGGAGCCCTTGATGCGCAGTGCCGTCTGGTTGTGGAGCAGGTGCTCCCACCAGTGGCGCGTGACAAATTCGGGAATGATCACGGTCGTGATGAATTCCGGTTCCGCCCGGCGCATGCGGTCCAACTCTTCGAGGATGGGTTCCACCACCTTGCGATAGGGGCTGCGGATGGCCCGGAGCGGAATGCCCTCGCAGTAGTTGGGCCAATCCGCCTGGAGCTTCACGAAGGCCGCGCTGTCCTTGCCGTAGTGATCCGGGAAGTCCACCGTGAGCGCCTCCACCTGTCCGTGCTCGGCGATGAGCTTGGCGTAGTTGAGCGCCTGGATGACGCCGTGGTGGATGCCGCTCACCAGCACGACGACGCGGTTGCGCCGCTCCAGGGAGAACTCCGCCCGGGACGCGGCGAGCTTGGACTTCACGCGGATGTAGTGCCGGTGGATGTTGGAGAAGGTGATGATGAGCATGGGCAGCAACAGCACCACCACCCAGACGCCGTGGGTGAACTTCGTCGCGACGATGACGCACATCACGCAAAAGGTCGTCACCGCGCCGAGCCCGTTGATGAAGGCCTTGAGCTGCCAATGGGAGCCCTTCTCCGAGCGCCAGTGGAAGACCATGGAGGCCTGGCTCAAGGTGAAGCCGATGAACACGCCGAGGGCGTAGAGATCCAACAGGTGATCCTCATGGGCGCCGAAGCCCACCACCAGCGCGCCGGCGGCGATAGAGAGGATGAAGATGCCGTTGCTGAACACGAGGCGGTCGCCCTGGCTCGTGAACTGGCGAGGTAGGAACCCATCCTTCGCCATGAACGCGGCGAGACGCGGGAAATCCTGATAGCTCGTGTTCGCGGCTAACACGAGCACCGCCGTCGTGAAGCCTTGGGCCACCAGCCAGAAGATGCGGCCCGCCCCCGCGTGGCCGCCCACGACGGTGCGGATCAGCGACGAAAGCAGTGTCTCGTGCGAGCCCGAGAAGTAGGTGAGGCCGTAGCGATTCGCGAAGAAGGTGATGCCCAGGAACATCGTGCCGAGGATCAGGACCATCAACCGCATGGTCCGCACGGCGTTGACCGGCGCGGGATCCTTGAAAGCCGCGACACCGTCCGAGAGCGCCTCCACGCCGGTCAGGGCGGTGCAGCCCGCGGAATAGGCCCGGGCGAAGAGCCAGATGCCCGCCAGCTTGCCCGTGGTGGAAAGGGTCGGCACCGTCCGCTCGATGTGGGCCATCAGCTCCGCGTCCGTCCCCGTGAGGGCCCGGAAGGTCCCGATGCCGATGACCGTGAGCACGCAGGCGATGAAGCCGTAGGTGGGCAGCGCGAAGAGCGCGCCGCTTTCCTTCACGCCCCGCAAGTTCATCGTCGCGATGAAGCCGATGAAGAGCAGCGCGAGGCCGACGCGATGTTGCTCTAGCCCGGGGAAGGCCGACACGATGGCGCTGATGCCCGCCGACACGGACACAGCGACGGTGAGGATGTAGTCAATGAGCAGGCTTGCGCCCGCGGCCTGGGCCGCCGTCTCGCCGAGGTTGTCCTTGGTGACCAGATAAGCGCCGCCGCCGCCCGGGTAGGCGCGGATGGTCTGGCTGTAGCTCATGAGCAGCATGAGCAGCAGGGCCGTGATGCCAAGCGCCGCGCCCCAGGACCATGTCATCGCGCCGAGCAGCATCGCGCCGCCCAGGCCCGCCGCGGGGCCCGCGAGGCTGATGGCCTCCATGATGGCCTGGGTGCCGTAGGCGACGGAGGAGAGCGCGTCCGAACTGAACACCGCGAGGCCGACCGGGACGCTGATCTTGGTGTGGTGGAGCTCTTCGCTGGCGAGGCGGCGGCCGATGAGGAGGCGGCGGAAATTCAGCATGTCGGTGCGGCTTTCGGAATCATCGAACCCATCGTGGCAGACCCTTCAACGGGCCAGGAGCCAGAGCCCCGCGAGCGTGAGGCCCAAACCCAGGAGCTTGCCCGCATCCAGGCTTTCTTTGAAGAAAAACCATCCCGCCAGGGCCACCAAAATGAAGTTGGCGTTCATGACCGCCACCGCGAGCCCCCCCTTGGCACCCCGGGCGAAGGCCTCGTTCAGGAAGACGAGGGCGATTCCGGTGGCCACCCCGGCGATCACGGCCCACCCGATTCCACCCCCCCGCAAGGCGGGTTGGCCCCGGCGCAGCCACTCCAGAACCGCGAAAGGCGTCTCCCCGATCACGACGCCCAGGAGCACCGCCGCCGGGCTCAACCCCTTCAGGGCCGCGCCCTTCATGCCGAAGTTCGCGACGCCCATCACGAGGAACGCCGCGAAGGCCCATCCGACCCATGCCATGACGCGCTCCTTCCCGGGGATCCAGGGTCGCATCATGGCACGAACCTGTGACAAACCGGGTGCTTGCCGCGGGGTAGGATCGCCGTCACATTTTCCTTCCCCGCCGCACCCTAATCTCCATCCCCCCGGGGAATTCCTTTTCACGCGGGCCTTTGCGCCCCCATCGCGGCCGACGCCGCAAGGAGCTTCACCCATGAACCGCCGCATCGCCTCCCTCGCCACCCTCTTCGCCGCCGGCGCCTTCGCCGTCGCCGCCACCCCCTCCACCACCACCGTCCGCACCTCCGCCGACACCTCGCTCCTCCAGAAGGGCTGCGGCGGCGACAAGGGTTGTGGCGGCAGCAAGGGCTGCGGCTCCGACAAGGCCAAGAGCTCCGATAAGAAGACCGACAAGAAGGACGCCAAACAGGCCTCCTGCTCCAAGGACAAGAAGAAGGCCGATAGCAAGGACAAGAAGCAGGCCTCCTGCTCCGCCGACAAGGGAAAGAAAGACGCCTCCTGCGGCAAGGGCTCCTGCGGCTCCTCCAAGTAAGTTTTGATTCACGGGATGGGGGGCCTCGCGCCCCCCATGCTTTGTCTTGAGGGCCTGATGGTCGTTTCACATCCCAAGCCCAGCCCCTTCGCAGGTGTTGGCGTGGGTCTGCGCCGCCCTCACCTGGAAGAGGTCGCCGCTCTGGCCTCGGCT
>JAFDVN010000012.1 GCA_018269025.1 Acidobacteriota bacterium | reverse complement strand
TCGCCCTCCTCGGCCCCACCGCCTCTGGCAAATCCGCCCTCGCGGTCGCCGTGGCGAAGGCCCTCGGCGGCACGGTGGTGAACGGCGATCCCTACCAGGCCTTCAAGGGACTCGCCATTGGCACGGGTCAGCCCACGGAAACGGAGCAGGGCGGCGTGTCCCATGGGGGCTACGGCGTGCTACCGCTCTCTGCGCGGCCCAACCCGGCCACCTTCGGCGCGCTCGTGCGTGGCTGGTTGGCGGAGGCGCGGAACCCCGTCCTCGTGACGGGCTCGGGCCTCTACCTGCGGGGCATTTGGGACCAGCTCTCGGATCTGCCTTCCGTTCCGGAAGCCACCGTCGCCAAAGTTCGACGGCTCGGCGAGAAGCTCGGCCCGGGGGTTCTCCATCGCTATCTTGCGGCGGTGGACCCGGCGCGGGGCGAGGAACTCCACCCCAACGATTCGGCTCGCGTCCAGCGGGCGCTGGCCCTGCATCTCGCGACAGGCGGTGCACGGCCTTCGGACCTGCGGGAAGGCCGTCTCGCGCCCATCCCCGAGGGCTGGCGCGTGCTGGTCGTCGCGCCCACCCGGGACGCGCGCCGCGCCCGGGTGGAGGCCCGCATCGCCGCGCAGATGAAGGCCGGTTGGCCCGAAGAAGTGGCGCGTCTCGTCCGTGAAGGTCACGAAGCGGATCTGCGCGCGTTGCGCCCGCTGGGCTACGAGGCGCTCATGGATGGCGAAGGCCTGGACCGCATCGTGATCGAAACCCAAGGCTACGCGAAGCGCCAAGCCACCTGGTTCCGTCACCAGTTGAAAGAAGCGCCCACCTGGGACCCGGATGTGGAATCGCTGGACGCGGCCCTCGCCAAGCTGGGGCTGTCATGAGGCGTGCGATGGAGAACGGGAATTCACCGCAGAGACGCGGAGGGCGCGGAGGGAATGGAACTTCAATGAAGTGGAGCTTCTCCGCTGCCCTCCGCTCCTCCGTGAACTCCGCGTGGTTGTTTTTCCTTGAATCGGATTTGCCATGACACGCGTGTTCGAAGGCGCGACGAGTCTGGACCTTCTGGAAGGTCCTGGCTGGGCCTGGATCGGATTGGCTTCGGGCGATGGCCTGAATCGCCTGCATTCAAAAACGCTGATCGCGTTGGATGACCTTTTCACCGAGCTTCGATTCAAGGGCGTTCACCGCCTCGCCCTCAGCGCCTCGGGCTGGATGGAGGGTGCGGGCCGCCACTTCAGCGCGGGCGCGGATCTGCACGAGGTCGCCGCGCTCACGCCCACTTCCGCCGATGCCTTCGCCCGGCGCGGCCAGCGGGTGATGCGCGGCCTGCTGTGGCCGGGCTGGCGGACCCTGACGCTGATCTCGGGCGTCGCCATGGGCGGTGGCTGCGATCTCGCGTTGCACGGCCAGGAACGCTGGGCCGTGGAAGGTCTCCGCATGGCCCACCCCGCCGCGAAGCACGGCATCCTCACCGGCTTCGGCGGCACCGTTCGCTTGCCGGAGCTGCTCGGCTCGGAAGGCGCGGCGCGGCTCTTCGCCTCGCTGGAGCATTGGAACGAACAGGACGCGCTGGAGGCGGGTGCCATCCAGCGCGTCGTGACAGCCGGGGCCGCGAGGGACGCGGTTCTCGCCTGGCTCAGTGGCTGATGCCCGGCATGCGGAAGGCGAAGAGGAGCAGGACGCCGTAGCAAAGACAGCAGGCGAACACGGGCGTCAGCACCGCGCAGATGCCGCGCCAGGTGTCCGTGCGATGAACGCGGGCGAGGCCCATGCCGAGCAGGATGAGGCCGCCGATCATCACGACAGCGTTGAGGCAGGGCACCCACATGCCGACATTCGCGAAGCCCCAGATATAGCCGCAAGTCCGCACCGTCTGGCCGAGCCCGAGCCCTTCCCGCGTGCCGCCCCACATCCAGAGTGCGGCGTGGAAGATCGCGCCATAAAGGAAGATGCCCACGCAGAAGACGATGACGATCACCAGGAATTCACCCCCGAAGACGCCCGCCATTATGCCCTTCGGCATGTTTGGATCTTTCGGGAGAAACGCGAAGATGGAACCCATGAAGGCGAATATCGCTCCCATGAACGCGAAGTAGGGCACGGCCATGAGCAGGTTGAAGCGCCACGCGGGAGCCAGGCCATCCGTCACCGGGATGCGGTCCGCCAACTCCATGGGATTCGAGAAGAGCAGCGAGAACATCGCCCCGATGCGCTTCCAAAGCCCGGGGTAGGTGTCTCGGTCTTCCCAGGGCAGGGGCGGGAGATTCTGGAAGTCCGTGGGCTGTTCAAGCACCGGAGCTTCAGGGGCCTGGTAGGGGTTTTGATACGGGATGTCCACCATGGTGAGTGCCTCAGAGACGCGTGATCAGGAGGATGCCGACGCAGACGCAGCCCACGAGCACCGGTGTCAGGCTCGCCGCGAAGCCCCGCCAGGTATCCGTGCGGTGAGTCCGGGCGAGGCCCATGGAGTAGAAGACCCAGAACAGGATTCCGAGTGGAATGTTCAGGAGTGGAATCCATCCGATGAGGTAGTAGGCACCGTAGGCGTAGCCCGTGAAGCGGATGGTCTGATTCATTCCGAACCCTTCCTTCGTGCCGCCCCACATGGAGAGGAAGAGGTGCAGGAAGGCGCCGCCGACGAAGATCCCGACCAGGAGGCCAGCGATGGCGAGCCCGAGTTGCAGGCCTGGGTTGGCGTGAGGTTGGGCTCGAAGGAAGGATCCCATCACCTGCCGAATCACCTCCCCGAACACCTGGGTAAGGATCGTGGCGGGAATGCCGGCGATGAGCATGAAGAGCCAGGCGGGCAACAGGCCCTCCGTCACCGTCACCCGGTCACAGAGGCCCATCGGGTCCGTGAAGGCGAGTTTGACCGTCGCCCACCAGCGGTCGAAGGCGCCCGAATGCGAAGTTGTATCCTCCCAAGGCACGGGCGGAAGATCGCCGCTCCAGGGTTCAGGCGCGGCCTCCAGGCGGGGGGCCATCGGAGGCTGGTAGGGATTGAAGCGCGGCTCGGGTTCCGGGTGCGGGTCCAGTTCAATGCGCGGAGGCACACCTGACTCTTCGGGCTCTGTCATCACGCGCTCCCAAGGGGTTCTGAGCAGCTTATCAGCGCTGCCGGAAGTCCTTGGGTTGCAGGCCGAGCTTCTCCGCGCGGCTGAGGAGGGTGGATGCGGGCAAACCCGCCCGGGCCGCCGCGCCATCCGCGCCGGAGACTTTGCCGTTCGTGGCGCGGAAGAGCCGCTCCAGGTAGACCCGGTCCTGATCCTCCCAGGTGAGGATGCGCTCGGAGCCGCGATCCGCATGGCCGGGCAGGGCACCGGGAGGCAAGCGCAACTCACGGCCGGGCGAGAGGATCACGGCCCGCTCCAGCACATTCTGGAGTTCCCGCGCGTTGCCGGGCCAGCGGTAGGCGCGCAGACGGTCCATGACGGCCTCGGGCAACACGGGAACGGCGCGACGGTGCTCCTTGGCGATGCGCTCCAGGAAGAGCCGGGCCAGGGCCTCGATGTCCTTGGGCCGTTCCCGAAGGGGTGGGAGATGGATCGGGAAGACGGACAAGCGGTAGTAGAGGTCTTCCCGGAAACGGCCCTCATCCACGGCCTGGCGAAGATCCATGTGGGTCGCGGCGAGGAGACGCACATCCACCTTGCGAGGCCTCTCCGCGCCGAGGGGATCAATCTCCTTTTCCTGGAGCACGCGAAGGAGCTTGGGCTGGAGCTCCATGGGCAGATCACCGATTTCATCAAGGAACAGCGTGCCGCCATCGGCCAATTCGAAACGACCCTTGCGGGCGTTCGCCGCGCCCGTGAACGCGCCCTTCACATGGCCGAAGAGCTCGCTTTCGATGAGCGCGGCGGGCAGCGCCGAGCAGTTCACCTTGATGAATGGCTTGTCGCGGCGGGGCGAGAGATGGTGGAGGGTCTGGGCGACCTTTTCCTTGCCCGTGCCGGTCTCGCCCGTGATGAGCACCGTCGCCGTGGTGGGCGCGACCTGGCGAACCTGCTCGACGATGGCGCGCATTTCGGGGCTTTCCGCCCGGAGCGGCAGGTTGAGGAAATCCTGGCGCTGGGATTCACGGAAATAGCTCACCTCGGCGTCCAGGCTGCGCTCCCGCTCCGCCAGCTTGGAGAGATGCTCGGCCTGCTTGAGGGCGAGGGCCAGCAGGCTCGCGAAGATGCCCACATGGTGGAGGACGCTGTCGGGATATTGGTGGCAGACCATGGCATCCAGCGTCATCAGGCCGAAAGTCTCGCCCTGGCTCCGAAGCGGGGCCACGAGGCAGCTATGGCCGTGGGGCATGTCCATGAGTCCGTGGAAAGTGTCCTCGCCCGGATCGTCCTCCTCGAAGCTGGTGGGCCTGCTTTTCGCCTTGAGGGCCGCCTGCAGGCGCAGATTGCCTTTCACGGCGATGCGGGTGCCGACGAGCCCCGGGGGCGTGATGGGGCCCACCGCGTGGGCCACGCGGAGTTGGTCGCCCTCCTTCAGCAGCACGGCCGCCATGTCGAAGGGGACGAGGCCACCCAGGCGCTCGAAGGCGTGGGCCACCATCGCGTCCGGCGCCTCGCCATAGGTAAGGAGCGACGCGGCTTCCTCTACCAGCTTCGCGCCGGAGAGGGCGGTGTCGAGGGCGGAATCCAGAGCGGTGTCGCGCATGGGGCCTCCGCCTTTGATTATCGGTATTTCGATGAAACATGCAACGGCCAATCGTTTTGGGAGCATGTTTCGAAATGTCGAAAATCGTGCAATCCCTGTCTTACATGGATTTGAAGATTCGGCACGACCTTGGCTCTAGGGAAGAATGGCCCGATGGCCCCACCAGGAACCCCGATGACCTTCCCCGAGTCCCAGACCCACCAGAACCTCAAAGCCGCCTTCGCGGGCGAAAGCCAGGCCAACCGCCGCTACCTCTACATGAGCCAGATCGCCGAGAAGGAAGGCCTTCCAGAAGTCGCCGCGCTGTTCAAGCACTCCGCCGAGGGCGAGACGGGCCACGCCCTCAAGCACCTCATGCTGCTCGCGGACCGGGCGGGCGATCCGGCCACGGGCCTGCCCCTGGGCAGCACCCGCGCCAACCTCGAATCCGCCGTCGCGGGCGAGACCTACGAATACACGGACATGTACCCCGCCTTCGCCGCGGAAGCCCGCGCGGAAGGCTACGACGACATCGCCGCCTGGTTCGAGACCCTCGCCAAGGTGGAGCGCTTCCACGCGGGCCGCTTCCAGCAGGCGCTGGAAGGCCTCACGAAGCACGAGGTGGCTTGATGGAGGCGCTGACGCTTTCCCTCGATCCAGCCCTGGAGCGCGCGCGTTTCGAGGCGCGGCGTCCCTTTCTCGCCCGTCAAGAAGCGATGCGCGTGTACCTCGCGCCTGGCGTCTTCCTCCAGCCCGAGACGACCGAAAGCGTGGCGGATCAGGTGCGCGAGACGCTCTGGGCCGAAGGCAAGACGCCCGAGACCTGCGATCCCGAGGAGTTGGTGGAAGTGGAGGCCTCCTTCGCCGTGCTCTCGCCCCGCCGTGAGTCAGAGGGTCATTCCGTGGCCGCCACGCTCATGATCGGCGTGGCGGAGACGGAGCGCGAGGCACGCTTGGTGCGCCTCCAGACCTTCCCCGACCAGCTCGGACTCGAACTGGCGGATGGCCGCATCCTCCTCCCCGAAGTGGACCGGGGGATGGCTCCAGAGGGGGGACGCCTTCCCGCCGTGGTGGCCCTGCGATGGTTCATTCCAGCGGATTCCGCCCCGGCCTTCTTCCGATCCACCCACTCCGAGTTGTCCGGCCGCTGGCAGGCCCCGTCCCGGGAGTCCTGGATCGTATACTGAGGCGTCCCTTCAAGGCCCCTCGTGTCCCTCGATCCCCAATCCACCTTCGGCTCCTATCGCCTTCTGTCGCTTCTCGGCGAAGGGGCGATGGGCGCCGTGTGGCGGGCGTTGGACTTGCGGCTCGAACGCGAAGTGGCGATCAAGATGCTGCGCGCGCCTGGGGACGCGGAACCGGGCGATGGCACCACCCAGCGCCGTCGGAGCCTGCTCGCCGAAGCCAAGCTGGCCTGCCAACTCAACCACCCGAACATCGCCCACATCTACGACGCGGGGGAG
>JAFDVN010000129.1 GCA_018269025.1 Acidobacteriota bacterium | reverse complement strand
TGAGGCCTTCATGAAGGATCAAATGCTCACCACCAAGGCACGAAGGGTACTAAGGTCCACAAAGAGGTTGTGGCATATCGTCGGTCTGGGCCGGGCAGGGGGCGGCAGCGGCCCATACACACTAATTGGCGTGAGTGGGCCTCTGCCGCCTCCTGCCCCTTTCGCGCGATGCGCGAAGGGGCCGCTTCGCGGCTGGCCCAGGCCTGGTGGGTCGGCGCGCCTTGGGGCTTCCTTGGTGGTCTTTGTGCCTTCGTGGTTCAAAAGTGGTTGATGACGCCATGCCCGCGCCGCTGAACCCCGCCCTCTTCCACTTCGATCCGCAGGTGGTGTGGGTGATGCACTGCGCGGAAGGGCCGATGCCCCGGGCCGCCATGCGCGCGGTGCGGAGCTTCCTCTTCAAGGAACTGCGGCCCTGGCTCGTGGCCGTGAAGGAGGACTTCATCGGCCTGCCGGGGTCCGTGCGGCGCGAGGCGGCGAGGCTGCTCGGGGCAGACGCGTCGGACCTCAGCCTCGTGGCGACGACCTCCGAAGGCCTTCAGCGGGTCGCCATGGGCTTTCCCTGGAAGGAGGGCGACGAAGTCGTCGCGCCCCTGGGCGAATTCCCGAGCAATGTCTGGCCCTGGAAAGCCCAAAGTAGGCGTGGCGTCACCTTCCGTGAAGTGCCGCTCTGGGAGGGTCACCGCGCAGGCGCAGACGCGTTGCTAAGCGCGCCGCCCACGGCGGATGCCGACCCCGAGGCCGCCCTGCTCGCGGCCCTCGGCCCGACGACCCGGGTGCTCGCCGTGTCTTGGGTGCGCTTCCAGGATGGCCTCAAGCTGGATCTGCGCCGCCTCGCCGAAGGCTGCACGGCGAAGGGCGTCGCGCTCGTCGTGGATGGCATCCAGGGCGCGGGCACGGTGCCAGTGCCGTCCCTCGAAGGCATCGCTGCCTTCGCCACCGGCGGCCACAAGGGGCTTCTTGCGCCGCAGGGTTTGGGCTTCCTGTGGACCGATCCCGCGTTCCGCGTGCAGCTCGTGCCCAGCGGATCGTGGCTGTCGGTCGAAGACGCCACGGACTTCAGCCGCCCCAACACCGACTTTGAGCGGGATTGGCTCGCGAGTGGCGAGCGGTTGGAAGCGGGCGTGCCCAACCTCCTCGGCTGCGCGGCTCTGTCTGAGAGCCTTCGGATGCTCAACGGCGCGGGAGTCGAGGCCATCGCCTCCCATGTGAAGGCGCTCCAGCATCGCCTGCTCGAATGGCTGGAAGGCTCGCCTTGGAGCAAGGAAGCGACGCGGCTCCGAGCTTTGCTGGAGGCGGACCGCCTCGGCGCCATCCTCGCCTTCCATCACGAAGGCCGCGATCCGGAAACGCTCCAAGCCGCCCTTCGATCGGCCATGCGCCAGGGCCTCTACGCCTCCACCCGCGAAGGCTACCTCCGCATCGCCTTCCACGGCTTCCACACCGAAGCCGATGCGGACCGCGTCGCCGCATGGATGGGGCGCGTCCTCTAAGGCTGAGGACGAAGATGCAATCCCGTGAAGCCGTCGGCCCTCAGACCTTGAGCAGTCCGCGATAACCCCGCGCGGCGTAGTAGGAATCGGCGCCGTTGTGATAGATGAACACCTGGTTGTAGCGCCGGTCGCCGAAGATGGCCCCGCCCAAAGCACGGATTTCGGTCGGGGTGCGAAGCCAACTGGAAGTCTTCCGGTCGAATTCCCCCAGGGCCTGGAGGGCTCGGTACTGAGCTTCGTCCAAGAGCTCGACGCCGAGGGAAGCTGCACTTTCACACGCGCTGCCTTTGGGCCTGTTCTCCTTCCGGGCGGCGAGGGCTTCGCCGTCGTAGCAGAGGCTCCGACGCCCGGTTGGGCTCTCCGGCGCGCAGTCGCAAAACAGGAAGGGACCCGCCTTGCCCTCCCGGCCAATGACATCGGGCTCGCCGCCGCTGGCCTCCATGGCCGCCAGGGCCTTGAGCGCGGCGGGGCGGGCTTCAAGCCGCTCCTGCACCTCTCCCCAAGAGATCCCCGCATGACGCTTTGGATGGGACTCGAAGCGGGCCTTCAAGGTCTGAATCAAGGTGTCCGTGTTCTTGCCTGCCATCACCGTCCTCCCGGAGAAGACACCTTAGCGAAATAACCAACTCACCTTCATCTGTACGACATCGTCGCTGGGGACATGGCCGAGGACGGAGAGGTCGGCGACGGGGCTCAGGCTCGCGCGGCCGCTGGTGAGGGCGTCGGTGCTGGCGCCGTGGGTGTAGACGAGAAAGAAGGCGGAGCCGGGCTTGAACTCCCAACGGGTGATGAGGTTCAGGGTCCAGAGCCGGTCGTTGAAGGCGGTGGGATCCGTCGTGGTGGCGGGCACCAGCGTCCAGTCGTCCTGGTAGGCGCGCAAGTCGCGGTAGTCCCAGGCGTTTTCCATCCACTGGCTGAAGGCCTGCACGGTGAGCGCGGGGCTGAAGGCGTAGGCGACGCGCACGGTCTGGTTGAAGGCCGAGAGGCGGCGCAGGCCCGTGAGGGGCGTGCCCGGGGCTTGACCCGCGATGGGCGCGGGCGCGTCTCCGACGGTTTCCAGATAGGAACGCGTGCCCGCGTCGTGGGAGACGCTCGTTTCGAATTGCACTTCCAGCGCGGGGGCGGGCTTCACGCTTTGGAAGAAGTCCAGGCCCGAGCTCGGTCCGCCTTCATTCCAACCGCGGGATACGCTCACGCGGCCATACCAAGGCCGGTTGGCCGCCGTGTCCATGCCGAGGTTGAAGCCGGGCCGCGCCGGACGCCGAAGGTACTTCTTCACGGGATCGTCGGAGGCGCGCAGTTCGCGGTCATCGAAGGCAGGCAGCGCGAGGTTCGCGCCGCCCCACAGGCTCCAGAAATTCGTGAAATCCGTATGGGCGTTCACGCCAAGGGAGCGGTCGAAGGCGACGCCCGCCTGGTCTTGGGAGTAAGTGGCCCAGGCACCCCACCCCCAGTTGCGGAAGGCCCCCGCGGTGGCGTCCCAGTTGCGGTTCACGGACGCCGAAGCGGATTGGAAATCGGAGCGACCCATGTAGCCGAGGCCGCCCACCTCGAAGGTCCGCCCGGCGTTTTCCAGCGATCCGGATGAAGACCAGCCGCTCGCCCAGCTTTTGGACCCTGAAGCCAGACCGTACCAGCCTTGCTCCTCCTGGCCCGGAAGGCCGGTCGCGCTGTGATCCAGGGCGAAACTGAGCTTGGCGCTGCGGTCGTCGCTTTTCCAGCTTCCATCCGCTGCCGTGAGGCGGGTGAAGGACTCAGAAGCGTTTGAGGGCTGACGCGCCCCCGCGAAGATGCCGATGAAACTGCCGCGATCATCCAGCGTCTGCGTGGCCCGGAGAAGGCCGAAGGTGTCGGCCCCGGCGAGTTCGGGATGGCTTTCGCCGCCATCAGGCTCGCGCACGGTCGCATCCGCGGCGGCGGTGCGCGCGCCCAGGGCGCCGAAGGCGAGGCCATCTTCCGTCTTCACCGTGTATTTCGCGGCGGCGTCAATGTCCTGGGCGCTGGGTTGATCGAGGATCGTCTCGCCACTCAAGGGCGTGTAGCCACTCACGCCCGCGCCGATGCGGCGGCTGTAGAACAGCGTCGGCCCGTTGGTGCGGAAGATGTCCGCGCCGTCGAGGAAGAAGGGCCGCTTTTCGGGCAGCCAGGTTTCCACGGTGGAGAGGTTCAACACCGCCTGGTCCACTTCCACCTGGCCGAAGTCGGGACGCACGCTCACATCCAGTTGCGCGTTGGGGCCAATGCCGAAGTGACCATCTCCGCCCGCGCCCCAGCGCATGCCGCGATCGTCGTAGCTTTGCGCCGTGGCGAACTTGTTCTGGAGGCTCAGGTAGGGAACCAGCTCCCGTCGGGGCAAAGGCTTCAGCCCTTCGAGCCCCGTGAGATCCGGAAAGCGGCTGACGAAGGCGTTCTCGCCCCGGGGCGGCACCATCCACTGGGAGGTTTCGCGAAGGGCTCCTTGGTCGGAACGGCTGAAATTGATGCCCCACACCTGATCCTGCTGGCCAGGATGGATGCGGAGCAGGGAGAGGGGGATCTTCACCTCGCAGGTCCAGCCCTTCGCGTCCACCTCCACGGCGCTTTCCCACACGCCATCCCAAGAGAAGTCCTGGCCCGTGTCGTTGTAGAGCGCCGCGTCCCGCTGGACGCCACCCGCGTTGACGAAGAAGGCGTAGCCGCTGCGGTGGTCGTGGAGGCTATCCAGGTAAATACCGAACCAATCGGAGGTGCTGTCCTGATCGCGGCGGTGGATGCGCTTCACCACGGGGCCGCCGCCGGGGGCGAGGTCCAGCCGCGCGCCGATGTAGAGGTAGCGGTCGTCGTAGAGGACCTTCACAGTTGTCGGCTGCTTGGCGTCGGAATCGTAATCCGGCCAGGTCTCCCGGAAGGCGCTCGTGGCGGGTGCGCTGGCCCAGGCGGGATCGTCCATGCGGCCATCCAGGTTCACAGGATGGGCCACGCGGACGGCCCGCAGGCTGAGCAACAGGTCATCCTGGGCGGCGGCGAGGCGAAGCCCGATCGCCGAAGCCAGCAGAAGCCCCACCGCGCGACGAACCATGCCACCTCTAGGGAAGTCCAGGTCTACGAAAAGGCCCCAGGGAACCTGAAGGTCCGCTCGGGGCATCCCTCAGAATACCACGCCATCCGAGGCATGGACTATCATCAATGCCTGGAGCCCCGCATGCGCCGCGCCCTCGTCAGCCTCGTCTTCCTACTTCCCGCCACCCTGCTCGCGGGCGGCAACGGCACCGTGTCGGTGAAGGGCCATCGCTTCACCGCCGAAGTGGCGGTGTCGGAAGCGGAGCGGGCCCAAGGCCTCATGGGCCGCCACGAGCTGGCCAGCGACCATTGCATGATCTTCCTCTACGGCGAAGACGGTCCCCATCCCATCTGGATGAAGAACTGCTTCATCTCCCTGGATGTGGCCTGGACCGACAAGGACGGGAAGATCCTGGAGCTGGTGCCCGATGTGCCCCCGCCTTCCCCCGTGCGCGTCTACAGCAGCGACGCGGACTATCCGAATTTCGGCGGCCATGTGGACAGCCGTCACTTCATCGAGTTCCCCCAAGGCACCTTCAAGCGCCTCGGCCTCAAGGTCGGCGACCGCATCGGCTGGGACCTCAAGCTGGATGACGGCACGGTGGTGAAGGGCGGCGCGATGGACGGCATGAAGGCTGCAAAGGCGAAGAAGAAGTAGCTACTTCTTGACTGACGAGTGAATCCCATGCGTGCTCCCTGGAAGAAGAGCCGCACATTTGGCGATCTTCACGGTGGTAGGACACGTCGGAGGATGACGGACAACATCTTCCGGAGGCTTCATTCGTTGCAGCTTCCGGGGGAGAACGAAGTGCGGCCAGTTCTTGTCGAAGAGAACCCTTCGAGAGACTTCTTCTTTCCGCTCACTGCCCATGAAGCCCTGCAAGTCCTGAAAGAATTCTCCCCAGACAGAGTTATGGATCTGACCCATATCTGGTTGAGGCGGGACCATCGTTCGGAATCCTCTGATTCGAGCTCACCACTCGCTGAATTTATTTGCGGCAGCCGGGTCAGGGTGATCATTTTGTACCCGTGGCGAAAAGATCATCTGCTGTCTCTAGGAGCTCAGAAGCCACAGCAGAAGGTGGTCCGTGCCTATTCGAAATTCGGTGCCGAGATATTTCTATCCGGCGGGTGTTGGTATGCGAGATTTCCGGAGGAGCGGCTGCGGGATTTTTATATCCAACACCTTCTTCTCCATGAATTCGCTCATCACCTCGATTGGTACAATCGGCGCTGGAGCAAAGCGAATCAGAAGCAGACCGAGGAGTTCGCGAACCAGTACGCTGTTCGCTGGGGTAGTTCAGCCATCGAAGTCTTGGACAGGGAGACTGAAGCGAAATAGGGGTTCCCAGTCACTCTTCCTTCGTGCCTGCGCGCTTCGGCACGCGCACCAGCGCCGCCAGATGCTGGGGCGGTGGAGGCAGGTTCGGCAGATCCAAGGGCGTGAGCCGCTCGGCGAGCAGGCTCCAGGCCTTGGCCTGCTTGGGCAGGCGCTCGGGCTGCATGACTTCGAAGCCCTGAGCCCAGGGCACGAAGGGCGGCAGGATCAGCGCGTAGCCCGTGGCGAGGAAGGCCGGCACGCGCATCCAGTCGGCCTGGCCTTGGGGGTCCTGGCTGGGCACGGCGAAGAGGGGATGGACGCCGCCGTTGATCCAGAGCACCCCGGGCTCCTGGCGCGGGTAGACGAAGATACGGCGGCGGTGCATGAGCGTGAACGCGCCCACACGGTGCTGCTCCACCGGCGTGACGCCCGTATCCTTCAGCGCCGGGCCCTGGGCGCGATCCGGATGGCCGACCACCTGGATGACCTTGCGCCCGCCTGAACCGAGTTTCTTGAAGAGCTGGCGCAGTTCCTCGCGCTCTTCGCCTTCCACCATCCCTTGCGCTGGCTTGATATCGCCCAGCAGGGCGACCTCGGCGGGCTTGAGATCATCCAGCAGGGAAAGGAGCCGCTCCCACAGTTCCTGATGGGTACTGGGATAGAGGTCCGGCTTGCGGCGCCGCGCCGCGCCCAGGCCCAGGAAGAGATCAGCCAGGACGAGGGTGCCCGTCTTGGGCAGCCAGGCCGCCCGCCGACTATCGAGAATGAGATCGTTCGAACAGGCCACCTGCATGAGGTCATTGGACCATAAGCTTTGGGGTGTGACCGAACGATGGCTGGAACTGGAGTGGCAGGGGCAACGACGGCGGGCGTTGCTGCAAGGGGCCGGAGGACCGGGCGCGCCGCTCTTCGTCCTCCTCCATGGCACCGGCGGCACCCCGCGGCTTATGGCCCGGATCACCGGATTCACGGCGAAGGCGCCGGGCCTCGTGCTCTACCCTGCGGCGCTCGGTGAGCCCGGCAGCGAAGACCCTGCTGTGGGCGCAGCCTGGAACGCAGGGCCTGGCCGGGGGTGCCCCGCCTTTCCCGATGCGGATGATGTGGGCTTCCTGCGGGCGCTGATCGCCGAAGTGGGCGCCGCCATGCCGGTGGACCGGAACCGCATCCACCTCGCGGGCCTCAGCAACGGTGGGCGCATGGCCTATCGCCTGGGCCTGGAGGCGGCGGATCTCTTCGCGTCCCTCGCCGTGGTGGCGGGGGCCTGGGATGACGCGGGGCCGGAACCCGTCCGTCCCCTGCCCACACTCATCTTCCACGGCACCGAGGATCAGCACATTCCCTACAACGGGGGCATGGGGACGAAGGGTCGGAAGGTGGTCCACCGATCCGCGCCGGAAACCGCCTTCGCCTGGGCGACGAAGATGGGCTGCACGCCGAAGATCCAGCGCACCACCCAGGGGCCGCATCACTTGGATTCGGCGCGGGGGGAAGAGTGGCTCGAAGTGGGACTCTGGACCGTAACGGGCCAAGGCCATGCATGGCCCGGAGGCCGTCCCTGGTCGCCGACGGCGGATCATCCCGCGCCGGACTTGGATGCCACGGGTCTGATCCTGGACTTCTTCGCTCGGCATCCGTCACGCTGATCCCATGGCGATTGGGATGCTTTGGCTGGGCACGGCGTTGGCAGGCGCGGCGGCGGGCACGCTCTCGGGGATGTTCGGCATCGGCGGTGGCATCATCCTCGTGCCGGTGTTGGGCGCGCTCTTGGGGTTAGATCAGCACCAGGCGCAAGGCATTTCACTCGCCACCATGCTGGCACCCATTGGTCTCCCGGCCGTGTTGCACTACCGCAAGGCCGGACATCTCATCCGCTGGAAACTCGTCGGCTATCTCCTTATCGGGTTCCTGGTGGGAGTGACGGCGGGTTCACTCCTGGCCAACGCGATTCCCAGTCGTCCCCTGCGCTGGACCTTTATCGGGTTCCTCCTCTTGATGGCGCTGCGCTATGGGGTGGCCGCCCGAACATCCACCCAGCCGGAGTCCCGGCTTGAGCCTTCCACGCGAGCGCTTATCGGCTTTGGGCTCGTCATCGGCGCGCTCGGTGGGCTCATGTCAGGTCTGCTCGGCATTGGCGGGGGCGCCATCATCATCCCGTTGTTGGCCCTTTGGATGGGACTGCCCCAGCACGAAGCCCAGGTGACGAGCCTTGCCCTCATGCTGCCCCCCATCGGCCTTCCAGGCGTGATCGTCTATGCGGGGGGTCATGGCCTGCCGTGGATGCTGCTCCTCTTTGGGGGCTGTGGCTTCGCCGTGGGGGGGCTACTGGGTGCCCGCTTTGCCACGGCTATGCGAGGCCGCGCCCTTCAAGGCGTCTTCGCGGCCTTCATGGTGATGCTGGCGGTGCTGCTCGCGCTTAGAGCCTGACATAATCGCGGGGAGGGAGAATGCCGTGCCCCTGGATGCCCCGACGCCCCTGTACCAAGGCGAGCGCTTGCGCGATCTGATCCTGTGCTACGCGGGACCCTGGGCCTTCGCGCCCTATTTGCGGAACCGGGAGGACGCCGAGCTGCTCTGGCACGCGCGCCAAGGCGTGCTGCTCGCCTTCGTGGAATGCGTCGTCGCGCTGGCGCTCATCATCCTGGGCTTCTTCCCCCTCTTCGGCACCGTGTCATTGCGCTTCGCGCTGCCCGTGTGGCTGCTCTGGTGCCTGGGCATGAGCGTGGCGAGCATCCTCCAGGCCACCAAGGGCAAACGGCATCGCATCCCGGTGATCCACCAGTTCGTGGAATACCTGTAAGGCCTACCGAATCAGCATCGCGTCGCCGTAGCTGAAGAAGCGGTAGCGTTCATTCACTGCCTCTTCGTAGCAGGCTTTCGCGAAGTCGGTGCCGAGCCAGGCGCAGACGAGGACGAAGAGGGTGCTTTCGGGCAGGTGGAAGTTGGTGAGGAGCTGGGTCGCGGTGCGCAGCTCGTATCCGGGCTTGATGAAGATCCGCGTGCTCCCGGCCCGCGCGAGCGTTGCGCCGTCCCAGGCGGCCTCCAGGGTCCGAAGGGAGGTGGTGCCCACGGCAAGGAGGGGGCGAGTCCGGGCTTTCAGCGCGGGTTCGAGGAGCGCGGCGGTGGCCTCGGGGATTTCCCAGCGTTCCTCGTGCATGGGGTGGTCTTCGAGCTGCTCCGCGCTCATGGGGCGGAAGGTGCCGAGCCCCACATGGAGCCGGACCGGGCTCCAGGTGCATTGATTTGAGATCAAACGATTGATCAGTTCCGGGGTGAAGTGCAGGCCGGCCGTGGGCGCGGCCACCGCCTCGCCGGTGGTCGCGTAGACCGTCTGGTAGCGGGCCTCGTCCTCCTCGCCGCTGAGGTGGTCAATGTAGGGCGGGAGCGGGAGGCGGCCGATGCGATCCACCTCGTCCCAATCAAGGGGGTGATCGGAGGCCACCTCCACTTCGCGCAGGCCTTCGTCCCGCGTCTCGATCACCCGGAGTCGCGCGAGGGCCGCGCTACGCTCGGGGTCCACGACTTCGGCCTCCGCACCGGGTTTCAGCCGCGCGCCGGGGCGGACCATCGCTTCAAAGCGGCCCGGTCCAAGGGCGCGGAGCAGCAGCGCCTCACCTCTGCCGCCCCCGGCGCGGCGCAGGAAGAGCCGCGCGTGGCGCACCTTCACATCGTTGGGCACGATGAGCGTGCCCGGGGCGATCAGATCCGGCAGATCCCGAATGCTCTGGTGGGACCAGGCCTGCGACGCGCGATCCACGACAAGCAGCCGCGCGCCGTCGCGATGCTCCGTTGGATGCTGCGCGATGAGTTCCGGCGGCAGATCAAAGCTGAAATCCGTCCGCTTCATGCTTCGCGGAACTGGAGGGCGTGGAGCCGCGCATACTCGCCGTTCGCCGCCAGTAGCTCGTCATGGGTGCCCTGCTCGACCACGAGGCCGTGCTTCAAAGCGCAGATGCGGGTGGCGCGCTGGATGGTGGAGAGGCGGTGGGCGATGACGATCGTCGTGCGGTCTTTCATCAGCTCTTCCAGAGCCGCCTGCACGGCCCGCTCGCTTTCGGTGTCGAGGGCGCTCGTGGCCTCGTCCAGCACGAGGATGGGCGGGTCCTGGAGCAGGGCGCGGGCGATGGCGAGACGCTGGCGCTGGCCGCCGCTGAGGCTGGAACCGGTCTCGGCGAGGGGCGTGTCGTAGCCCTTGGGCAACGCGGTAATGAAGTCATGGGCGTGGGCCCGCTTTGCCGCGGCGATGACGGCGTCGCGATCGGCCTCATGACCGTAGGCGATATTGTCGTGAACCGTGTCCATGAAGAGCAGGGTCTCCTGGGTGACGACGCCGATGCGCTTGCGAAGCTCCCGGGGATCGAAGGCTCTCAGGTCCGTCCCGTCCAGGGTGACGCGCCCTTCCGTGGGATCGAAGAAGCGCGGCACGAGATTCGCCATCGTCGTCTTGCCACCGCCGGAACTGCCCACGAGCGCCACGGTTTCGCCGCGCCTCACCGTGAGGCTGATGCCGCGGAGGACCTGGTGCTTTTCGTCGTAAGCGAAGCGGACCTCCTCGAAGGCGAGGACGGAAGGGCGTTCGGGCATTGCCACGGGGTTCGCGGGCGCGCCCAAGGTCGGCTGCTCGTCCAGCAGCGTGAAGATGCGCTCCAGCGCGACGGTGCCGCTTTGGAGATTGGAGAAGATGCGGGTGAGGATCCGGATGGGCGCGTAGAGGGCGTAGACTGCCAGCAGGAAGGTGAGGAAATCGCCGCCGGTGGCATGGCCGTGGCGGACCTGGAGGGCGCCGTAGGTGACGAGGCCCGCGAGGAGGAGCCCGCCGATGATCTCCATGAGCGGGCTCGACAGCGCTTGCGTCCGTACCACCTTCATGTTGAGGCGATAGAGCTCCTGGTTCTTCTCGGCGAAGCGCCCGCTTTCGTAGTCCTCCCGTGCGAAGGCCTTCACGACCCGCATGTTGGACAGGACTTCCTTGAGGCGCTGGAGCAGGCCGTCGGCGCTCTTGAGGCTTTTGTGGGCCACCTTGCGGATGGCCTTGGCGATGCCGCGCACGGGTCCGGCCACCAAGGGCAGGATGCAGAGGAGGACCAAGGCCAGCCGCCAATCGGTCTTGATGATGATGCAGGCCATCACGACCGCCGTGGTGGTCTGGCGCAGCACCTCGGCGACTTGGGTGGAGGCCATCTGCTGGATCATGCCCACATCGCCCAGCACCCGGTTCATGAGCTCGCCGACGGGGTGCTTCTGGAAGTAGGACGGGTCCAGCTTCAACAGGTGGTCGAAAAGGTGGGAACGCATGTCTCGCACGGAGCGGAGGCCGCTGCGGGCGACGGAGATGTTGCCGGTGTAGTTGAGGATGGACCGGAGGATGAAGACGAGGACGATCAGCACCGGGATGAAGTAGAGGCTTTCCCGAAGCGCCTCCGGCGAAGGCAGGTGGGCGAGGAGCCGCGCTTCCAGGCTCTTGACGCCCGTCGCGCCCGACGCGGCGCCCATGCCGAGCTGCTCGTTGAACATGAGCTTGAGCAGAAGCAGCAACGCGCCGTCCATGGCGCTGGCGAGGCTGATGAGCAACGCGCCGCCCAAGGCGCCGCCCAGGTAGGGGCGCATGTGGTCCTGGAAGAAGCGGCGGAGGGGCTGCATCAGCCCTCCAGCTTAACGGGCCCGGGCTATTCCACCGTCACGGTGACGCGGGTCTGGGGGTCGTCCAGGCTGAACAGTTCGGTGCCCTTGGGGGCGGACAGGGCCTCGGCCAAGAGGCGGCTCACATCAATGCCCTTGGCGCGGGCCTCCCGGAGTTGGGTGTCGCTGAGGTAGTTGGTAACGCCCGCGGCGAAGGCGGCGGAGACGCGCACCGTCACCGTGTCCTGGGGCTTCTCCTTCTTCTCCTGGATGCGCACGACGATGAAGCGCGGCGCGGATTCGGGAAGTTCCGGCTTGGCGCCCATGGCGAGGAGGGCCTGGCGGCAGGCTTCGGCGCTCACCGGGGAACGGAGCCCCTGTTGGAGCACCGGGATCGCGCGGGGGTCCTTCCGCTTGGAGAGTTGAAGGGCCGCGGCGACGCGGACCTCGTCCCGATCTTCACTGAGGGCCTGGACGAGGCCGCTGGCGGCTCCGGGCACATCCCATTGGCGGATGCCCCAGCAGCGGATGCGGTTCAGCTTGGCTTCCCGGGCGAGGAGCCGCTGATCGGGGTAACGGAGGAGGAACTGAGTGTAGGCGCTCGCTGCCTCGTCCCAGCGCTGGTCCTGCTCCAGGGTGGCGGCGAGCCAGAAGGCGGCCTCGGGACAGCGGGTGGAGTGGGGGTAGTTGGCGAGAAGCGCGCGGTAGGTGGCTGCGGCCTCGAACCAGGCTTGGGCGTAACGGAGATCCCGGGCCTTCTGGAAGAGCGCGTCGGCCCCATCCGCGGGCGGAGGCAGGGGCGGTTCGGGCGGAAAGGCCCCCGCCACCAGCGCGGGGACGAGCAGCAGCGCCTGCATCATGGCTGGGAGCCCTGGAGCGCGAGGCTCATGCGTTCAGCTTCTCCGCCGAGATCCTTGGCCATGGCGTACTGGCGCAGCTCCTTGTCCCGCTCAGGGGACAGGCAGCCGTCCTCCAGCGCGATTTCGGAGAGCCAGGCGTGGAGGTCCGTGCGGGTGCTTTCGGCGCCGGAGATGGGACCGCCCTGGGCTGCGAGCTGGTGGCTGGCTTCGAGCAGCGCCACGGCGGTTTCCCGCTCCAGACGACGGTCCTCCTCGCCCCGGGTGCAACTGGGCGGGGCCTTCTGGAACTCCTTGACGAGCCCCGCGGCCTGGTCGAAGAAGGTGCCCCAGGCCCGGTCCTGGGCGCGCTTCAGGGCGACTTGGTCAATGCGGGCGCGGTCCGAAGCTTGGGCCCGGAGATCGTTCATGCGGTGGACGGCGTACCCGGCGGGGCCGAGGATGAGGAGCACCGCCGCGGCGGCGGGCAGCCAGGCACCGCCCCAGGAGCGGCGCGGGGCCAGATCGGGCGCGAGGGCCGCCCCATGGGCCCCGAGGGCCAGGTGCAGCTCGAGGAGTTCCGCCAATTCGGCCTGGCTGGCCGGATCCTCCGGCCAGAGCTCCGGATGCTCCAGCAGCTCAAGGGCGCGGGCGTCATCAAGGATCTGGTGAGAGGGGGTCATGGCTTGGGTCCTAGGGTCTTGCGGAGTTTGCTGAGGCTTTGGAAGAGGGTGGCCTTGACGGTGCCTTCGGCGCAGCCCAGTTCCTGGGCGATGTCCTTCACCGGCCGGTCCTGGATGTAGTAGGCCAGGACCATGGCGCGTTGCCGGGGCGTGAGGCCCTGAAGGGCCTCTTTCAAGGCCTCGAGCCTGCGGCCCTGGTCCACCGGCTCCCAGGGGGAGGGTTGGTGCGGGTCGGGTGCGTCAAAGGCCTCGGGAGTTGGCAGCTCCCGTCCTCTTTTACGCAGATGGTCGGTCGCCGCATTAGCCGCCAAGGTAAAAAGCCACGCGGCGACCGGTCGCCCCTCGTCAAAACGCTGGCAATGCTGGAGGCATTTGAGGAAAACCTCCTGGGCCAGCTCCTGGACCACCCCGGAGTCTTCCCGCAGGCGACGGTGGAGGAAGGCGAGCACCGGCCGCTCGAAGCGGGCCATAAGGTGAGCGAGAGCCTCCTCGTGACCGGCCTTGAGCTGGGCCATCCAGAATTCGGGGCTTTGATCCGGGCTTGGAAGGGCCCCTTCAGCCAAGGCCAGGGCGCTCATGCCTTCGGGCCGCCGTGGCCGGGAATCGAGACGAAGGACTGGCCGAGTTTGCTAAGCACCTGCTCCGCCTGGGCCCCCGTGAGGCGCATGCGCAGCGAAACCCAGTCCTTGCCGCTCTGGATCTCCGGCGGCGGGGCCTGTCCGCTCTGGACGGTACCCGCGATGGCGGCGAGGCGTTGGAGCCAGGGCGTGGCCTGGGAAATGCCGGACTCCTGGCCCGAGAGAGACACCTCGAACTGGTAAGGCGCGCCCTCCCCTTCGGGGGGCGTGACGGACCAGACCAGGTAGGCGATGCCCTTCGGCAGATCCAGGGGCAGGTCTTCGCCGCCGGAATCCTTGAAGGTCTTCATCAAGGGTTCGGGGCGGAGGAAGCCCTGGAGCGTCGCCGCCGGGGTGATCCAGGACGCGGCCCGCGCCAGTTCCGGGCTCGGGCCAAAGGCGCCGTTGGCGACCTGGGTGAGGGTCTCCAAATCCCCGATCCAGATGCGCCCGCTGGGATCCGCGAGGGCGCGCAAGTGCGCCTTGAAGCTTGGCGAATCCACATCCAGGATCACATGCAGGGGGCAATCCACGCCGTTCCAGTGGAGCGTGCCCTCCGGCGGGAAGCTGGAGGCGAGGGCCATCTGCAGGCCCTTGGGGTCCTGGAATTGATCGAGGGCGAGAAGGAAGCCCTTGGTGAACTTGCCCTCCTGGGGCGCGGAAAGCAGGTGCAGGGTGAGCCGCCCCGGATCTGTGGCGGGGTTGATGCGGGCCCGTTGCAGGAAGATGTCCAGCGCCTGGGCGGCCTCGGGGCTTTTTTCGAGGAAGGCGCGGAAGTGGGGATCGCGGGTGAGCCAGCCCAGGCGGCCGCTCACGGCCATCTGGCTGCCGGAAGGCGAGGCCTGGATCCAGGCGGGACCGGCGGCTTTGGGACGACAGGCCGGAGTGAGGAGGGCCACGCCGAGCGCCAGGGTTGGCACCGCCAGGATCATCCTTCTCTGCATTCCCGCTCCCATCCGCCCATGATACGGGGGGGCGGCTGCTTTGGCTTAGATGGGGCTTAAAAGGCGAGGGACCGCAGGGTCGCGGGCAGGTGGGGGCTCCGGAGCAGGGCCTGCTGCTCGCTTTCGGAGAGGAGGCCCCAGACCCGCGACGCCGCTTCCCGCGGGGTCTTGGGGTTGAGCAGCAGCTCGCTCATCACGGCGGAGTGGGCGAGGAGCACCGGATGTCCGGCGATCTGCTCCAGCACCGACCGGGGCGTGAGCTTGTTGCGGGCGAGACGGAGCAGGAGGCTCGGGTCCAACTGGCGGTCCGAGACGAGGCGGCGCAGGGTGGCGTCGTCCTGGAGCAGCTCCGGCAAGTGACGCCACACCTCACCGCCCGAGGCCCGTAGGGCCTGGACGCGGGCCTCTTCGTCCATGCCGTCGTAGAGCGCCTTCAACGCGAGCTGGGCGCGGCGCTTCACTTCCAGGTGGGGCATGCGGGTGTTGCGGAGCAGGTCGAGGAGTGGGCGGAAGCCAGTGACCCGCTCCAGCGCGCGGAGCGCGGTGGCCTCGCCGACCTGCCCATTGAGGAGCAGCGCTTCCAGGATGGCGGGCTCTTCACCCCAGGCGCGGTGCGCGGCGACAGCTTCCGCGCTCTCCCGGGACAGGCTCGGGATGGTGGTGGCCAGCAGCTTGGGCGTGAGCGCCGGGTTCTCAAGGGCGAGGCGAACCACCTGGGGGTCAGGGTCCATCAACGCCTGAGCGAGCTGATCCGCGGCGGTGGCCTGGGTGGCGGCGAAAACGCGCTCTTCCAGCGAAGCCCAGCGGCCTTCCGCGGCCCGGGGAGGCAGCGCGCCCTGGAGGCTGGACTGACGCCGCTGGAGCCGGTCGTAGAAGTACTTCACGACCCGGAGCAGTTGGGGCGCCTGCCGCTTGCACCAGTAGGTCACATACTGGAACTCGCTCTCCTCCAGCTGGGTGAAGAGGCTCGCGATGCGCCGGAGCCCAGCGTCTTCCTTGGGCGCGGCGGCGAGGGCCTGAATGAGCGCGAAACTGCGGGCGAGTTTCAGGGAGAGCGGGCCGGGGCAGGAGGGCGCATCCAGCATCGCCACCCGCAGCGCGTCCCGGAAGTACCAGCGGGCCTCGTGGTAGACCTCTTCGAAGAAGGCCGCGTGGGCGCTGTAGGGCAGCACGAGGGCCAGCAGGCTTTCGGTGGCCAGCGGGTTTTGAAGCGCCGCGGAGCACACGGTGGGATCGCCTTCCAGCAGCAGATCGGTGAGCTCGTCGCTGCTCGTGGTGGCACGGGCCCGCTCGGCCATCTCGGCGGGGCTCGCCGTGGGCGCGGGAAGGGCCTCCTTCGGTGCGGGTGGGATGGCGAGCAGCGCGTCCCAGTCCTGATCGTCCGACGGCAACGCGGGCAGTTCCTGGGTCGTGCCTGAGCCACCGATGGGCTTGGCGAGCTGTTTGGCCAGGGCCTTGGCGATGGGCTTGAGGTGGGGTGGGAGTTGAGCGTAGGTCGCCTTCACCGCCTCGGCGCGTTCAGTCTTTTCAGCGGCGGGGGCCGAATCCAACTCCCGGGTCATCGCGATGAGGCTCACCACCAGGTCCAGGTCGCGTCGCAGCGCTTCGGGGGTGGCCTCGTTCTGGGCGAGGGCCTGGAGCACGGGCATCTGGCAGAGCCAGTGGGGCGTGCGGCACATGAGCGCGAGCAGGCGCGGGGAGGTGAGGTTCCGCGCCAGCCCCTCCAGATGCTCCATCTGAGCCTGGCTCGGCAATTGGGAGCGGATGAGCGCCAGCGTGGGGAAGTGGATGCGCTCCGCCTCGGTCCATTCGGTCTGGAGGAAGTACGCGGTCCCGAGCAAGGCGGGTCCTACGCGCAGGAAGCGGGATGGATGAGCTCCATCAGGGCGGGATCTTCCACCAGCAGCAGCGCGTCCACAATGGCGCCGTGCAGGTCACCGCGCGCCTGGGCAGTCTGGAGGTGGGAGGGCCGGGTCAGGCTTCCGCCCATGAGCAGGGGCAGCTTGGCCGTGGTGGCCAGGCGGCGCGCTGTTTCGAAATCCGGATCCGCGCCGTCCTCCTCGGGGATGTCCACGAAGAGCAGACGCCGGAAGCCGTAGCTCTTCGCGCGTTCGGCGAGGGCCGTCGCATCCATGCCCGCGGTGGTCACCCACCCGGAGCGATGCACCTTGCCGCCCCGCGCATCAATGGCGGCGGTGAGATGGGCCTGGAAGCGGCAGAGCAGGTTTTCGACGACAGAAGGCGCCTTGTGGAGGATCGTGCCCACCACGAGCCAGGTCGCGCCGTGGTCGAGGAAGAACTGAGCCTGATCCGAGGCGCGGATGCCGCCCGCCACCTGGATGCACGGCCGCCTCCCCTTCGAAGCGCAGCGCGTGAGGATGCGACCAAGAATCTCGCGGTTGTGGCCCACGCCATGGGCCGCGTCCACATCCACGAGGGCGAGGCACTGGGCGCCGTTGTCCAGCAGGCGCTCGGCCACTTCGATGGGATCGAGGCCCTCGCCGGGCAGGCCCCCGGCCGTGGGGATCACCCGGCCTTGGCGAATGTTGAGCGTGGGGAAAAGCTTCACGGGCGTCCTGTCCGACCTAGCGAGTGTAATGCAACTGTCACATTCCGCGCGGGGTTTGGACGGGTGAAAGCTTGGGGAGGAGGAGCCGGGCCGCTTCGGCTTCGGCCCCTTTGCGGGACCCACCTTCGGCGAGGGCGACCTCCGCACCCACCGAGGCCCGCACTGTGAACCGTGGCGCGTGGTCCGGTCCCGACTGGGAGAGAAGCGTGTAGACCGGCATGGGGAGGCCGAGGCTCGCGGCCCGCTCCTGGAGGGTGGTCTTGGGATCCGCCGCGGCCCAGAGCCCCTCGTGGGCCTCGCGGACCGCGAGGCTGAAGCGCGTCTCCACGAGTCGCGACACGGCGAGGAAGCCTTCGGCGCCGCTATCCAGGAACACCGCGCCCAGGAGCGCCTCCAGGGCATCGGCCCTGGGCTTCGCGCCCATGCGGGCCTGGGTCCGGCCCAGGGACTGGGTGAGCTCAAGCCCAAGATCGTTGGCCCAGGCGGCGAGCGTCTCCGTGCGCACCAGCAGCGTTCGCAGCTTCGACATGGCCCCTTCTTCCCAATCGGGGCGAAGCCGGTGAATGAGCGCGGCGACGGTGGCGTTGAGCAGCGCGTCGCCGAGAAATTCCAGGCGCTGGTTGTCGCGCCCTCCGGCCGAGGCATGGGTCAAGGCCTCGTCGAGGAGCGAAGGATCACGGAAGGAGTGGCCCAGCGCGTCCTGAAGCCGGGCCCGGGAAGCCGCTCCCGCCATCAGTTGAGACGGTTGTTGAAGTAGGCGTTCTTGAGGTTCATCCCAAAGCGACCATTCATGGAGGCCATGCGCTCCCGGCTGATGCCGCGGCCTTCGGCCTGGCGGATCGTCTGGTTGAATTCTCCATAGCGGTGCTGGTCGTAGTAGACATTGGCCAGCCAAGCGTAGGCGTTGGGATTGGTCGGATTGGCGCGGATCGCGTTCTGGAAGATGGCGATCGCCTTGTTCGGATCCTTGTCGGCGAGCTGGATCCCATCGCTCAAGGTGAGGTTGCCCACGTTGAGCCGCTGGGGCATTTCCATGTTCTCGAGTTTGTCCTGCGTGTAGCGATTCGCGTCGGCGCTGTGATCCTGATCCTGCTTGCGCTGCTCCGCAGGCGTGAGCTTGGGAGTCTGGGTCGCGGGCTTGGGGACGGGAACCTGCGTTGCGGGCATCGCTTGGTGGGCGTTCTCGGCATCCTTGGAGACCGGGATCGCCGACTGCCCGTGGAAGTTGTCCTGGGACCGCCCCGGGGCCCCGGTTCGAGCACCCTTGATGGGATTGGTCTGTTGCACCGGGGCCACACCTGAGGCGTTCTGCATCTGGGCGGTTTGGGAATTTTCCGGCGTGCGGTGCATCCACCACCAGGCCCCCGCCCCCGCGCCACCCACCATGATCAGCAGCACGGCGGCCAGCCCGATGAAGAGACCGGCCTTGGAGCCGCTGGCCGGACGCGGGGTGGGTACGGGCTGGACAGGCTGGGAAACGAGGGTGGGTTGGGGCACGCCCGCCGTAAGGGGCCCACTGCCCTGGGCCGGGGTGGTGAGGGTCGGCGCGGAAGTGGGCGTGAAGGCGGGCGAGGGCGGCACGGCCGCGCCGCTGGCGAGCAGGGTGGTGCCTTCTTCCGTCGCGCCAGTCCAGGTGGGGTCTTTCGCCGAACGCAGGGCCTTCGCGAAGTCGGCGGCGGTCTGATAGCGCTGATCCGGATCCTTCACCAGCGCCCGCTCCAGCACGGCGCGGGTGGCGGGGCTGATGCCTTGGAGCGCCTCGGTGTCGAGGGGCTCGGGCGGCTCGTTCACGATCTTGTAGAGAATGGTGGGGGTCGTGTCCCCCGCGAAGGGCTTGCGCCCCGAGAGGGCCTCGTAGAGCATCACGCCGACGGCGAAGAGGTCGCTTCTCGGATCGGGCTTGCCGCTGCGGATGTACTCCGGCGCCATGTAGCTCACGGTGCCCATCACCATGCCCGTGGCGGTCATGTCGGAGTTGCCGACTCGCGCCACGCCGAAGTCCATCACCTTGGCCGCGAGACGGCGGCCATCGCGGATGACGCGCACATTGGAGGGCTTGATGTCCCGGTGGACGATGTGGTTGTGGTGCGCGAAATCAAGGCCGTCGCAGACCTGGGCCAGCACCTCCAGCAGTTCGGAACGGCTGAGGGATTGGTCCCGGAGCAGTTCCTCCAAATCATGGCCCTTCACGAACTCCATGGCGATGTAGAGGACGCCCTGGTCTTCGCCGAACTCGTAAATCGTCACGAGGTTCGGGTGGTTCAGCACGCCGGCGGCCTTCGCCTCCCGGGCGAAGCGGGCCTTGGCCTCGTCCCCGCCCGCCGTGGCGGCGAGGATGGTCTTGATGGCGACCTCGCGGCCGATGGAGGGATCCTCCCCCAAATAGACTTCGCCCATGGCCCCGTGGCCCAGGAGTCGTTTGATCTCGAATTTTCCCAACTTGTCGAACATGAAGGACCCCCCGGGTTCCGGAAAGTGTTCCCAAGCATAGTCCCTGCCAATCGGGTCGTCCATGTCACAAGCCGGGTCAGGGAAGGGACGGGGAAAGCAGGAGAGTGCTGGCAGAGCGACCCGGAAAATGCCAAGCTTCTGAAGCCATCTTCCGGAGCGTTTCGCGTGCCACCGACCCAAAGCCGGCCCGACCTTGCCGCCATGCTGGGCTTTCTTCACCAGACGCGGGCCGAAGGCGAACTCGTGCTGGAGCAGAACGACGGCACGCGGCGTTTCTACCTCAAGGACGGCGACCTCTGCTACCTGCGCAGCGACGCCGTGGGCGAGCAGTTCGGCAACTACCTCATTCGCCTCGGCGTGCTGGACTACAACGCGCTGAAGGATCTGCTGGCCGAAGACGGCGCCCGGGTCGGGGATCGCGTGGTGCAGTGGGGCCTGTTGACGGAAGCCCAGCGGGACGAGCGACTCCGCGAACTGTTTGGAAGCATCCTCCTTCATGCCGTCGAGCATCCGGTCCTGAACATGACCTGGAACGAAGGCGCGCTGGGTGGATCGCTTGGCCAGGATCTTCAATTCAAGTTGGACCACCGCGTGCTGGTGTGGGAGGTCTACCGCCAGATGCAGACTCTCGACAGCCTCGTGGAGAAATTCGAGGACGAGTCGGAGTGGAAGTGGGCTGCCCGCGCGGGTCTGATGGACGCCGTGGCGGACCTCACGCTCACGCCCAAGCTGGCCTTCGCCATCTCCCAGTTGGGCCGAGAGCCCATGAGCTTCGCGACCTTCGTGTCGGTGACGGGGCTCGAAGAGCCCGAAGCGGCCCGCCTGCTGGCGGCGCTGTGGGCCCTGGGTGGCGTGGAGATGGAAGGCGCGGAGCGCAGCTCCTTGGCCTCCACGCGAACCCAAGCGACCAAGGCGGGTGGGACACCTCCCACGCAGGCCTCGGAGAAGACGCCAAGCCCGGAACCAACGGCGACAGACGAGTCGGACCCCGAGCCCGTCTATGAAGGCGTGGACGATCCCCTTCCGCTTCTCGACATTCCGGTTCCGCCGCCGCCCATCGCGCTGTCGGTTCCAACCGCGCCTTCGCCGACGCCGATCGCCCCCGAGACCGGGAGTGGCCCGGATCCCGCGATCGCCAAGGCGCGTGCCCTCTACTACCAAGCCGAGGGTCTCCACACCCAGGGTCGTACCAGCGAGGCGATCCGCGCGCTGGAGCAAGCCATCAAGCTGGATCCCGATTCGCCCCGCTCCTACGACACCTGGATGCTCCTCGGCGAGTTGCGGCAGGGCAATCCCGCCTGGTCCACCCGCGCGGTGGAAGCCTTCCAGGCCGCGTCCCGAGCCCAACCCAAGAAGGGCGAGCCCTGGTTGCTCATGGGCCAGCTTTATCACCGGAAGGGCTTTGGCACGAACGCCACGGGCTGCTTCCGCAAGGCGATGGAGCTCGATCCTTCTCTGGAGGTGCCGGACGACGCGCTGGGAGTGGAAGCCACAGCCTCGCCCAAGGGCGGCATGCTGGGCAAACTCCGCGGCTTCTTCGGCGGCGAAAAGAAGTAGGGGGCCGTCGCCTTTCGGCGCCGCTCAGTGTCGTTCAGGTCGTTCCGAAGAGGCGGTCGCCCGCGTCGCCGAGTCCGGGGAGGATGTAGCCCTTCTCGTTGAGCTCACGGTCCAGCGCGGCCAGCACCACGGCCACATCGGGGTGGTCTTCCCGCACCCGACGCAGGCCCTCGGGCGCGCCGACGAGGCAGACGAGGGTGATGCGTCGCGCGCCCTCCGCCTTCAACTGGTGGAGCGCTTCGCTGGCGCTGCCGCCGGTGGCGAGCATCGGATCCAGCACGAAGACATGGCGCTCGGGCAGGAGTGGGGGGAAGTTCCGGTAGTAGGGGACCGGCTTCAAGGAGCCGTGGTCGCGGTAGAGCCCGAGATGGCCGACCTTCGCGGTGGGCATCAGCGCGAGAAACGGTGGCAACAGCCCCAGGCCCGCGCGCAGCACGGGGACAAGGACCGGATCGAGCGGCTTGAGGCGTTGTCCTTCCATGCGTTCGAGGGGCGTCTCCACGCTCACCGCTTCCGTCTCCAGCGTGCGGGAAGCTTCCACCGCGAGCAGGACGCCGACCTCTTCGAGGAGCTGGCGGAAGAGCGCGCCGCCCGTTTTCCGGTCGCGGAGCAGGGAGAGCTTGTGGTGGACGAGTGGGTGGTTGAGCAGCACGGGTTCCATGGCTTCCGAGCTTATCCGAACCGCGTCCGGCGCGGGGCGGAGCTTGTGAAGGCCATCTCGGGCGTAAGTCCGCGTGGGAGGGGGGGTTCGGCCCCAGGTCTTTGAAACGGGAAGCTAGCGTTCAAAAAAATCCTGAAAACCGCATTTTTTTTGTTGCTGAGCAGAAATTCCTTGGATTACCGTTGTGCGAGAAGAAAGTCCGCCCTATTCTTTTCCGAACACCCTTCTGGAGTTTGCCGGCTTGGAGCTCACCGCATGCTGAAAAAGGTCGCCATCTTCAAGGCCCTGGATGTGGAGATCAAGAAGCAAAGGGGCGCGGTGGCGGTCAAGGAAGCCTACCGGGGGCACCACTCTCTCAAGGAAGAGCTATCCCAGCAGGGCGTGACGGTGATCGCGGAAGTGGCGGGCGGCGATCCGGCCCGCGGCAAGGTGCGTGAGAGCTACAAGGCCTCCACCCATGGCAAGAGCCTGGTGGAGAACGGGGCCCGGGTGATCAGCGTGGCCACCGACAAGTTCCTCTATCACGGCGATGACAAAGGTCTCAGCGAGACCCGGGCCCAGGTGAAGGTGCCCCTTCTCCGCCGGGAATTCATCTTCGAGGAGTACCAGGTCGAAGAGAGCAAGATCCTCGGTGCGGATGCCATCTTCCTCATGCCGGCCCTCCTCTCCGACGAGCGCCTGGCCGCGCTCCACAAGCTGGCCCTGGCCAAGGGCCTGGATGTGGCCATGGAGGTCACCAGCGAGGAGGATCTCAAGCGGGCCATCGCTGCAGGGGGCGACATCATCAGCGTCCTCGGCCGGGACCTGGACACCTGGGAGCCCCGCTGGGACCAGGCCGTGGCCCTCATGAAGAAAGTGCCCAAGGACAAGTTCCTCATGGTCGAGGCGTCGGTGAACACCCTCGCCCAGATCAAGGAACTCGAAAAGCTCGGCGCCCACGGGATCCTCGTCGGGGATGCCCTGCTGGACGACTTCTACCCCGGCAAGCGGCTCGCGCAGCTGCTGGCGGGGGTGGATCCTCCCAAGAAATCTCAGAAGGCGAAAGCCTCGGCCGTGAAGGAGAAGCCCTCTTCCGCCGTTCCCGCCCCCGCGAAACCCGCGGCGGGTTCCACCACCACCCCGCGGAACGCTGCTGCGCCTGAGAAGGCCGACAAGGCAGCCGCCCGTACCACCCCTTCCACAACCGCCCGCAAGGGCGCAAAGGAGCCAAAAATGGCTGACATGATGTCTTCCATGGCCGCCCCCGCGGCCGACGCGAAACCTGCGGCGAAGAAGAAAGCCGCCCCCAAGAAGAAGAAGGCCGTGAAGAAGGCCGCCGCCAAGAAGGCCGCCCCCAAGAAGGCCGCCAAGAAGAAGACGGCGAAGAAGGCCGCCCCCAAGAAGGCCGCCGCCAAGCGCAAGCCGGCCAAGAAGGCCGCCAAGAAGAAGACCGCCAAGAAGGCCGCCAAGAAGGTAGCCAAGAAGAAGCCGGCCAAGAAGGCCGCCAAGAAGAAGACGGCGAAGAAAGCCGCCAAGAAGGCCGCCCCCAAGAAGAAGGCCGCCAAGAAGGCTGGCAAGAAGAAAGCCGCCAAGAAGAAGTGATCACGGTTGAAGGGGGCGCTCGTCGCCCCCTTCCCCTGTCATCCTCCAAGGGAGGGGGCCACGCCCTCTCCCTTTCTCTTTTTCTAGGGATCCGCCATGAAGCTCATCTCCGCCGTCTCCGCCCTCGAAGTCCTGGATAGCCGGGGCAATCCGACCATCCTCGCCCGTGTCGCCCTGAGCGATGGAAGCGTGGGGCAGGCCCTGGTGCCGAGTGGTGCCTCCACGGGCAGCCGGGAGGCCCTGGAGCGCCGGGATGGCGATAAGAAGCGCTACCTGGGCAAGGGCGTGTTGGGCGCCGTGGATGCCATCAATGTGGAGTTGGCGGGGGCGCTCACGGGCATGGATCCTTTCCAGCAGGCCGAGCTGGATGAGCTGATGTGCGATTTGGACGGGACGGGAAATAAGGCCCGTCTGGGCGCCAACGCCATCCTGGGGGTGTCCATGGCCCTCGCCGACGCGGCCGCAAAGGCCTCTGGCCAGCCCCTTTATCGCTACCTCGGTGGGGCGGGGGCCCGGACGCTGCCCGTGCCCATGATGAACATCCTGAATGGGGGCGCCCATGCGGATAACAATGTGGATATCCAAGAGTTTATGGTGCTCCCTATTCCGGCGCCGAGCTTCCGGGAAGGTCTTCGGTGGGGCGTGGAGGTCTACCACGCCCTAAAAGGGGTGCTCAAAGGCCGTAAGTTGAACACTGCCGTGGGGGACGAGGGGGGCTTCGCCCCCAATCTGGCCTCCAACGAGGAGGCCCTGGACCTCATTTCCGAAGCGATTAAAAAGGCCGGTTACCGGGTCGGAAAGGACCTGTTCCTGGGCCTGGATTGCGCCGCCTCCGAGTTCCTGGAAGGAAAGGCCTACGCTTTTGAAGGCGGCAAGAAGAGCGCGGAACAGATGACGAGCTACTACGCTGGGCTGATGGACCGCCACCCCGTGGTGAGCATCGAAGACGGTCTCGCGGAGTCCGATTGGAAGGGCTGGAAGCACCTCACCGACAAGCTCGGCTCCAAGGTGCAACTGGTGGGGGATGACCTCTTCGTCACCAACCCGGCCATCCTCGCCGAAGGCATCCAGAAAGGCGTGAGCAACGCCGTGCTCATCAAGCTCAATCAGATCGGCACCGTCACCGAGACCCTTCGCGCCGTGGACATGGCCCACAAGGCCGGGTGGCGCGCCGTCATCAGCCACCGCAGCGGTGAGACGGAGGACGCCTTCATCGCCGATCTGGCCGTTGCCACGGGCGCGGGCCAGATCAAGACGGGCGCGCCTTGCCGCACCGATCGCGTCGCCAAGTACAACCGCCTCCTTCAGATCGAATGGGAACTCGGGGCCTCCGCCCGCTACGCCGGTGCCGAGGCCTTCCGCCGCCTGGGCTAAGGCCATGAACATCAACCGTCTCCTGGAATCCCGTAGCCTCTGGGCCGCGCTGGTGGCCTCGGCGCTCCTGAGCGCGGCGATCCTCTGGCTCGCGCCCGGGGGCATGCGGGACCTGGATCGCCAGCAGGCGGATCTGCAGGAGGCGATGACCAAGCTGCGGACCCTCAATCGGAACAATCACGATCTCTACGAGGAAGTCCGCCGCCTCGCCGCCCAGGATCCGGAATTGATGGAATCCCTGGCGCGGCGGCAGGGCTACGCCAAGCCCGGCGAGACCGTCTACACCTTCCGCAAGCCCAGTTCGACTCTTCCAAATTGACGATGCGCCTCCACCTCGCCTCTGCCGCGGGAAACACCTTCGCCTATGCCTGGGCGGATGAAGTCCCGGATTCCTTCGACGGTCCCACCTGGGCGAAGGCCCTTTGTCCACGGGGGCGCGCCTTCGGGCTGGATGGGCTCTTCCTCATGCAGCGGCCTGGGGTCGGGCCTTGGCGCATGGAACATTGGGATCTGGATGGCGGATCCACCTTCTGCAGCAATGGCACCCGCGCGGCCTTCGGGCTTGAGGGCGCGCCCGTCAAGGAAGCCATCGAGGTGGACTCGAACGGCGCGAGCGTCCGGCTTCGCCGGGACGGGAGTGGGATCGGAATCCGCATGCCCGAAGGCGAGGGCACCGGCCTTCGACCCGTGCCCATGCCTGTCTGGGGCGCGCTGGGTGGGCGGCCCGCCGCCTTCGGCCTCGTGGGGAACCCCCAGCTCGTGGTGGAGGTTCCGAAAGTCGCGGAGGTGGACCTCGCGACCTTCGCGCCACCCCTCCGCCATCACAAAGCCTTTCCCGAAGGCAGCAACATCAATGTGGTGGAGCTCGTCGGCGAAAATGAGGCGCGCATCCGCTCCTGGGAGCGGGGCGTGGAGGGTGAAACCCTGTGCTGCGGCACGGGCTGCGCCGTCACCGCGGCCTGGCTGGCCCAACGCACCGGGCGCGGACGATGGACGCTCCACACCGCCAGCGGGGAGCCCGTCACGGTGGACCTTCAAAGCCGTCCCGGCGGATTCTGGCAGGAGCTCTGGCTGTCCGGCCCCGTCCGCCGCATCGGCGAAGCCACGCCGGATGCGGGCCTGTTCCAGCCCTGAAGAGGACCGTGGAACTCCGCCCGTGGAACTCTGATAGACTCCTTTGTTCCACGCCGGAGACCGGATGCGCCTGCCCCAGTCAGACCTCGGAAGACTACGCCCGTGACCGCCCGCGTGGTGGCCCTGGCCAATCAGAAGGGCGGCGTGGGAAAGACCACCACGGCCATCAACCTGGCCGCCTCCCTCGCCATGCTGGAAAAGATGGTCCTGCTGGTGGACTTCGATCCCCAGGGCCACAGCTCCACCGGTCTCGGCTTCGCCAAGCCCGACCACAACGCCGGGTCCTACGCCCTCATGAAGGGCGCGCCCGCCCACACGCTGGTGCTGCGGACGGAAGTGCCCATGCTCCAGGTGATTCCCACGGGCAAGGATCTCGCGCAGTTGGAGTTCGAGCTCTTCGAGATGCCCCAGCTCCAGGAGCTGCGCAAGGGCCTCGACGCGGTGATGGACGAGTACGACTACATCCTCATTGATTCGCCCCCGGCGCTGGGCATGATCACCCTCAACGCCCTCACCGCCGCGGATGAAGTGATCGTCCCCATGCCGTGCGAGTTCTTCGCGTTGGATGGCCTCGCGGAATTGATGGAGACCGTCCGGCGCATCCAGGCAGGCCCGAATCCCAAACTGCAGCTCGGCGGAATCGTCCTCACCATGGCGGATGAGCGGACGAATCTCGGATCGGCTGTCGCCCAAGAAGTCCGCACGGCCTTTCCGGACAAGGTCTTCCAGACCCGCATTCCCCGCAATGTGCGCCTGGCGGAGGCCCCCAGCCACGGCAAGCCCGTGGCGTTCTACGATCTCAAGTCCAAGGGCTCCCAGGCCTACATTGATCTCGCCCGGGAGTGGATGGAGATGGGCGCCGCGAACGCGGCGATGACGAAGGAAGGCGCATGA
>JAFDVN010000128.1 GCA_018269025.1 Acidobacteriota bacterium | reverse complement strand
TTGCCCCGGTCCACGCCTGCGGGAATGTTGAACTTCACCTTCGCCGTTCCGCGCGCGCGGCCTTCGCCGTGGCAGGTCTTGCACGGGTTCGGGATCAATTTGCCGCGTCCGCCGCACTTCGGGCAGGGCACGACCATCTGGAAGAAGCCTTGCCGCGCCGCCACCTGGCCGCGCCCGCCGCATTGGCCACAGGTCTCCACGCCCGTGCCCGGCGCGGCCCCGCTGCCCTTGCAGGTGCCGCAGCCATCCAGGCGCGGGAACTCCAGCTCGAAGGCGTCCTTGCCGAACACCGCGTCCTTGAAGGGCAGCTTGAGGTTGTACTGAAGATCCGAGCCCCGCTCGCCCCGAGACGAGGTGGACCGCCGCGAACCGCCGAAGAAATCCCCGAAGATGCCGCCGAGAATGTCCTCGAAGCCCGCGAACTGGCTGGGATCGAACTGGAAGGACTGGCCGCCCATGCCCGAACCCAGGCCCGGCCCCGCGTGACCGTATTGGTCGTAGGTCCGCCGCTTGTCCGCGTCGGACAGCACGCTGTAGGCCTCCGCAGCTTCCTTGAATTTCTCCTCGGCCTCCTTGTTCCCCGGATTGCGGTCCGGGTGCAGCTCCATGGCGAGCTTGCGGTAAGCCTTCTTGATCTCGTCGTTGCCGGCATCCCGGCCCACGCCGAGAACCTCGTAGTAGTCCCGCTTCATCCGATCAGTTTACAGGCTGGGGGCCCGGAACTCCCGCATTGGTTCAGCTCGGGAGCCCGCCTTCTTCGTCCATGGCCTTCATCATGGCTTCGCTGGCGGCGAGGACGGCTTCGGTGAGGAGGTTCTGGGTCTCCAGCAGGTCCGCCTCGCAGGCCTGGAGAGCGGCCTTGTCCTTGGAACTGACCGCCTGCCGGGCCTGACCGAGGGTTTCCCGGATGAAGAGCTGCTGTTCCTCGTTCAGGTACTTGCCGCACTCGGCGAAGCTCTTGTCGCAGGAGAAGATCAGCCCTTCGGCGGAGGCGATGTACTTCAGCTCATCCCGGCGCTTTTCGTCGGCCTCGATGTTGGCCTCGGCTTCGCGCACCATGCGCTGGATCTCCAGCTCGGACAGGCCCGAACTCGGGCGGATGCTCATGCCCTGCTCCAGGCCCGTCATCAGATCCTTGGCGGACACGCGCACGATGCCGTTGGAATCAATGTCGAAGGCGACTTCGATCTGGGGCACGCCCTTGGGCAGCGGCGGCAGGTTGATGAGGTCGAAGCGGCCCAGGCTCTTGTTGTGCTCGGCCAGCTCGCGCTCGCCCTGGAGCACATGGATCTCCACCCGGGACTGGTTGTCCGTCACCGTCGTGAACACGCGCGCGTCGCGCAGGGGAATCGTGCTGTTGCGGGGAATGATCTTCACGAAACCGCCGCCCTGGGTCTCGATGCCGAGCGAGAGCGGCATCACATCCAGCAGCACCAGGTCCTTCACATCGCCCTTGAGCACCGCGCCCTGGATGGCCGCGCCCGCGGCGACCACCTCATCAGGGTTGATGGTCCGGTTGGGCTCCCGGCCGAAGAAGTCCTTTACGCATTTCTGGACGAGGGGCATGCGGGTCTGGCCGCCCACGAGGATCACTTCATCCACATCCTTCGGGGACTTCTTGGCCTGTTCCAGGGCGTCCTTGATGGGGATGAGGGTGAGCTCCACGAGGTCGCCCACCATCTGTTCCAGCTCATCGCGGGTGAGGCTGGCCTCCAGGTGGAGCGGTCCGCTGGGCCCTTGGGCGATGAAGGGAAGGCGGATGTCCACCTTGTCCAGGGTGGATAGCTCGCACTTGGCCTTTTCGCTGGCTTCCTTGAGGCGTTGGAGCGCCATGCGGTCGCCGGTGAGGTCCATGCCCGTCTTCTCGTGGAACTGCTTCACGAGCATGAGGAGGATGGCCTGGTCGAAATCCTCGCCACCCAGGAAGGTGTCGCCGCTGGTGGCCAGCACCTCGAAGACGCCATCGTTCATTTCCATGAGCGTGAAGTCGAAGGTGCCCCCGCCCAGGTCGTAGATGGCCAGCGTCTGCTTGATGCCCGGCTTGTTGAAGCCATAGGCGAGCGCGGCGGCCGTGGGCTCGTTCACAATGCGCTCGATGTTGAGCCCCGCGATGCGGCCCGCATCCTTGGTGGCTTGGCGCTGGGCATCGTCGAAGTAGGCGGGCACCGTCACCACCGCGTCGGTCACTTCCTCGTGGAGGAAGGCCTCGGCGGCCTGCTTCAGATTGCGAAGGACGATGGCGGAGAGCTCCGGCGGGGCGTAGTCGCGCTCGCCCACGCGAACCCAGGCATCGCCATTGGGCGCGCCCACCACGGGGAAGGGCAGGCGGTTCTTGGCCTCCTGCACCCGGGGCGCCTCGAAGCGCTGTCCGATGAGGCGCTTGATGGCGAAGAGCGTGCGTGTGGGGTTCGTCACCGCCTGGCGCTTGGCGATGTGACCGACGAGGACATCGCCCTTGTCGGTGAAGGCCACCGTGGAAGGCGTCGTCCGGCTGCCTTCGCGGTTGGGGATGACCCGCGGGTCGCCACTCTCCAGCACGCACACGCAGCTGTTGGTGGTCCCGAGATCAATGCCGATGAGCTTGCCTGCCATGGAGACTCCAGAAAATGTCAGATCAGTTCACCGGTCAGTTCACAGGGTTGCCGCCCGCCGGATCGTCCGGCACGGCAGGCACTTCCTGGGTGTGATAGGGATCGGGCGGTTCCAGGTTGCGGCGATTCACCACCACCCGGGCCGGGCGAAGGAGTTGGCCCCGCAGGTTGAAACCCTTCTCGTACACCGCCGCGACAACGCCATCCGGCAACTCCGGATTCTCCATCGTCGTGAGCGCTTCCGCGTGAAGGGCGTCGAAGGGATCGCCCACGGCGAGGGAGATGGGTTCCACGCCGAGACGGCGCAGAGAATCCATGAACTGCTTGCGGATGAGATCCACCCCGTCCCGGAAGGCGAGGAGATCGGGATAGGAGGCCTCGAGGGCGCGATCAAAGTTATCCAGGGCCGGCAGCAGGTCGCTGAAGATCCGCTTTTCCGCCTGGTCCACCGCCATCTGGGTGTCCCGCTGGACACGGCCACGGAAGTTGTTGAAATCGGCCGCGAGACGCTTCTGCTGTTCGATCAGCTCGGCTTCCCGCTTGACCAGTTCCTCGAGCTGCCGCTGGGCTTCCGCCGAGGCCTGACCCGCAGACTGGGCGGCCTTGGAGGCCTTCGCCCGCGCTTCTTCCGCTGCGGCGGCGGCATCCGCCAACGCCTGCAGGTCCATGGCATCGCTGTCGAAGTCCATCACTTCCGCACCGTCGTTGATGTCCGATTCGGCGGAAAAGGGATCCTCGGGCGGCAAACCCGCCGGGTGGGGCGTCTCGGGGTTCATGACCCCAAGTATAGGAGCCAATGCGAAGCCCTTGAAAGCTACCCCCTGCGGCGGTCCATTTCCTGGCCCAGCCAGTCGAGCCCGGCCAGCGCCCTTGGGTAGTCCATGCGGAGGGGGCCCACCAGGGCGAAGGTGACGAAGCCTTCGGGCCCGAGGCGCACGGTCCGGACCAGGGTGGCCAAGGGAAAATCCGCCAGGAAGGGATTCTCGGACCCGAGGATCAGCTTCACCTCGCTCCGCGCCTGCTCGCCAAAGGCGTTCAAGAGCCGGGCCAGGAGTTCTTGCTCCTCGAAGGCCGCCACCATGCCCCGGAAGCGCTCCACATCGTCGAATTCGGGCAGGTGCCCGAGTTGCCCGACACCGGAGACGAGGACGGGGGACTCAGACTTCCCTTCGGCCTCGGACCACTTCGCAGCCATCTGATGCAGCCGCGCCGCGAGCAGGCGGCCTTCCTCCACGCCGGACCGGAGATCTGCGAGCAGGCGCCCTTGCAATTCCGGCAGGGTGAGCCCCTGGAAGCGGGTGGAGGCAAAATTGCCCAGCTCCACCATCTGCGCGGGCGTGAGGCTTGGGGGTACTTCGAGGATGCGGTGCTCCACCTCCCCCGCCGCGCCCACCCATACCGCGACGGCCCGGTTCGGCGGCAAGGGCACGAACTCCAGCCGGGCCAGGCGGCTTTGGACGAGGCCGATGGGCAGGGCCAGGCACACGCCCTGGAGCACTTCCGAAAGGACGCGCCCCGCCTGCCGGGCCCAGGCTTCCGGGTCCAAGTCCAGCCCCCGAAGCGCGCCCTCCAGGCGGGGATCGGCGGTCCCGGCTTGGCCACGGGCCAGGATCCAGCGGTCCACATAGTAGCGATAGGCCCGCTCCGTGGGGACGCGCCCAGCGCTCGCGTGAGGCTGGCTCACGAGATGCTCGTCTTCCAGCTCCGCCAGCACATTGCGGATGGTCGCGCTGGACAGGGCCTCCGGGTAGAGCTTGGCCAGCAGCCGCGATCCCACGGGCTCCCCGGCCTCCAGGTAGGCCTCGATGAGGGTTTTCAGGACCGAGGCTTCCCGCGGATCCAAGGGTGTGGGGTCAGAGGAGTTCATTCTTCGGGGACGAAAGAGGGCGCCTAGGCATTTAGACTAATGCCCCTAGCCGCTCAGAAGGAGCCCTCCATGAAGTTGCGCAACCTCACCCTCCCTGCCGCCCTCAGCCTTGCCATCGCTGGGACCGTCGTCGGGACCGTCGCCTGCAACCGTGAAAGCGAAGCCGCCAAGCTCGCCGACCAGGCCGCCCAGCAGGAGCAGTCCCGGGTCGCCGAGCTCCAACAGGAGCTGGCGGACGCCAAGGCCGGCAAGATGGTCTCCACCGATGACCAGGAAACCAGCAAGACCCTCGAAGCCAATCGCATCAAGGCCCTGGAGAAGCAGCTCGCGGATGCCAAGCACCGCGCCGCCGCCGCCAAGAAGGAAGCCACCCAGCTCGCTTCCGCCAAGGATGTGAAGGCCGTCTCCGTCACGGTGCCCACCGACACCGCCTTCTCCGTGAAGCTGGCGGAAGGTCTCGCCACCGACAAGCAGCAGGCCGGTGACGGCTGGAGCGGCACCCTCTCCGCGCCCGTGGTGGTGAATGGCACCACCGTCTGGGCCGCCGGTACCCCCGTGAAGGGTGTCGTGAGTCAGAGCGTCGCCGCCGGTCGTCTCAGCAGCGGCAAGGGCGTGCTGGCCATCAAGGTGACCTCCATCGGCGACAACGGGGTGGATAGCGACACCCACGCCGTCACCGGCACCCCCCGTGGCGAGCGCAACGCCAAGTTCATCGGCGGCGGCGCGGCCCTGGGCGCGCTCGTCGGCATTCTCTCCGACAAGAACAACAAGAACGACCACGCCCTCGGTGGAGCCGCCATCGGCGCCGCCGCGGGCACGGCCGTCGCCGCGGGCACCGCCGACACCGTCATCAAGATTGACGCCGGCGCGCCCCTGGCTTTCCACCTGGCCGCGCCGGAGACGGTGGTCGTCAAGAAATAGGACCTCAGGCCACGGACCGCGGGCCACGGGAAGAGCCGATGCTCTACCGTGGCCCTTGGCCCCTCAAGCCCCGAGCTGCTTCAGGCGCTCGGCCTCGAAGGCCGCACGGAGCGGTTCCAGGATCGGCTCGATGGCGCCGCCCATGAAGGCGTCAATCTGGTGGATCGTCACGCCCACCCGGTGATCCGTGACACGGCCTTGGGGGAAGTTGTAGGTGCGGATCTTCTCGCTGCGGTCGCCGGAGCCCACCTGGGATTTCCGCAGGGAAGCGTTCGCCGCGTCGGCCTCATCCTGGGCTTTCTGGAGCAGGCGGGATTTGAGCACGGTCATAGCCTTCGCCATGTTCTTGAGCTGGCTCCGCTCGTCCTGGCAACTCACGACGGTGTTCGTGGGCAGGTGGGTGAGGCGCACGGCGGAATAGGTCGTGTTCACGCTCTGGCCGCCTTTGCCGCCGGAGCAGAAGGTGTCAATGCGCAGGTCTTCTTTGCGCACCTCGATGTCCACCTCTTCCGCCTCCGGCATGACGGCGACGGTGCAGGCGCTCGTGTG
>JAFDVN010000127.1 GCA_018269025.1 Acidobacteriota bacterium | reverse complement strand
GGACGAGGGAGACGGATTCATCCCGACGGCCTTCCCGCTGCGCGAGATCGGCGGCCAGGAGCGTGGCCCAGGCGTCCCAGGGTCGCTCCCGCGCGGTCTGGCGTAGGGCCTTCGCGGCCGCGGTATTCAAAGGCAGGTGAAAGCGTTTCGTCGCGTCGAGCGCCAGCTCGCCCCAGGCGATGCGTAGCGCGGGGTCGGCGGGACTCGCGGTCACGGCCTGGGCCAGAAGCGTAAGCGCTTTCTGGGCGGGTGCGGAATCCCCTTTCGCCCGAGCGGTGAGGAAGCGCTCCCGGGCGCTGGCCGCGAGCGCACCCGGATTTCGGGGCTGACGGTCGAGGGCCCAGGAAATCTCCGTTCGAGCTTCGCTCAGTTCGCCCTCCGCCGAGCGATCCCCATTCAGGCTGGCTTCCGCCTGATCCAGTAGGGCGGAAGCCACGCCCAGCCGGGACTGAAGGGAGTTGGGCTGGAGGGACAATCCATGGCGGTGGCAGCGCAAGGCCTCGTCAAGCGCCCGGGAGGGATCCTGGCCCACCCAGACCTGGTAGCGGGCCAAGGTCTGATAAGCCGCGCCCTCACTGTAGTCATGGCCCACCCAAGGGCGAAGCGCCGTGGCGCCCTCCAGGGCGTCGGCCGCCGCGCGAACTTCCGCTGTCGGGTCTTGTCCGATGGCGAGCTGTCGGTCGGCGCGCAAGGCGTGGATGTTCCCGAGGGCGTCCAGAAGGTAATCGTGAAGTCTGGGCTGCTGGAGGGCCTTCTTCAAACCAGTTTCAGCCTTGGTGAGCAGGGGCTCGGGGTCCCCTCCCATCTCCAGGATCCGCTCGGCCCGGTTTCGGAGCACCGTGGCCCAGTTCACCCAGAGGGTGGCCTCCTCGGGTCGCACCTTCAGCGCGTGTTCCGCGGAGCGCTCCGCGGCCTCCAAAGCTTCACTTGGATCTTCGCCTCGATTGAGCAGGTAGGTGGCCCACCGGCGGTGAATGGCTGTGGCGAAGCTGAGGGCACGCCAGTTGTCGGGATCCACCTCCAGCGCCTGAATCGCGGGTTCGAGCGCCCAGTCCCGGTCTTGGGAAGTCGCTTCGCCCCGATCCACCTTCATGCTGAGGTGCGCGAAGCGGAGCTGGGTCTCCTCCACGAGGGGTTCGGGCGCGCTGCGGGCCCGGTCCTGGGCGGCGGAGAGGCAGGCGCTTTCCCGGTCCATTTCCGCGAGGGCCCCGTCCCGATCGCCGCTGGTCAGCAGGCGGCGCACCCGTTCCTTCCGTGCGTCGGCTTCCAGCAACCAGGGCTCCGGGAACCAGGGCTGTTGGGACTGGGCTTGCTTGGCTTTGGCCAGGGCTTCGTCGAGATTGCCCTGGACGAGGGCAAGGATGCCTTCGGCATAGGCCGAGCCTTCCAGTCCGCGGCCCTGGGCTTCCCGCAGCAAGGCCAACGCGGGCTCGCGCAGACTCGCGGCCAGTTCCTTGCGTCGCTCGTCCAGCGCCTGGCCGTTCAAGCCTTCGAGTTCCGCCACATACAACCGCGCAAGGGTGGTGCCCAAGGCCTGGGCTGCTTCCGGATCGTGGGGCGCGGCCTTGCGGGCCAATTCCAGTTGCTGCCGGGCCTGCTCGAGGTCGCCGAGGGCAAGATAGCCACGGCCCAACGCGAGTCGGGCGGGTCCTTGGGCCCACCGGCCTTGCTCACCTGCTTCTTGTTCGAGGCGAACCAATTCGGAACGAACTTCCTGGAGTTCCGGTGCCGCGTTATGGCGTGGCAGGCTCCTCACCTGGAAGATGCGACCATCCAGCCGTTCCACTTCCTGCGCGAGCCGTTGGGCGAAGCGCACTTGCGCCCGCGCGCGGATGGATGCGAAAAGCGCATAGGCCGTGGCGATCACGAGCAGAGCCACCACACCCGCGACGAGGCGGTTCTTTCGGATCCGCTTGCCGAAACGATAGAGCAGAGAAGGGCGCCGGGCTTGGATCGGGTCGCCATCCAGGAAGCGCCGCAGGTCTTCGCCAAAAGCCCGAGCCGAGTCGTAACGGCGGGCGGGTTCTTTCTCCAGCGCCTTCAGGACGATGGTTTGAAGGTCCCGGGGCACTTCCGGCGCGAGGTGGGAGGGGGGTTCCGGTTCATCCTCGGCGATGCTTCGCATCAGCGCGTAGGGGGTCTCCGCGCGAAAGGGGGGAACGCCGGTGAGGCATTCGTAGAGCAGGGTTCCGAGCGCATAGACATCGGTGCGGCGGTCCACCTTGTCCGCGCGTCCCGTGGCCTGCTCGGGGCTCAGGTAAGCGGGCGTGCCCATGATGGCGTGGGTGCGGGTGCGGGTCTTGTCATCCAAGTCCCGGGCGACGCCGAAATCCATGAGCACCGCGTGGAGGCGGCCATCCTCATCCTTCTTCAGCATCACATTGCCGGGCTTCACATCCCGGTGGACGATGCCCGCGCGATGGCAAGCGTGGAGCGCCTCCGCCGTCTGGAGGAGCACCTCCACCTTTTCGGGAAGGCTCAAGTCTTCCGCCGCGTCCCTCAGGGTCGGGCCATCCACCAACTGCATGACGAGGTAGGGATGCCCGTGCGCCGCGCCTTCCTCGAAGATGCGGCAGACATTGGGATGTTCCACCTGGGCCTGGGCGCGGGCTTCCTGGAGGAAGCGTTCGGCGTCCTCCGGCTCCAGGCGCTTCAGCACCTTGATGGCCACGCTGCGTTGCAGCTGGGTGTCGAAGGCCTTGTACACGACGCCCATGCCGCCTTCGCCCAACACATCCTGGACCTGATAGCGCCCCCCTTCAGTGAGTGGGAAGCGCGCCATCAGCTCTTCATGGCTGAGGCCCGGGGCGGGTTCACCCGAATCCCTGGAGGAGCCATCCGCGCGCCACAGACCCGTCTTCTCTTCGTCGTGGAGGTGGGCCTCGGCGGTCCAGTCCTCCGGCCGCTCGGGTGTGCCCGAGGGCGGCGTCGGCGAATCAGGGTCGAGATCGTGCATGGGGTGTGGTTCAGGATAAACGAGGCGGGAATGCTCAACATCACAAGACGAGGCCTGGATATCCTTCTAGTCATCCCGAACAAGGATCGCCCATGCCCCGCGCCGCCCTCGCCGCCTCGCTCCTCTTGGTCCCAGTGGTTTCCCTTTTCGCCCAGGAACCCGCTCCCAAGACCCAGAAGGCGTTGACCTTGGAACAGATCATGGCGGACCCGGATTGGATCGCCCGCCAGATCACGGCTCCAGATATGGCCGGGGGCTTTGGCCCCCATTTCAGCTCCGATGGGAACGAGGTCTACTACCGGCTCAAGCGGAAGGGATCGCCGATTCGAGACCTGCGGCGCATTTCCCTTGCCAACGGCAAAGACACGATCCTTCAGGCAAAAGAGATGGGCACGGCGGAAGGAGGCCCCATCGTCTATGACCGCGCCGGGCGCCGCGCGGCCTTCATCCGGAATGGCGATGTCTTCCTTCGGAATCTTCCAGAAGGCCACATCGTCCAGATCACGCGTAGCCCGCGTCCTTGCGCTGCGCCTCGTTTTCTCGCCGATGGAAGCGGACTCGCGTTCCGCTCGGGCAACGACTGGTTCATCCATGATTTCGCCAGCGGACTGACGGCTCCCGCGGCGATTCTCAAGGCCGAGAAGGACCCCGATGCAACCCCCAAGGCGGATGACCTTCGGGACCTTCAGCTGCGGCTCTTCTCCACCCTTCGAACCCTGAAGGTTGATAAGGATGCTCGACGCGACGATGCGAAAGCCATGCAACGGGAGGACTCTACCCGCGCGCCGCTGCCCTTCTACCTGGGCGACTCGGTGAGCATCAGCGATGCCGAGCTTTCACCCGATGGCCAGTGGATGCTCGTGGTGACCTCTCCGAAGGGACATGACGAAGGCCGGGCGGGCAAGCTCACCCGCTATGTGACGGAATCCGGGTACGAAGAGTTCGAAGAGGAATACCCGCGGGTGGGCCGCAACGCCCCCGCGCCCCAAACCCTCTGGCTCCTTGATCTGAAGGCTCACACCTCCTCCAAGGTGTCCTTCGCCGGGCTTCCAGGCATCCAGGACGATCCCTTGAAAGGGGTCCGCGAGGAGAACGCGAAGGCCGGGTATCCCGAACCCAAAGAGGACGCGAAGCCCATGGATCGCGACCTCCAGGTCTCCGACATTGAATTCTCGGACGATGGCGTCAACGCCGCGGTGCAACTGAATGCCGTGGACAACAAGGATCGCTGGATCGCCACCCTCAGCCTCGGCAAGCCGACTCTCGCGCCCCAGCACCGCCTCCACGACGACGCCTGGGCGAGCTGGGCCTTCAATGAAATGGGATGGGAGAAGGACAACCGGACCCTCTGGTACGAGTCAGAGGAATCTGGCTTCGGCCACCTCTACGAGAAACCCTTGAACGGAACCGCGAAGGCGCTGACCCAGGGCCGATTCGAGGTGTCGCGCCCGACCCTTTCCTCGGATGGTCGTTGGTTCTATGTGCGCGCCAATCGGGAAGCGCCCTGGGC
>JAFDVN010000126.1 GCA_018269025.1 Acidobacteriota bacterium | reverse complement strand
GATGGAGATGGCGCCCAGCACCGCGACGAGCATAAGGAGGTTCATATCGGGACGCAGGCGCCGCGCGGCCAGCCAAGCCTTAGGGGCGATGAACCAGGAGGCGGCCACGATGCTGACCAGGTAGAGCCCTTGCGAGATCCAGGGCACGGCCTGCGCCGCCCCCATTCCTTCAGACCCCAGCGCCTGCATCAGCCCGCCTGCGCGAAGGGCGTGGAAGGCGAACGCGATCAGGGCGAGGACGCCGCTGGCCACCATGAGGCGGAATTGGAGGAGCTGGCGCCCGGACTTTCCGCCAGAAGACGCTGGCCCCTGCTCGGACCAGGACTCGGCTTGCATGCCGGTGCGGCTCACGGCTTGGAGGATCTCCTCGGAGGAGGCCGAAGCCGCCTCCGAGACGGTCATCTTGCCGTTCATGAGGTCGAAGAGAAGGCGGTCCTCCCCGCCCACCAGGGGGCCGATCTCGGCTTTCAGCGTGGTGATCTCCTCGGCGCAATCCATGCCGTGGATCTTGAATACCTGTTTGGGGCTCATGGCTTCTCCTTCAGGTCGAACACGCGGCGGGAGTCGGCGCGTTCCGCGCCACCGGATTCCGAGGTGTTCTCCTCGGTCTCCCGGTGGACGGCCACCAGGCGGCCCTGCATGACGGCATAGCGGGTTTCCGTGTCCGCTTTCGACTGGAAGGCTCCCAGGAACCGGCCCATCTTCCCTTCGTACTCCGCGACCTCGCTGCTGGCCAACGGGGTGCCGTCCGCCGCGATCCAGACCTTCAATGACCCTGACCGCCGGGATAGACGGCCCGCTTTGTCGTCGGGAACCCTCGGACTGAATTCAAAGAGGAGGAGCCGGACAGGCTTGCCCTCCCAGGCATCGGCCCGCTCTGAAACGAAGCGGGCTTGATCCATCAGGCGCCGGAGCATGGTGGCCTGATCGAGCAGGTGGTGAACCCGCCCAGGGTCCAGCTCCTTCATCTGGTCGCGGATGGCGGTGGCCGGGACCTCTCCGCGCGCGGCGCGCTCCTCCTCCAGCGTCAAGTCGCCCACCACCACCTTCGGCCAGGTGACGCGCAGGGATTCCGCGTCGTCTTGGACCAGGGCTTTCACCTCGCTCCGGCGGACGGAGGACTGCTTGCCCAGGGTCTGGCGGGTCCAAAACTGAAAATCGATCCCGGCCTGGACGGACCCGTTGCCATTGAGGCGACCGAGAGCCGCGGCGAGATCGCTCCGGCCATCCGCCCAAAGTCCTGTGCTCGTGATGAGCGCGACGAGCATGATCCATTGAATTCGCATCACATCTCCTTTTCGGAAGCGGGGCGAGCCATCCAAGCGTAGAAGCTCGGAAGGACCAGCAGGGTGAACAAGGTGCTCGTGACGAGGCCGCCCACCATCACGATGGCGAGGGGGCGTTCCAGCTCGCTGCCGCCGATGCCGAAGAGCATTGGCATGAGGCCGAGGATCGCGGAACCGGCCGTCATGAGCTTGGGGCGCACACGGCCCAGCGAGGCTTCACGGATCGCCTGATCGAAAGGCGTGCCTGCTGTCAGCAAATCTTTCGTCTGAGTGATGAGCACAAGGCTGTTCTGGACCGCCACACCGAAGAGGCCGATGAGGCCGACGATGGAGCTGATGTTCCAGGTCTCACCTGCCAGCCACAGCGAGAAAAGCCCCCCGGCGAAGGCACTCGGAAGGGTCGTCACCACCACCATCACCTCGCGCCAGCGCCCGAGCGCGAGGTACAGGAGCACAGCTACCAGCGTGAGCGCCGCGGCGATGGCGACGCCCAACCGCTTCTGCGTCTCCCGGGCCTGCTCGATCTGCCCTCCGATCTTGACGACGGTGCCTTTGGGCAACTGGATCTGGGCCATGGCCGCTTCAACGCGGTTCGCCGTGCCCCCGAGATCGCCGGTGGTCCGGATGTTCAGGGCGAGGCGCCGCTGGGCGGATTCCCGCCGGATGAGGCTCGGTGTGGAGGTCTCCTCGAAGCGCGTCACCTGCCCGAGTTCCACGATGCGGCCGCCCTCCAGCACAATTGGCAACCGCTTGAGGGTCTCAGGGCTCACGCGGCCATCATTCGGGAAGCGCACGATCCGCTCGATTCGTTGGGGGCCGTCGAAGCGGGCTTCCGTGGGGAGGCCCTGGAGCGCCGCGGCCAGCGTCTCCGCGACCAGGGTGCGAGGAACATCCAGGCGGCGTAGGGCATCGTCATCGGGCACGATCCGCCAGCTCGGCATGGGACCCCCAGCGTCCGGACTCACGGAGGCCACGCCCTCGACCTTGCTGAGGCGCTCCTGGATCTCAGGAAGCTGCGCCTGGAGCGCGTCCAGGTCTGGATTGAAGAGCTTCACCTGGAGGTCCGCGGGCGTTCCTCCCAGGCCTTCGGAAATCCGCATCTGCATCGGCGTGGTGATCTCCACTGGATACGGGAGGTCTTCCACGGCCTTGCTCACCTCGGCTTCCACCGCCTTGGAGTCCTTGGTTCCGTCCAGCACTACAAGCACATCGCTGGCCGTGTGGGGCATGGGGTCTTCGGTCAGCTCGGCCCGACCCGTGCGCCGGTAGACGGACGCCACGCCTGGCACCTTCTGGAGCTTCAGCTCCATCTGGAGGTTCGCCGCATCCACCGCCTCCAGACTCGTCTCCGAAGGAAGGCGCGAGCTGAGCATCAACGCGCCTTCATCCAGCTTGGGGAGAAAATTGCTTCCGAGCGTCAGGGCCAGCCAGACGCTGGGGATCGTGATGCCCAGCGAGATGATCTGGACCAGGCCGCTGCGGCGCATGGCCCATTCCAGTTTCGGCTTGTAGAACGCCTTGATGGCCAGGACGAAGCGGGGTTCATCCAGGGCAAGGCCGGGAGGCAGGAAGCGCTCCACCAGGGCCGGAACCAGGGTGAAGCTCAGGACGAGGCTGAGGGTCATGGCCGAGGCCACGGCCACGGCGAGCGGCGCGTAGAGGCGGCCGGCGACGCCGCCGATGGCCAGCAGCGGAATGAAGACCGCCAGGATCACGAGTACAGCCGTGAGGATTGGCACGCCGACCTCTGCCGCCGCGCGCGTCAGGGCCACGCGCCTGGGCTCGATGTGGTCCCGGTGCTCGTGGAGCCGGTGAGCCAGGTTCTCGACCATGATCACGGCCGCATCCACCAGCAGACCCACGGAAATGGCGAGGCCACCCAGGGTCATGGCGTTCAGGCCAAGGCCTGCGGCCTTGAGCGGGATCGCCGCGCCAAAGGTGGCGAGGGGCAACACCACGATGACGAGCAGGGCACCGCGCAGGCTGCCCAACAGGAGGATGAGCACCAGCGCCACGAAGAACCCGCCGAGCAGCAGGGCGATGGTGACGCCCCGGAGAGCGTGGTTGACCAGGTTGCCTTGGTCGTACATGAGCGTCAGCTCGGTGCCTTCGGGCAAGCCTTTGCGCAGCTCGTCCAGAGCCAGCCGCACCCCTTGGGTGGTGCTGAGGGTGTCGGCCGTGGGCTGCTTGACCACCCGGAGGCTCACATCCTCATGCCCCTGGTGCCGGGCGAGGCCGCGCCGGAATCCAGGGCCTTCCCGCACATCGGCGATGTCTCCGAGTTGGATCATGCCGCGCGCAGTCTGGAGTGGGAGGTGCCGGACTGCTTCCGGCGAGGCGGCCTGCGTGCCCGCCGACATGAACCATCCCTTGTCCCGGATCTCCATGATCCCGGTGGCCGTATCGAGGGCGCTCCCCTTCATGGCCTGCGCCACCTGGTCGAGGCTCACGCCCTGGAGGCGCATCTGGTCTGGATTGATGGTCACTTGGAGTTGACGCTCCTCGCCGCCCAGGCGCTCCACGCGCGCCACGCCCGGGACAGCCTGAAGGCGGGGCACGAGCACCTTTTCGGTGTAGTCGCGGAGCTTCATCGGATCCACGGACGGGCCTTCCAGGACGATCTCCTGGATCTCCTGGAGGCGGCCCGAGGCGCTGGAGACGAGGGGCGGCTGAGTCCCCGCCGGGAAGTTCCCGATGACGCTGGAGAGCCGCTCCGCCACAAGCTGGCGGGCGCGCCAGGGGTCCATGTCACCTTCAAAGGCGATGACCACCTGCACCACTTCCGGCTGCACGGTAGAGATAACGCGCTTGACGCCGGGCAGTCCGCCTACGGCTTGCTCCACAGGTTGAGCGACAGTGAGTTCCAGCTCGGAGGCGGAGCGGCCCGGGCTCTGGATGAGCAGGGACAGGCTCGGCAGCGTCAGGTCGGGGAAGAGATCCCGCTTGAGGCTGAGGAAGGTCGCGAGGCTTGCGACGCCCCACAGAATCGCCAGCCCGAAGACCCATCCTTTGCGAGGCAGGAGCCAGTCGAACCAGCGGCGGATGGGCGAGCGATGCTGCGGCGTGTAGACGGCGTAGGGATCATGCTGCATCGCCGGGTCGAGCGGGACTTCCGGCTCGTTCGGGAGATTGGGCTCAGTCATTGTCCGCTCCCCCGCTCTTGCGCTTGATCTGGAGCGACTTGAGGAGGTAGGCGCCTTCGCCCACGACCGTCTCGCCAGGCTTGAGCCCATCCAGGACCATCACATCGCTGCCCAATTCGGAACCACGCCGGACTGGACGGAACACGGCTTCTTCTCCCTCTTTCACGAACACACCCCAAACACCTTCCACCTGCTGCAAAGCGTCCTGAGGCAGGACCACAGCTGTGGCGAGCGGAACGCGAACCTCCACTGGCGTGCCGGGGATGGGCAGCGGACCTCCCACCAGGCGCAGGCGGTAGCTCAGGCGGCGGGTGTCGGAGGTGAGCGTGGCCGGGGTGCCTTCGAGCTTGGCCTTCCATGCGTGGCCATCTGATCCACGGATGTCCGCCACTGCACCTGGCTTCCAGGCTTCGGGACCAGGGAGAGGCAGTTCCAGCCGAACGATGGCGGCGGAGGCGGCCTGGAAACTGCCGAGTTCTTGTCCGGCTTCGACTCCTTGGCCGAGCTGGATCTTGTAGGAGGTGACGGAGCCCGCCCGTGGCGCCTTCACGGTCAAAGCGGCGCCTGCGATCTCGGGGGCCACGCCCCGCGCCTCCAAGGCCAGCCGGGCAGCCTCTTCATCCGCCGTCGCCGTGGTGGCGTCCGTGCGCGCCACTTCCAGCTCGCGCCGGGATCCCGCCTGGGCATCGAAGAGCCGCTGCTCGCGGGCGAGTTCGGCTTCGGCGGAGGTGCGTTTGGCTTTGGCCGAGAGCCAGTCGGCTTTGAGTCTTGCCAGTTCCGGGCTCTGAATTACCAGGAGCCGCGCGCCTGCGCCGACGCGGGTGCCGGGCGCCACCGCGATGGCGGAGACGATGCCCTTCACGGGCGTGGTGAGCAGCGCTTGCGCGGACTCATCCCCGATGGCTTCCGCGGGATACCAGGAACCTTCGATCCGGGCTTCGGGAACTTGGATGAAGCGGAGCCCCCGCACACCCTCCAGTGGTAGGCGGTTGTCTGCATCGGACGCGTGTTCGCCTGCTTCGGGAGTAGCGGTCTGCGCGGGCGGCGTCGCCGTTTTGCGCCCGCAAGCCACGGTGGCCACGAGGGCGAGGCTTAGAAGGGAAAGCTGGATCGTGCGGTTCACGGATTCACCCCGTCGGTGAGGGCCTGGAGTTCGGCGGATAGGAGATGGGCGTTCTCGATGCGGCGGAGCGAGGAGAGTTGGGCTTCCAGGAGCTGGCGGCGGATAGGGAGCGCTTCGGAAGGCCGCTCCTTCCCTTCGCTCAGACGCAGGCCCACGGCCTGGAGCGCAGTGTCGAAATCGTTGAAGGCGTGGATGGAAGCCAGGCTCTGCGCGCGCGCCAGGGCGGACTGGAAGCGGGCGTCCAGTTCCAGCAGCGCGATCTGGATCTCGCTGCGCGTCGCCTGGACATTGGCTTCCGCCTCCTGCCGGATGGCCCGGCCTTCGCCGGGTCTCGCGAAGCGGTAGGCGACGCCGAACTTGGTGATGCGGTCCTCGTTCTCTTTTCCGTAGCTACCTCGGAGGCTCCACCGGCTGGTGGAGAGCGCCTCCTGCTGACGGATCGCTTGGGTCTCCAGCTCCAGACGGTCCTGAAGCGCCTGGCGGAGCGTGCTGCCCTCGAAGCGGGGCTCAAGCCCCTCCAGCGCGGGCATCTGGGGTTCACCGGGATCCGCCAAAGACACCGGCATACCTGGGACATCCGCCAAGGTCCGGAGACTCGCCCAGGACAGCAGCCGCTGCTTCCGGGCTTCATCCAGGTCGAGCTGGGCACGGAGGATCTCGCCTTCCACCAGACTTACCTGAAAGGCCGGGTTGGCCCCCGCCTCCAGCCGCGCTTTCGCGGCCTTCAGCCAGGCCTGGACAGTGTCGAGATCCGCTTCCCGGAGGGACAGTGTCCGCTCGGCAAGCCAGGCGTCGAGATAGGCCTGCCGGAGTTGGAGACGGGCATCCACGCGCGCCGCTTCGCGCAGCACCGGATCGGATTTGCCGAGGGCGTCTTCCAGTCTTCGGCGGGTGCCATTCGACAGGAAGAGCGGCAGGTCCAATTCCACCGTCTGATCCGTGGTGGTGGGCACCACGGGATTCGTCCTTGGACCTGCGGACACGCTGAGAGATGGACCCTCCCGGAGGAACCCCTTGGTACTGCTGAGGGCACGCTGGTTCGCCGCCAGCAGCGCCTCGGTGCGGTATTGCTCCGGGCTGGTGCGGGCCTTTGCGAGGATGTCGTCATAGGTGAGCGGTGGGGTGAGCGGCGGCGCCTGCGCGAGCAGCAGGCCGGGCAACGCCCAGATCAAAAGGGTGCGCATCAAGACCTCGAAAAGAGATGAAAGGACGGCAGGGCGGAGCCAAGCTCTGCCTTGCGTTCATGGGCCACAGTCCTCTCAGGCCCTTGGAGGGTCCTTCTCCGGCGCGATGTCGAGCGTGATGAGGCTGACGGGCCGTTCGGCCGGGTGCATTTCGCGAGGGAGGGGATCGGGATCAGGCGGCACGGGCGCCACGGGAAGCGGAGCCGTGGCGCAGCCATCCGCGCAGAGGATGTGGCAGACCTGCCCCTCCGACCGCGGACCGCTGTCGCAACGGTCTTTGCTCGCCGCCCCCAGATAGAAGGCGATGAGCAACAGGAACAAGGCCGCGACCCAGCGCCTCATCCCGCGTCCAGATGGTGGCGGGCTTGAGTCTCCTCGCGGAGACAGAGGCCGTGGTGGAGGAGCTTGACCACGCAAGGGTCCACGATGCGGTAGTGGACATGGCTGCCATGGCGGCGCGTGTCGAGGATGCCCAAGTCCACGAGCCGCCTGAGCTGGTTTGAGACGGCCTGGGGCTTCATGCCCACGGCATCCGCGAGGTCGCTCATGCAGGGATCGCCCTTGAGCACGAGGGCATGGAGGATCCGGAGCCGCGTACCAGACGCCAGCACCTCGAAGACCCGCGCGAGGTCCTCGGCCTTCCCCTCGCTCAACAGCGGGCGCACTTCCAACCTCGCTTTGGGCGAGCATGCAGGGAGGTTGATCGCGGCCTTTGCCATTACACCATTCAGTGTAGTGCTTGATCGAGTGCTGACAAGCCTCTTCCAGCCATGCCCTCCCGAAGAGAGCAGACACATCCTGTTCCAGGCGGGACTAGCTTTGGGCACCCTTGCGGCGGACCTTGGATGAGGAGGGGCGATGCTCGAAGCATCAAATCGCGTCCATCTGGACCGGCCCGTGCAGGTGCTGGAGGACATTCCGAGCTACATCTTTTCGGCCGGTTGGGGGGACGGGCTCGGCGTTCTTCCCGCAGGGTCCCTGATCTACCTGCGATACCAAGAACAGCATCGGATCTACTACTACGCAGGCCCCCGCGAGCCCACGCCGCATTCGGTCGAATCCTGCCATGGAGGGTTCTTCGACGAGCTCGATTTGGCGAAGGTGAGGGATCTCGACCCGAGGGAAATCGAAATGCCGAGGCCACCCCCAGCCTGAATTCCTGTGCCTCGCGAAACCCCCATACGGGCGATCTGAACGCGAAGCGGGCGGGCCTATCCGGCCGATGCCAGTCGTCGTACGAGTACGCGCTCTCCAATGCGATGCGCGATGGCTTCGTGAAGGAACCCGCCGTGGCCACCCGGGAGAACTTCCGAGCCTCGGACTACAGCGATGCCCAGCTCGAGCGCCTCAAGCTTGAAGACGGCATCCGGGTCCACGAGAATACCAAGGTGGAACTGGCCACCTACGCCAAGCAGCATGGTGTGCGCCAGGTGAAGCCCTTCATGCTGGTGGTCGCCCAGGACACCACCCACGCCGAAGAATTGATGGTCGCCATCAAGAGCGACGACTTCTTCGAGGGCCGCTACAAGGACCGCGTCATCACGGTCCACAGCAACCAGCGCGGTGAGGAATCCGAAGCTACGGTGGCCAAGCTGCTGGCCGTAGAGGATCCGGACGAGCCCACCGAGATTGTGATCCACGTAAACATGCTCAAGGAAGGCTGGGACGTCACGAACCTCTACACCATCGTTCCCCTGCGAACAGCCAACTCCCGCACCCTGGTAGAGCAGTCCATCGGGCGCGGCCTGCGCCTTCCCTACGGAAAGCGCACCGGCAATGCGGCCGTGGACACCCTGACCATCGTGGCCCACGACCGCTTCCAGGAGATCATCGACCACGCCAAGGATCCGGAATCCGTCATCCGGAAGGGCCTGATCATCGGCAAGGACATTCCTCTGACCTCTCAGAAGGTTATGACGGTACCGAGTCGGGCGGAACAGAAGCTGCTGGGCACCCAAGTGCAGAGCCAGGACGGCGGGAGTCATGTGGAGATGCTGCCCCTGGGCGAGAAACCAATCTATGTGATGGCATCGGACCATGCTGTCGTGCGAATCGCGATGGATCTGCTGCCCACCTACGAGCGTCTCCAGGGCACCGCCAACTTGAACAAGCCGGAAGTCCTCGCCCAGCTCGTGAAGGATGTGGAAGCCAAGTACACTGCCGTCCCCAAGAGGAGGGAGAACCCGTACCGGATGTGGCAGCCATCGTTCAGAAGGTCACGGAAGTGGTGGTCAAGGACTCTATCGATATCCCCAAGGTGACCCTGGTTCCAACGGGCGAAGTCTCGTCAGGCTTCCACGACTTCGACCTGGACGCTTCCAGCGTGCGCTACCAGTCGGTAGACCAGCCGATCTTGCTTGAAGCCATTCGTACCAACGAGCGTTGGTATCTGGAAGCTGGCTTGGCCCTGTCCCGCGAGAGGCGCCTGGAGGACTACCTGGTGCGTGAGCTCATGAATCGGGATGACATCAGCTATGACGACCATGCCGATCTTCTGTACAAGCTCTCCGGCCAGATGGTGACGCATCTCCGAACCTATCTGGCGGAGGAGGAAGAGATCGAGAACGTGCTTCAGGCTCATCAGAAGCAGCTCGGAGAGTTCATCTATGCCGCCATGTGCGAACACACCTGGGAGGCCCACGAGGGCTTCGAACCACGGGTGACTCCGGGCTTCCGGGCGCTCCAGCCCCAGGCCTTCCAGTACCCCGATGGAGAGGCCCCCCGGAACTTCCGCGACCCTGTGGCCGAGAAGCAGGACATCCCCAAATTGGTCTTCGGGGGATTCAATCGCTGCGTCTTTCCCTTCCAGAAGTTCAGCTCGGATAAGCGAACGGTCCTCAGAGAGCACCAAGCGGCGTTCATGGCACGGCTCATCCGTGAGATGGAGTCAGCCCTGATCCGTTTCTATGGGGTCAGGATGGTCTCCGAGATCCGCTGGAACGCCGATCAGCATCCCACGCCCTGGGAGTGTCCCGAGGTGATGCGATTCCTGGAAGGCGCCGTCGCATTGGGCTTCGTCTCCACCTTCGGGCCGGAGGAGTTCCAGCCGTTAGGTGACATCCATCAAGACCCAAGCCGGTGGATCACTTCGATGGGCCCGACTGAGTTGCGGCGCTACATTCATACCCTTCACCGCGCGGACAAGGCCGCGGACGGCCTGGAATGTCGGGTCCTCGAGGCGCTGGCGTGCGGTGCCCTGCAGTTGGTGGCGAATCGCTTGGAGTCACCAGACCTTCAAGAGCGCTGAGCGGTCCAGGCATGTCTCTGGAAGCCCCTACGGGTGTCTCAGCGGTGTCTCCCCGCCCGAACCAATGAAGGCCCTTATGAAAAGCCCTGGTTGTATTAATTATTTTTACTCGGCTTAGAGTATGACGGGACAGAGGATCTCCAACGGCTCGGGCTCGTGCCTGTGCCGAAGGCCAGCGAGGCCGTAGCCTACCAGGCGAATTCTCGGAAGTCAAGAAAAAAAAGGGCTTGTGCGCGATTCGAGGTGATCTAAACATCGCCTAACCCGTCCCGCAGGTGGCCGCACCTGAGACCACCGGCGAGCACAACGGGCCACAGCCACCTCACATTCCTTGCCTCCCCGTCCGGATCTGAAGGTCGGGGAGACCCCCAACAGACGCTCGCCTCCCTTCGACCGCCGATCCAGGCGGCCAGTCTTCGGTTTGCGCGAGAGGGGGAATTCGATCGGTTCGGCCATCCGTCTCATGGCGAGCCTTGCGGGAGCTCTATTTATGGGCCGAAAGCGTCGCCATCATGAGCCGCCCCTCGTGGGCTATCTCACCACCGAGGATGCCGCCACCTACCTCGGGATCTCGGCCAGGTACCTCGAGGACCTGCGTGGGGTGGAGGGGGGACCCGAGGGTCCACCCTTCAGCCGGATGGGGGACAAGAAGGCCATCCTGTACCCCATCTGGGGCCTGGACGCCTGGGTGAACGGGCGTCTGCAGACCCGCAACTCTCAGAGGCCGGGCGAGGCCGCGGTCCTCCCTCCTCCAGAAAGCGAGGAGTAAGGATGACGGGCCTTCTGAAGTGCAGCCGGTTCTCCTCAGCCCGTGATCCCTGGCCCCGCGGTTGGGAGGGCAGCTGGGTGGATCTCCAGACTCTTCTGGACCGGGATGCGGTTCCGGCGCGAGGCACGGCCGGAGCGGATGCCAAGCGATCGCTACCAGCGATCTCAGGCACGATCTTCCGCAGGGGATCTCGGCGAAGCCGCGCGAGCGCATTGTCCATCGGGGTGCTGCTCGGCGATTTCGACAACGCCGAGGAGGTCCCCACGGGCGACTATCATCTCGATGCCTCAGGACATCCGACCGACCGCCCGAGGCTGGAGAAGCGATGCAGCGAGTCGCCGGTTGATCCGGGCGCGGTGCTTGAGGCCCTGCAGAGCCGGGGAATCGCCGGATACCTCTACACCACCTGGAGCCACGAGGAGGCGTGGCCACGCTTCAGGATGGTGGTTCCGCTGGCCCGCCCCGTCCCGGTCGGCCTCTGGAGGGAGTCCACCGACTGGGGTCTCTGCGCGATGGGGCTGCAGTCCTTCCGCGAGGGGCTTGACCTGCCGGTTCTGCGGGATGTCGCACGAATCCATTTCCTACCGGCGGCGCCGGCAGGGAGGACGGTCCAGAGGTGGGTCACGAGCGGGAAGCCCCTGGAGATCCCCTCGGATCGCCTGAGGATCGCCAGTAGTCTCCCCAGGAGTCCGAACCTAGCCATGTGGCAACGGCGCATCCTGGCGCGGAGGGCGCTGGAGGGGCGCTGGGACCGGTCTGTCCGACTCGACCTCAGCGCACTAGACCTGGCGGATCTGCTCAGGCGCCATGGAATCCAGGTGGGAGAGCCTGGCCCCTACCAGGGAGGCCTCAGGTGGAGGACCCACTGCCCCTGGGCAGGGGAGCACAGCCACGGTCTGGATGATGACAGCGGAGTTGTCATCCACTTTCCCGGCCGCTGGCCGATCTGGAAGTGCGCCCATAGCCATCATGCGCATCTGGGACTGAGAGATGTCCTGGACTACTGCGGGGAGCTCGGATGAGCGAGGACACGATTTCGAAGACTTCCCCAAGCTTTCATGGATCAGAAGGTGAGCTCGGGGGAAGGGATGAAGCGCCGAAACTGTCCATCGCCGATCGCTTACTTCTTCTCTGCCAGGCGGAGATCGAGGATCTCTGGCACGATCAGGCCTCCAGGGGTTACGCGACGGTGCGGCTCAATGGCCATCTGGAGCACATCCCCATTGGGTCCAGACGGATCAGTCAGTGGGCCCGAAACCTTTTCCTGCTCAGGGAAGAGCGGACCGTTCGCAACCAGGTCGTAAGGGATGTCCTCGATATGTTGGACTCCCGGGCTGTCCTCCAGGGACCGGAGCATCCCGTCCATGTGCGCGTGGTGCGGCACAGCAGCCCAGATCACATCATCGTCGACCTGGGAGGACCCGATTGGGAGGGCGTCCTCATTACGCCCGAGGGATGGTCTCTGGTCCCTCTGGGGACCCTCCCGGTCCGATTCCTGCGCCCCAAGGGGATGGAAGCGCTGCCAACCCCCGTTCAGGGAGGGCAGATCCAGATCCTCAGGCCCCATCTCAACCTGGATGAGCAGGGATTCATCCTTGCAGTTGCCTGGATGCTTGCCAGCCTGGCTGGTGTGAAGCCCTATCCGATCCTCGTCCTCAATGGGGAGCAGGGCTCCGCCAAGAGCTCTACCACCCGGGTACTTCAAAGCCTGGTTGATCCGCATTCTGCGGGACTCCGTGGGATCGTGCGGGAAGGGCAGGATCTCTTCATCGCTGCACGGAACTCGCATCTCATGTGTTTTGATAACCTCTCCTCCTTGAGTGACAAGCTCGCGGACGATCTCTGCCGGATCTCATCGGGGGCCTCCTTCACCACCCGGCAGCTCTTTCGAGATGAAGAGGAGGTGATCATCCCAGTTGCCCGTCCGATGATCCTGAATGGCATTCCCGATCTCCTGAGCAGGGGAGACCTCGCGGATAGGTGCCTGAACATCACCCTCGCGCCCATCCCAGGGAGCCAAAGGTTGGTCGAGCGGGAGTACCAGGCCAAAGTGGCGTCGATCCGCCCTCAGGTCCTAGGGGGGATATTCACTGCCATGGCCGGTGCGCTGGCCCGGTGGGACCAGGCGCAGGTCCAGGATTCCCCCCGGATGGCAGACTTCGCCCGGTGGATCGTGGCAGCGGAACCGGACCTCCCCTGGGAATCAGGGGCCTTCATGCGAGCCTATCGCCGGTCCAGGCGTGAAGCGGCCGGGCTCACGCTGGAGGGGAATCCCTTCGCGCAGGCCCTGATGACCATGGTCCGGGAGCGCCAAAAGTGGAACGGCAACTGTCTGGAGCTGCTGAAAACACTGGAATCCATGCCCTCCTTTCCGGGCGGGCACCTTGAAGGGTGGCCTAGGACGGCCAAAGGGGTGGGGAATGCGATCCGGCGGATGGCGCCGGCCCTCCGGGCAGAAGGGTTCCAGATCACCCAGGACAGGCAGCCGGGAGGCAACCGGGACCGTTTGGTTCACCTGGTCTGGGATGAACCGCGCTGAAGGACCGTCCCGACCGTCCCGTGGTGGGCAAACAAATCCCAACGGGACGATCGGGACGGTGCTTCCCCCACCATAAACTTGACCGCTCAGGAACTGGGAGGCCTCGGGGTGGTCACACCAAGGCTGCTGGCGATGGAGCCTGCGATCTTCTCTGAGGCCTGGAACCGGGCGTTATCGGCCATGTGGGAGTAACGCTCCGTGATGGAGAGCTGCTCCTGGCCGAGCAGGGAGGCGATCTCGGGAAGGCTGCGCCCCGAGGAGACGCCAACGCTGGCGAAGGTATGGCGCAAGTCGTGGATCCGGACATCCTCGATGTTGACGGCCTCCCCAAGGGCCCCTTTCTTCCCCTGGGATCCGAGCTGAGTCACCCGCCTCCGGATCCGCTCCCAGACCTTCTGGAGCCCGACGAAGTGCTTTCCCGGGAGACCGCCAGGAATCACAAAGGGATTCCCGAGGACCCTGGGCAGGCCCTCTAGGATGGCGAGGGCGGGCGCGCTGAGAGGGACGGTCTTCATTCCCTTGGAGCCGCCCGTCTTGTGCTCCTCTGGGTTGAATCGTAGAAGCCGGCGTTCGAAGTCCACTTGGCGCCACTGGAGCTTGAGGATCTCGTTATGGCGCGCGCCGGTGAGAAGCAGCAGCCGGATGGCCGCGACAGCGGGGGCTGGGGCCGACCCCTCACGCTCCATCTCTGTCAGAACCGCCCCGAGGGCCGCCAGCTCATGGGTTTCCAGGAACCGCGTCCGCCTCTTCTCCGGGAACATCGTGACGGACCGGCATGGGTTCGAGAACTGAGGCCGGAATTTCCAGGTTTCCGCGCATTCGAACATCTTCCGGAGGATGGCCACAGCCTGGTTCGCCTGCCGGGGCGTCTCCCTGAGTGAGTGATGGAACTCAGCGATCTCCTTTGAGGTGACATCCTGCACCAGGAATGCGCCAAGCCTCGGGCGGACGACCTGATTGAGGTAGCGGGAGTATCCCTGGGCCGTGCTGGCTCGTGTCTTGGGAAGGACGTGCTCGTCCACGAATCGGTCGATGAGCTCCGACACAGTGGGGGCGTTCTTGCGGGCCCGGGCCTCCTGGGAAGGATCCATCCCCTGGGCGATCTCGCCCCGCTTCATCAGGGCCAGCTTGCGTGCGCTCTCGAGTGACAGCTCGCGGAACCTCCCGAGGGTGATCCATCGCTGCTGGCGTCTGAGGCTGAACTTCAGAACGAAGGATTTCTGGCCGGTCTTCAGGACCCGGACTCCGAAGCCCCGGATTTCCGAATCCCAGACCGTGTAGACGGCTGGTCGGGGGGAGAGGCTCTCAATCGTGCGAACCGTGAGCTTCACCTTGGAGGGCCTTCTGACTGGGGCCGTTCCCATCGGGTGTCCCTTTCCTGTTTCGTGCTACAGGTGTGCTACAGGGAATCATGGTTTCACATGGGGTATCATGTGGCCATATGTGATGAAAAATTTTATCTATTCATTGAAATATTTTTGCATATACTTGCATTTCAAGGTAGATCGAAAATGCCCCAGAAACAACTCATAATCCCTAGGTCGGCGGTTCGAGTCCGCCTCCAGCCACCAGAAGGTGAACGGGCCAGGGCGACTTGGCCTGTCTCTCCTTTGCGGACTCGGACCGCCGAGAAGCAACGGCGGGCGAGAAAAGGCGGGTGCGGAGACGCTC
>JAFDVN010000125.1 GCA_018269025.1 Acidobacteriota bacterium | reverse complement strand
GCGCTCATGGAGCTGATCAGGGTTTCCAGGGCCGCCGCGGCTTGCGCTTTCGTGATCCCCACCCGCTCGGAGATGGCTTCGATGAGGTCCGCCCGGTTCATGGGGTTCCCTTCCGGTCGGCCAAAGCGCCCAGCCGATCTGGCCCCAAGCTAGGGCGACATGCTCCCCCCGTCAACACTATGATGGTCTTGTGGAATACCCGCATTTCATCCGCGTTGCCTACCTTGGCACGGCCTTTTTCGGCTGGCAGATCCAATCCACCCTTCGCACGGTGCAAGGGGATCTCTGGGCCGCGCTGCGCAAGCTCCACCCCGATGCACCCATGCCCCAAGGCACGGGGAGGACGGATGCGGGCGTGCACGCGAAGGATCAGGGGGTGCTCATCCAATGCCCCCGATCCTGGGAACCCTACCGCCTCCTCGCGGCCCTGAACGCCCACCTCCCGCCGGATATCCGGGTACTGGAGGCCCGCCCGGCGCCGGAGGGCTTTTTCCCGCGCCATCACGCCGTGGCCAAGCGCTATGTCTACCGCGCCGCGGAAGGACCCGCGAAATCCCCCTTCGACGAAGGCCGCCGCTGGCACAGCTTCGGCGCGGAGGCCCTGGATCGCACCGCCATGGCAGAAGCGGCGTCCCACTTCATCGGCCGCCATGATTTCGCCGGGTTCCGCTCGCCGGAATGCGTGTCCAAGACCACCGTTCGGGTGATCCACGATCTGCGCCTGGAAGGGGTCTTCCCCGAGGTGGACTTGGTTTTCGAAGGGGATCGCTTCCTCATGCACCAGGTCCGCATCATGGCCGGGACGATTCTGGATGTGGGCCGGGGGCGCATCCCCGCAGGGGACATCCCGCGAATCCTGGCCTCCCTCGACCGCACGAAGGCGGGCCAGACGGCCCCGGCGGAAGGGCTTTGGCTGGATCGGGTCTGGTTCCAGTCCCGATTTGGCATCGGCGACCCGTGTCCGTGGGGTGAAAACGGATAAGCTTGGGGATTCTGCTTATGACTCCTCGACATCCTGCCGCCCTCAGCTTGACCGATCAGGCCACCCGACTCCTGGAGGAGCTCGTGGTGGTTTCCGACCTCGCCCCTGGGGCGGCCGTCACGGAGCAGGAGCTCTGCGAACGGCTCAAGCTGGGCCGCACGCCCGTGCGGGAAGCGGTGCAGCGCCTCGCCACCCAGCGCCTCCTGAAGGTTCTGCCCCGGCGGGGCATCGTCGTCACCCAGGTGGAGGCGATGGAATACCTCGGCCTGCTGGAGACGCGTCGGGCGCTCAACCGGCTGATGGCCGAGCTGGCGGCGGTACGGGCCTCCCAGGACCAGCGTTCGGACCTCAAGGAGTGCGTGGTCGCCATGACCGAAGCCGCGGCCCAGAAGGGGCTGAAGGAGTATCTGCGCCTGGACAAGCGGTGCTACGACATCCTCCAGGTGGCGGCGGGGAACCCCTCGCTGGTGCAAGCCATGGCTCCGATCCATGCCCACTGCCGCCGCTTTTGGTTCCTCCACCAGAACACCTGGGATCTGGAAGAAGCCGCCCGGGGCCAGATCGCGCTCATGAAAGCCATCATCCGCGGCGACACCGTGGCCGCCATCGCCGCCGCCGACGCCCAGATGGACTACCTCGACCGCTTCGCCCGCACCGCGCTCGAACTGGAGTGAGGTGAGAACCTAAATTCAGATCGTCCGTCTCCCTTCGAGGGCGCGATCGAGAGTGAGGTCGTCGGCGTATTCGAGGTCGCTGCCGATCGGCAGGCCAAGGCCGATGCGGGAGATCTTCAGGCCCGCAGGTTCGAGGAGGCGGGCGAGCCAGGCGGCGGTGGCTTCGCCATCCAGCGTCGGATTGGTGGCGAGGATGAGCTCCTTCACCTGGCCGCCTTCGAGACGCTTGAGCAGTTCGCGCACCCGGAGTTGATCCGGTCCCACGCCCTTCAAGGGGGAGATGAGGCCGCCGAGCACATGGTAGCGGCCTCGGTAATGGCCGCTGCGCTCGAAGGTGATCACATTGGAGGCCTCCGCGACCACCGTGAGCACGGCGCTGTCTCGCTGGGGATCGCGACACACGGCGCAATCAGGTGCGTCGGCGAAGGCCCCGCAGGTCTGGCAGAAGCCCACCTTGTCCGCCGCGTGATCGAGGAGATGGCCGAGATGCCGCATGGCGTCGGGGCCTTCTTTCAACAGGTGCAGGGCCATGCGCTGGGCCGATTTCTGGCCCACGCCCGGAAGCGTTTGCAGCGCCTCGACCACCGCTTCGAGCGGGGCAGGGAGCTTCACTTTCGGCTTCCGGTTTCCGGCTTCCGGCTACCGGAAAAAAAAGCAGCGAGGCAGAGCCGAGCTTGGGAGCCGGTAGCCGGTAGCCGGTAGTCGAGGGCCATTAAAACTTGATTCCCGGCAGGTTCAGGCCGCCGCCCATGCCGCCCATCTGATCCTTCATAGCCTCGTCCACCTTGGCGGCGCCGTCCTTGAAGGCGGCGGCGATGAGATCTTCGAGCATGGAGGGATCCTCGGGGTCCATGGCCTCTTTGGCGATCTTCACGGCGACCACTTCCTTCGCGCCGTTGAGGGTGATCTTCACACTCTCACCACCCGCCGTGCCATCCACCCGAAGGCTCGCCTGGGCCTCCTGCAGCTTGGCTTGCATGGCCTGGGCCTGACGCATGAGGAATCGCATGTCCATGGGGAACTCCGTTCAGCGGTGGGGATGGAGGAAGTGGGAAGCACGCATGCGGCGCACGGTCACCAGCGTGATCCAGTATCCGATGGGAAGGGCCAGAACGCAGAGAATGAAGCCGCCCAGCAGGTAGGAATGGAGCACGGGCCTGAGCATCTCCGCCAGCTCCTGCATGCCGGTCCAGGAGATGAAGTTGCGCCAGGAAATCGCCCGCCAAGGGATGTTGCCCAGTCCGTGGTGGAGTCCGTGCCCGCGCAGCAGGTTGCCGATGAACACTTCCACCGTGGCGATGGGCACCATCGTCCAGGGATTGTTGATGAAGGCGCCCAGAAACATGAGGGGCATGTGAAGACGGCGAAAGAGGAAGCAGAAGGCCAGCACCATCACCGTGTGAAGGCCGACGAGGGGATTGAAGGCCACCGAGAGCCCCAGCGCGAAGCTCCAGGCGATCTGCTCCGGACTCAGCTCGGGGTGGAGGACGAAATGCTTCAGGCGGCCGAAGAATCCTTTGGGGGGCGCGGGGGTATGCACTGGCGGGGCTTCGAGGGGTTCGTCGGTCATGTGAATGGGTCGAAGCTCAAGTCATCCATGGGAACGCGAGTCTTTCCATCATAGAGGAAGAGCGGCGCAGCCTCCTCGGGAATCGCGCGGCCCACCACGGTCAGAGGCAGGCCTAGCCGGGCTTCGAGCTCGGCCTTTGGGAGATTGGATCCGAAGCATCGGGCGTAGTCCTCGCCGCCTCGTATCGCGTCTTCACCCAGGGACGCGTCCACTTCGATGCTCACGCCGCTGGCGTGGGCCATGGTCCGCAGATCCCTGCTCAGGCCGTCCGAGAGATCCATGCAGGCATGGATCTCGGGAATGGCGGCGAGTTTCGGCCCCAGGCCCAGGTTGGGGAGGGGATCCAGGTGCGCGGCGAGGTCCGGGTCCGTCAGGTCGCATGAACCCGCTTCCAACTTGCGGAGCCCCCGCAAGCTCAGGCCAAGGGGCTGGTCCACGAAGAGCGCGTCGCCGGGCTGAAGTCCATCCCGCTTCAGCCACCGCGTCGCAAGCCCGAAGGCGGTCATGCCAAGTCCCACTCCGGCATCCCGTCCCACCGTGTCGCCGCCGAGAACCGGAAGGGATCGTTCCCGCGCGGCGTCCGCGAGGGCACCCAGGAGGGTCTCCAACCACGCCCAATCCAGGTCCTTGGGCAAGGCGAGGGTGAGGGTGAAGCCGACCGGAACCGCGCCACTGGCGTCCAGATCCGAGAGGTTTACGGCGAGGAGCTTGCGGGCCAGTAAGGCCGGAGGATGCCACTCCCGGCGGAAGTGGACGCCCTCCTCCATCAGATCCGTGGTGGTGAGCAAAATCTGGCCAGAAGGGCAGGGCGGCAGGGCCCCGCAGTCGTCCGTCAGCGCCTCCCCGCCCAGGAAGCGGGCGCGGATGAAGGCGAGGATCTCCAGCTCGGATAGGGCCATGGGAGACCATCTTCGCGCAAAGTCGGCCTTGGGACTCCCCCGGGTGCCGTGCTAGCCTTCCCAGGTTGCCGCTCGGGGCAAAGCACGGGAGAGACTATGTCCATCACCAAGGTTTGGATCGAAGAAGGCTGCATCGTCTGCAACGCCTGCGAGGCCGAGTGCCCCGATGTGTTCCATGTGACCGACACCACCTGCACCATCCGCGCGGAAGTGCGCGTGGACGGCACCCAGAGCGAGAACCGCGACGAGATGAGCGAGCTGAACGCCGATGTGCAGTCCTCCCTCGAGGACAGCATCATCGCCGCCGCCGCCGGATGCCCGGTGGAAGTCATCAAGTACGAGAAAGCCTGAGCGCCAGGGCTTTCGACCGGAAAGGGCGCCGAAAGGCGCCCTTCCTGCATCGGGGCCCTTGCGAGACGATAGAAGGTTCACGCCCGGGAAGCCGCCATGCTTGAAAAACTCACCGCCGATTTGAAGACCTCCATGCTCGCGCGCGACACCGCCCGCACGGGCGTCCTCCGCATGGCGCTCGCCGCCTACAAGAACGAGGCGGTCGCCAAGGGCCTCGGCCCCCAGGGCGAGCTTCCGGAGGCCGATTCCATCGCCCTCTTCAAGCGACTGGTGAAGTCGCGGGAAGAGAGCATCGAGCAGTTCACCAAGGCCGGCTACGCCGATCGCGCCGCCTCTGAGCTGGCTGAGATCACCGTGCTCAAGGACTACCTGCCGGCCATGCTGGAGGGAGCCAAGCTTGAAGCCGCCGTCCGTGAGGCCATCGCCGAGAGCGGCGCCGCCTCCAAGAAGGACATGGGCCTCGTGATGAAGGCTATGACCGCCAAGCACGGCGGTGCCTACGATGGCAAAGCCGCCAGTTCGTTGGTCCAATCGCTACTGAACTGATGAACCACGGAGGCACGGAGACGCAGAGTTTCCCTGCAATACCAGCTTCCTCCGTGTCTCTGTGTCTCCGTGGTTTAAGGATTTTCTAATGAAACAGTCCAAACTCCTCCTCCAAACGCTCCGCGAAACGCCCAAGGACGCGGATGTCGTCAGCCAGCAGCTGATGATGCGCGCGGGCATGATCCAGAAGCAGGCCGCCGGCATCTACAGCTACTTCCCGCTGGCGGTCCGAAGCATCAAGAAGTTCGAGCAGATCGTCCGCGAGGAATTGAACCGCGACGGCTGCCAGGAAATTCTCATGCCCATGGTCCAGCCCGCCGAGCTCTGGCAGGAGAGCGGCCGATGGACCTTCTACGGCAAGGAGCTGCTCCGCTTCAAGGACCGGAAAGAGGCCGACTTCTGCCTCGGCCCAACCCACGAAGAGGTCGTGACGGACATGGTCCGGCGCACGGTGCGGAGCTACAAGCAGTTGCCGATGAATGTCTATCAGATCCAGGCCAAGTTCCGGGACGAGATCCGTCCTCGCTTCGGCCTCATGCGCGGCCGCGAATTCGTGATGAAGGACGCCTACTCCTTCCACGCGAGCGATGAGGATTGCGACCGCGAATACTGGGTGATGTTCAACGCCTACAAGCGCATCTTCAGCCGCCTGGGGGTAAAGTTCCGCCCGGT
>JAFDVN010000124.1 GCA_018269025.1 Acidobacteriota bacterium | reverse complement strand
GAAGACATGAGGCGCGCCGGGTGATCCATCTCGGTGAAGGCGAGCGGCATCGCGTCCGGCCGTTGAAGGCCGCCCAACGAACTCCGCACCATCCCCCGCCGCTCGACGAGGGTGGGCCTCCAATGCCGACGCCGTTCCACACCATTCCAGTGCATGGCGAACTCCAGGGAATGCTCAAGATAGGCCTTCCAGGGAGGTCCGCCAGAGGCCCATGGCAAACTGGGCTTTTTGAAGGATTTCCATGGGGCGGATCCAGGGCAGGCGGGTCGAAGCGCTCTTCCCGGAGTCGGGCCCCATCGGCGTGTTCCTGATGGGTGAAGCTCCGGGGCCCTTGGGCGCGGACCAGAGCGGGACGCCCTTCTGGGGAGACCGGGCCGGAAAACTCGTCTACCGAGCCTTGGAAGTGGCCGGGATGGCGCGCATCCCATCCGAAGCCTGGGAGGCCTGGGACGGGGCGCAACTCGCGGAGCTCGGCCTACAGCCCGTCTTGCAGGGCGTGGCGCTAGGCAACGCCTGGCCTGTTTGCCCGACGGACAACGGCCAGACCTTCCGTGCGCCCAAGGACAAGGAGCTGCGCGAGGCCGCCAACCTCGCCCGGCTGCGGACGGATCTTGCGAAGGCGGCGACCCGATGCCCTGGCCGCCTGCAGATCCTCGGCCTCGGTCGCCGGGCGGCCTGGGTCCTGGACAAGGTGCCGGAGCCGCCCTCTTTCGACCTCCTGGTTCTGCCCCATCCCAGCGCCCAGGGGCTCCTCCAGGCGGCCCCCGACAAGGGACGGGGAAAGCGTCTCCAGGACCTTCAAGATGCCTGGGTGGAAGGTTTGACATCCATCCTGTCGGCCCATTCGCACGGTTCTTAACAAGAATTAACCTAAGCCTCTCATGGCGAGGCCTCGTAAGCTGGAATCTGGTCCCCTGGACGGACCGGTTCCTTGATTGGGAGGCTTTCTTGCGCGTCTTCACTGCCCTGGTGCTCGGCACCGCCATCCTCGCCCCGGCGCCCACCTGGGCCCAAACCGCCGCCAAGGCGCCCCGAGCCAAGCAGGCTCACGCCAAGCTCACCGCCCCGGTCAAGGTGACCTCGGTGGAAGGGATCACCGAATACAAGCTGGCCAACGGCCTGCGGGTGTTGCTCTTCCCCGACGCGTCCCAGCCGACGATGACTGTGAACATCACCTATCTGGTGGGTTCGCGGAACGAAGTCTACGGCGAGACGGGCATGGCCCACCTGCTCGAGCACCTGATGTTCAAGCCGTCGAAGAACTTCTCCGGCGCGGACAAGGCCCATCCCAACCCCGTCACCGTGCTGAATGGCCTGGGCGCGACCTTCAACGGCACCACCTGGTACGACCGCACCAACTACTTCACGACCTTCCCGGCCAACGAAGCGAACCTCTCGCTCTCGCTGCGCCTGGAAGCGGACCGCATGGTGAACGCCGACATCGCCCAGAGTGATCTCTGGAACGAGAAGACCCAGAAGGGCGAGATGAGCGTCGTCCGCAACGAGTTCGAGATGGGCGAGAACAACCCCATCGGCGTGACGATGGAGCGCGACCAGGCGATCGCTTACGACTGGCACAACTACGGCCACTCCACCATCGGCGACCGCAGCGATGTGGAGCATGTGAACATCGCCCACCTGCAGGCCTTCTACCACAAGTACTACCAGCCGGATAACGCCGTGCTGATGGTGGCCGGCAAGATTGACGAAGCCAAGGTCCTCACCCAGATCAACGACCTCTTCGGTCGTCTCCCCAAGCCCACCCGCGTCATCGAAAAGCAGTGGACGGTGGAGCCGGTGCAGGATGGCGAGCGCAGCGTGACCGTGCGCCGCGTGGGCGGCGTGCCCGTGCTGGTGGCGGGTTACCATGTGGCACCCTCGTCCGACCCCTCCGCCGCCGCGCTGGACCTGGTGGACCGCATGCTCACCGCCGCGCCCGGTGGCCGCCTCTACAAGGCTCTCGTCGAGACCAAGCTCGCCACCCAGGTCGGCAGCCAGAATGTGAACACGCTGGATCCGGGCTACTACCAAGTGATCGCGATCCTGCCCAAAGGCGGCGATATGGCGAAGGCCCAGGAAGTGTTGCTCTCCACGCTGGAGGACTTGAAGGCCCACCCCTTCACCCAGGAGGAGCTGGACCGCGCCAAGGCTGAGATGGCCAAGGGCTATGACCTCGCCGCCACCAAGACCGACCGCCTCGCCATCGGCCTCACCGAGTCCATGGCCGCGGGCGACTGGCGCCTCTACTTCCTCAACCGCGACCGCGAGGCCGCGCTGACCCTGCCCCAGGCCCAGGCCTGGGCCGAGAATTACCTGAAGGCCACCAACCGCACCCTCGGCACCTATATCCCCACCGAGAAGCCCGAGCGCGCCGAGATCCCCCAGCCCGGCGATGTCGCGGCCATGGTGAACGGCTACAAGGGCCGGGCGCCGGAAGCCGCGGGCGAGGCCTTTGACGCCTCCCCCGCCAATATCGAGGCTCGCACCACGCGCTTCACCGCTCCCAATGGCCTGAAGGGCGCGCTGCTCTCCAAGAAGACGAAGGGCGAGTCCGTCGCGGCGACGCTTGTGCTCCACATGGGCACGGATGAGAGCCTGCGCAATCTCGGCGCGGTGCCGAGCCTCACGGCGGAAATGCTGCTCCGGGGCGCGGAAGGTCTGGATCGCCAACAGATCAAGGACCAGCTCGATCAGCTCAAGGCCAATGTCTCAATCACCGGCGGCGCGGAGAGCGTGCGCGTCGGCATCAGCACCATCCGCGCGAATTTCCCCGCCGTGCTGAAGCTCGTCGCCACCGTGCTCCAGAAGCCCGCGTTCCCGGCTTCGGAAGCTCAGAAGCTCGTGGATGAGCAGGTCTCCGGCATCCAGCAGCAGGAGGCCGAGCCCACCTTCCAGGGGGCGAATGCCTATCGCCAAGCCACGGACCCCTACCCCGTTGGCCACCCGCGCCATGTGGACACCCCTGCGGAAGACATCGCCCAGTTGAAGGCCGCCACGGTGGAGCAGATGAAGGCCTTCCACGATGCCTTCTACGGCGCCCAGGCCGCGGACTTTGCCGCCGTCGGCGACTTCGATTCCAAGGCGACGGAGGCCCTCGTCACCCAGCTCTTCGGTTCCTGGAACGCTTCGAAGCCCTACACCCGCATCCCCTCGCTGGTGATGGCCTCCAAGCCCGGCGAGCAGTCCCTGGAGACGCCGGACAAGCAGATGGCCTTCTTCATCGCGGGTGAAGGCCTCGCCATGCAGGACACGGATCCCGACTTCGCCGCCATGCTCATGGGCAACTACATCCTTGGCGGCGGCGCGTTGAAGAACCGCCTGGCGGACCGCATCCGCCAGAAGGAAGGCATCAGCTACGGCGTGGGCTCCGGGTTCAATGCCGCGCCTCAGGACAAGTCCGGTTCCTGGACCGCCTATGCCATTTACGCGCCCCAGAATGCGAGCCGCTTGGAGACCGCCTTCAAGGAAGAGGTCGCCCGCATCCTGAAGGACGGCGTGACCGCCGACGAACTGGCCTTCGCCCAGCACGCCTGGCTCCAGGGCGAGGCCGTGGCCCGCACCCGGGATGGCGGCGTCGCCGGCGATCTGGCGGCCTACCTGTCCATGGGCCGCACCTTCGCATATGACGCGGGCCTGGAGAAGCAGGTGAAGGCCCTCACCGTGGACGCCGTCAACGCCGCGCTCCGCAAGCACCTCGACCCCAGCAAGCTCACCCTCGTGAAAGCCGGGGACTTCGCCAAGGCCGCGAAGAAGTAAGGCCCTCGCAACAAGGAAAAGGGGCGGCTCCGGCCGCCCCTTTTCCTTTGTCGCGTATCCTGTCCCGTGTTCTTCTGGAAGGCTGGAGTGGCTATGGCGAAGCTGGATCAGGCCTGGACAGTGGAAGCGCATCACGGGGGCTCGGCCCTCGCGGCGGAATTGCATCGGCACATGGGCGTCAGCCACCGTCAGGCGAAGGGCCTCATTGACGCCCGCTGCGTGAAGGTGAACGGCGAGATCGCCACCAAACACGGCCAGCGCCTGGAGGCGGGCGACAAGCTGACGGTCGCCTTCGACCCCGCGCTGAAATACGATCCGATCCCCTCCCCCAAGGGCGCGTTGGACAACAGCTTCAAAACGCTGTGGGAAGACACCCACCTCCTCTTCGTGGACAAGCCCGCGGGCCTTCTCACGGTGCCCGCCGAACAGGGTGGTGAGGCGAGCCTCGCCGACGCCGTGAGCGACCACTACCGCCGCCGGGGCATGAAGCACGCGCAGCTCTTCATCGTCCACCGCCTGGATCGCTTCACGAGTGGCGTGCTCGTCTTCGCGCGGACACCGGAGGCCCTGCACCACCTGAAGAAACTTTTCGCGATGCACAAGCTCCAGCGCACCTACCGGGCGATCCTCGTGGGCGAGTTGCCGGAGAACCAGGGCACGCTCAAAGGCCACCTCATCGAGCACGCGAAGACGCTGAAGATGCGCGTGGTGGACCCCAAGCGAAAGGAAGCCGAAGGCTCCCAGTCGGCCGTCACCCACTACCGTGTCGTGGAGCGCCTGCCGGGCCACACCGTCGTCGAAGTGGAACTGGAGACGGGCCGCCGCAACCAGATTCGCGTGCAGTTCGCCGACCGCGGCTTCCCGCTGCTCGGCGATCAGGTCTACGGCGAGGAAAGCCCGCTGCTGGATCGCCAGGCGCTCCACGCGGAGGTGCTTGGCGTGAAGCACCCTGTCACCGAACAGATGGTGCTCGTCACCGCGCCCCTCCCCAAGGATTTCGAAGCCGCCTTGAAGGCGCTGCGCGCCAAGACCCGCCTCGTCCGCGCCGCCGCGGGCGAGAAGGGCGAAGCCCCGAAGCCCGCTCGCCCCGCGAAGCCGTCTTCCAAAGCAGCCGGGCCTTCTTCCGACCGTCCTAGGTTCTCGAAGGATGGCGCGAAGCCCCGCTTCGACAAGCCCAAGGGAGATCGTCCCGCGCCGGGCAAGAAGCCCTTTCGTCCGCGTCCGGAAGGCACGGAGGATCGTCCCCGCAAGCCCTTCGCGGATCGGGGTGCCAAGCCGCGCTTCGACCGACCGGAAGGCGATCGTCCCGCGCCGGGCAAGAAGCCGTTCCGCCCGCGTCCCGAAGGCACGGAGGATCGTCCCCGCAAGCCCTTCGCGGATCGTGGGGCCAAGCCGCGCTTCGACCGACCGGAAGGCGATCGGCCCGCGCCGGGTAGGAAGCCGTTCCGCCCGCGTCCTGAAGGCACGGAGGACCGCCCGCGCAGGCCCTTCGCGGATCGCGGTGCCAAGCCCCGCTTCGACAAGGACGAATCCCGTTCTCCCCGTGGGCCCCGCCGGGATCGTCGCGATGAGGACGAGAGCCGCCCGCGCCGCGCCTTCGACCGCAACGCGCCCCGCCCGGGCGCACCCGCGAAGCCCCGCCGCGAGAGCGGCGCAGTCTCCGGGCCCCGTGGCGCGAAGCCTGCGGGCAAACCCCGTCCCAAGGCCGGTGCGCCGCGAAAGCCTTTCCCGAAGAAGCGCGGCTAAGCAGCCTCCATGTTCCAGGCCTGGACCGTCCCGCCCCTGAACCCGCCCGGCGAAGTGCGGCTCATGGACAACCTTCAGCGGAAGGCGCTCCGCGCGCCCAAGAATCGCCACGATGGCGTGCCCTCCGCTTTCGTGGTGGTGCTGGGACAAAGCGAGGACTCAGAGCGCCTTCACGCCTTCCAGGACTGGCTCCACAAGGATCTCCAACTCGCCTTCCAGGCCCCTCCGCCCCTGCTGGGCAAAGTGGATCTGGCGATTCTCATGGCCAATCCCGCAGACCCCATGAAGGCGATGCTCGATCAAGTCCGCTTCACCCGCAGTTGGTACCAGGCTCCCCTGCAAGTCGAGGCCCAGGAGAGGGCCCGGGTGGACGCACTCTACAAGTGATCCGGGTAGAGGCGATCCAACGCCTCCGCGAGATCAAGGTCCATCCGACTCACGCCCTGGCTCACATGGGTCGTAAGCGTCGCCATCACCACCCGCCAGCCCAGCGTCAGGTCCGGGTGATGATCCACCTTCTCCGCATGTTCCGCAGCCGCCACCACAAATCCGAGCCCGGCCGTGTAGCTGGCGAAGGGATAGCGCCGCCGCAGCACCAGCCCCTCGGGCTCACCCGTCGCCACCCATTGGGGATGGGCCGCGAGGAAGGCCTCCAGATCGCCGGGGCTGAGGAGTTTCCTGGCCTCGGATTTTGACATTCAGGTCTCCGTGGATATTCGCCTTACCGATGGTATTTGACCAAGTACCTTCGATTGTTAAGAAAAAGTAATTAGGCTCGCAACGAAAGCCTCGCGAGAGTAGGGTTCCACTTTCCTCCTTTTCGTGAGGCTACCCATGAAACGAATTCTCGGCGCTGGCGCCATCCTCTTCTCTCTTGTCGGCAGCACGGCGCTGACCGCACAGAGTTCTCAGACCGTGGCCATCAATGGCCAGATCCTGACCCGAAACGGCGCGGGGATCGCCGGTGCCACGGTGCGACTCACCTCACCCTCCCTCCAGGGAGCCCGCGTCGTGACAACGGACGATAGCGGCCAGTTCTCAGCCCGCCTCCTCCCTCCTGGAGCCTATACCATCACAGTCACGAAAGATGGGTACCAGACTGGCCAGCTCCATCAGGTCGTGGAATTGGGTCAGACCTTTACACCCAAGATCACACTCGGCGATGTGGCCCAAGCGACTGTCACCGTGGTTGCAGCCGCCCCAGCCATTGACAAGACCGACACCTCCAGCACCACCAACTTCACCATGTCTCAGGTGACCCAGTTGCCTTCCGGACGCTCCGTCGAGGCCATGATGGCCCTCACGCCTGGAATCGCGGACACCAGCTCCAGCACGGTGAACGGCCCTCAGGTACGCGGTGCCATGAGTAGCGGCAATCGCTTTGAGCTGGATGGTCAAGACATTTCAGACAACATCTATGGTGGCCGTGGAGTCAGCGTCATTGATGACGCGGTGGATCAGGTGCAAATCATCACCGGCGCCATTCCGGCGGAATACGGCGATGTGGATGGCGGCGTCATCAATGCCCTGACCAAATCCGGTGGCAATGAATTCCATGGAACCTACCGATCGGTATTTTCGGATGCGGGCTGGTCCGCGCTCGCACCCTACCAGGACAAGGCTTCAATCGTTCAGAAACTCAACCACACGGATTCCCTCACCGTGGGCGGATACATCTTGAAGGACAAGCTCTGGTTCTTCATCGCGGGCCAACAGAACCAATCCTCGGTTTCACAGACGATTGATGGAGCCTCAGCCACCCAAGCGGGTGCAGGTTACAACGCCACGAGCAACGACAAAGTCGTTCAGGGCAAGTTGACTTGGTCCGTCACCCAGAATCACTCCCTCATCTTCTCTTTCGCCAGCCACCGGGATGAAGAAGGGAATCGCGACTACATCGCGGGTGATGTGAACGCGCTCGTTCCGCAAGTTAGTCAGGATGGCTTCTGGAACCTCACTTGGCAGGCGGTGTGGACCCCGAACCTCACCATGGAAGCCAAGTATGGCCAGAAGCGGGAAACCCTGACCGCTGGCGGAAATCAGGCCTTGCCCGATCCCGTCTACGACCTCACGACCGGACTCTTCTACCAGAACGGACTTTTCAATTACAGCGACGGCGGCGATAACCGGAATAACAAGACTGCCGACCTGAAGTTCACCTATGCCTTCTCCGCCGCTGGCGATCACCAACTCGACTTCGGCATGAATTTCGTGGACGGAACAAACCGAGCCCGGAACGACCAAGCCCCCCATAGCCGATACTTCGAGCTGCTGAATTACCCAGGTACAGCCGCGCCGCTTCAGGCCCTTGCCATGGCCACCTTTCAGACTTCTTCTGTCACAGCCAAGAACCAGAGCCTCGGTTTCTATGTGAACGACCGGTGGACCGTGAACGACCGCGTCACGCTCAACTTGGGTCTGCGCCGGGACTCCTACAAGGCCAGCAATAATCAGAATGGCCTTGGGGCATCCGCCAACGGTATCTCGCCCCGCCTGGGCTTGAAGTGGGATCTCTTCGGCGATGCGGTGTGGCAGGTGGGCGCGAGCTATGCTCGGTACAATGCCAAGCCGCTGGACAACATCCTCAAGCAGGTGACCAACGCCGGAAACCCCACGGAGATTGACTACTACTACTCCGGTCCGGCCAACCCGACTCTTGCCCAGGCCACCGACCCAACGAACTACAGTCAGACCGTGGGCAACATCGCCTATTACAGCGACCCCAGCCTGAATGTCGTCCTTTCTCCAAATCTGAAGGCGCCACACACGGATGAGTTTCAGCTTTCCCTCTCCCGCGCCTTCACCACCTCGATTGGAGCTGGCTATGTGAAGGCAACGGCAGTCCAGCGCGACTACAAGGACCTCATTGACTATCGAGTGGGCAACGATGGCACAGTCACCGCCGCGCCACCGTACGATGTGCTTGGCCCGATCTATGTAAAGGTCTGGTACAACGATCCTGACGCCAAGCGCACCTACAAGGACTTGGAGTTGGAAGGTGCCTTCAACGCCGCATCGTGGGATTTCGGGGGGAACATCACCTGGTCCAGCCTAAAAGGCAACTACCAGGGTGAAGGTTCCTTCACCCCTGCCTCCGGCGAAGGCCTCCAGAACTTCACCGTGGTCAATGGCGTACAGATGTACAGCAACACGCTGACCAATCCCTACGGTGACCTCATCGGTGATGTGCCCTTGCGCATGCGATTCATGGCCGATTACCACCTCGACTGGGCTCTCGGGCGCACCACCTTCGGAGCGATTTACCGATTTGATTCGGGTGCCCACGACAGCATCACTCGCCAGGTTCCCGTAGCTGGTGTGAATCCCGGTATCCCAAGCCAGGCGAGCAGCACGGGCTACTTCACCCAGTACTACAACGGCGAGCGCGGGAATGTGGTCTACCACGCCCAAGCCTACACCGACATCGCCATCACCCAGGACTTCCACCTCTTCCATATTGGGGAGACCCAGGTGGCGGCATTCTTGAAGCTCGCCATCTACAATGTGTTCAACCATCAGCAGCAGCTTTCCTTCAACAACACTTGGCTGGCGGCTCCGACCGGGCCCGCCGATGCCTGGACTCCGACCGCCAACTACGGTGCGACGAATGCTTCCGGGTTCTGGGGTACACCCCGGGATCTGGCGGTCCAGGCGGGCTTCAAGTTTTAACGCCCGCAAGACTCAAGAAGAGGCCGCCCATGGCGGCCTCTTCTTCGTTTGGACAGATCTCCGGACCCTTGGCATCCTAGTCCGTTGGGGTGCCGCATGTCGCTCGGTCAGCCTTTGCTTGGTTCCGTGGCCCTGGTGACGGGGTCGTCCCGGGGCATCGGCAAAGCCATCGCGTTGGAGCTGGCGCGATGGGGCGCGGATGTGGCGGTGCACGCGCTTCAGAACCGCGAGAAGGCGGAGGAGGTCGCGGCGGAGATCCGCGCGAGCGGGCGCAAGGCGCTCGCCGTGTTGGGCGATGTGCGGGAGAAGGCGGCCATGGACGCTTGCGCACGCGAGATCGAGGAAGCCCTCGGCCCCGTAAGCCTGCTCGTGAACAACGCCGGCACCCGCCAGGACGCGCCCTTCATCCTCATGGGGGACGCCAAGTGGGAAGAGGTGATGGGCGTGAACCTCAAGGGCACCGTGCTCGCGACCAAGGCCGTCGTGCGTGGCATGATGGCGCGCAAGTCCGGCGCCATCGTGAACATCGTCAGCCCCACCGCCTTCATCGGACAGCCGGGTCAGACCAACTACGGCGCGAGCAAGGCCGCGCTCATGGGCCTCACCAAGAGCCTCGCCCGCGAACTCGCGCCCTTCGGCGTGCGCGTGAACGCCGTCAATCCCGGCCTCATCCACACCGAACTCACCGCGGATCTCACCGAGGAGAAGAAAAAGGAACTGCTCGCCCCCACCGTCCTCAAGCGCGAAGGCGAACCCGAGGAAGTCGCGAGCGTCGTCGCGTTTCTCTGCAGCTCCATGTCCAGCTACATCTCCGGCCATGTGGTGCATGTGGATGGCGGATTGGTGCCGTGATTCGGCTACGGGCTACCGGATTACCGGCTACCGGGCTACGGGCTACGGGCTACCGGGTTGTAGGCTGACGAGAAGCGATGCACGGCCTCGCCCAGCCGCGTAGCCGGGAGCCGGTAACCCTGGAGTCCGGTAGCCGGATCAGTGGTCCTCGGCCGCCAGCAGCGTGTTCCGCATCAAACCAGCGATGGTGAGCGGGCCGACGCCGCCGGGGACGGGGGTGACGGCGGATGCCACTTGAAGCGCTTCGCCAAAGCGCACATCGCCGCAGAGCACATGACCTTTTTCGCGGAGCTTGGCGAGCTTAGCGGGTTCCGCCGCGAAAATACGCTCGCCGAGCGCCAGATCTTCCACGCGGTTGATCCCCACATCCACGACGACGGCACCGGGCTTGATCCAGGAGCCTTCCACGAGACCGGGCCGACCCACGGCGGCCACCAGCAGGTCGGCTTCGCGGCAGACGGCGGGCAGATCCTTCGTCTGGCTATGGGCGAGGGTGACGGTGGCGTTCGCCTCCAGGAGCATCAGGGCCATGGGCTTGCCGACGATCTCGCTACGGCCCAGCACGACGGCGCGAAGCCCGGACAGCGCCACGCCATGCAGTTCCAGCATCCGCATCACGGCCGACGGCGTGCACGGACGCAACCCCTTCACGCCCTGGAAGAGGCGGCCCTGGTTGAGCGGATGGAAGCCATCCACATCCTTGGCGGGGCTGACGCGGTCCAGGATGGCCTTGGTGTCCAGGTGCTTGGGCAGGGGGAGTTGGATGAGGATGCCGTGGACCTTCGCGTCCGCGTTGAGGGCGTCCACCACCGCCTCCAATTCCGCTTGGGAGATCGTCGCCGGGAGCCGTCGCTCCAGGGAGCCGATGCCCGTCTCGGCGCAGGCCTTGACCTTGCCGCGCACATAGACCGCACTCGCCGGGTCCTCGCCCACCAGCACCACGGCCAGGCAGGGGGCGGCGTGGCCCGCGGCGGTCCGGGCCGCGACCTCGACCTTCACCTCCGCCAGGATGCGGTCCGCGTAGGCCTTTCCATCCAACAGCGCGCCCATGGGCCCTCCCCCCTCCATTGGACCACCCGGGCGGCCCCAAAGCCCGCCTTGAAGGGAGGCCCCGGCCCTGGTAGGATCTGAGGTTCAATTCGGCCTGGCATCGGCGAGATGCCTCGACGGGTGGGCTCGACCCACCTTTTTTGTTTGGACCCTAGAGCAGTGGACCTTACCAAGCTCCAAGCGCCCCTCGAGCGGCAGCTGAGTCTCCTCGGCTACGAGTTGGTGCATCTGGAAACGGCCCGGGAAGGCGGCGATGACATCCTGCGCCTCTTCGTGGATCACCTGGACGCCGAAACCAGTGGCCGCCGCATCACCCTGGATGACTGCGTGGCCGTGAACGAGGGCCTGCTCGCCTGGATGGATGTGGAGTTCCCCAACCTGCGGGAAACCACCGCCATCGAGGTGTCTAGCCCCGGCATGGAGCGTCCCCTCGCCAAGGCCGACCACTTCCGCCGCTTCCGAGGTCGGCTCTGCCGCCTCCAGACCCGCCGCCCCGTGAACGGGCAGAAACGCTTCAAGGGCTGGATCGGGGAAGTCGCGGACGGTTCCGTGACGATCGAAGAAGACGGCGTCCTGAAAACCGTGCCCCTCGATGAGCTCCAGAAGGCCCGCCTCGCGCCCTTCGATGAAGACAAGACCCCCCGGCCCAAGCACCTCGCGGCCGTCCTTACCCCCGCGCCCGAATTGGGGCCAGATGACTCCGATGTAGAGACAAGCATCGGACAGGAGAACTGACATGGCGATCGTGACCAGCAATTTCTTCGAAAGCGTGAAGATGATCGCGGCCGAGAAGGGCATCGGCGAGGAAGAAGTCTTCCAGGCCGTGGAGGAAGCCCTCGCGAAGGCCGCCGAGAAGTACTTCAACTCCATGGACTTCTATGGCAACTTCGTCGCCCAGATGGACCGCGAGACCGGCGAGTTCCATGTCTACGCCCTCAAGCAGGTCGTGGCGGAGATGGAAGAAGAGGATTTCGAGATCAGCCTCGAGGACGCCCGCGCCCTGAACCCGGATGCCGCCGAGGGCGACACGCTCTGGCTGCCCCAGGACACCTCCCACCTGGGCCGCATCGCCGCCCAGGCCGCCAAGCAGGTGCTCGTGCAAAAGGTGCGCGAGGCTGAGCGCGAGCGCGTCTTCACCGAATTCGTGGACCGCATCGGTGAGGTGGTGGTCGCGGAAGTGAAGCGCTTCGAGAAGTCCGCCATCATCCTGGAAATTGACCGGGTGGAGGCCATGCTGCGCCGCAACGAGGCGCTGCGCGGAGACCGCTTCGACAAGGGCCAGCGCGTGAAGGTCGTCATCGTCAGCGTGGACCGCTCCGCCAAGGACGCTCAAGTTCAGGTGAGCCGCACGGACCCGAGGCTCCTCATCAAGCTCTTCGAGAACGAAGTGCCCGAGATCCACGACGGCACGGTCGTCATCCAGAACTGCGTTCGCGAAGCGGGCGACCGCGCCAAGGTCGCCGTGCAGAGCGTGGACCCCGATGTGGATCCCGTGGGCGCTTGCGTGGGCCTGAAGGGCTCCCGCGTCCAGGCCATCATCCGCGAGCTCAAGAACGAGAAGATTGACATCGTCCGCTACGACTCCGATCCCCTGCGCTTCATCGCCAACGCGCTGAACCCCGCCAAGGCGCTCCGGGTCACGGTCGTGGACGCCGAGAACCGCCGGGTGGAAGTGGTGGTGGATGATGAGCAGCTCTCCGTCGCCATCGGCAAGCGCGGCCAGAATGTGCGCCTCGCGGCCAAGCTCACCGGCTGGAACATTGATGTCCGCTCCGAGGCCGACAAGCGCAAGGAGAACGAAGTGGCCTTGGGCGCGGCCCTTGGCGCGGGCAGTGAGGCCGCCGCCGAGCCCGAATCCGCCGCGGCCTCGACCCTCCTGGACGAGATCGGCACTCTGGAGGGCCTGACGCCCGAGGTCGCCGAGAAGCTGGCGGGAGCGGGCTACGGCACCGCGAAATCGCTCTACACTGTGACGGCCGAGCAGCTCCTCCAGGTCGAAGGTCTGGACCAGGATTTGGCCTTCCGGCTCATGGACGCGGTGCACGCCCACTTCGGGGAATGATCCGCCTTTCCCTGGCACGCTTCCACCGCACCCACACGAGGACACTCACCTGATGCGCATCAACCAACTCGCCAAGGAACTCGGGGTAGGCAACAACGACATCCTGGATGTCGTCGAGAAGCGCCTCGGGCTGTCCGGCAAGAGCCACAGCTCCAGCCTGGATGAGGACCAGATCGCGCAGGTCCGCCGGTCCCTCGGCGCCAAAGGCGCAGCCCATCCCGCGCCCAAGGCCCCCGCGAAGACCCCCGCCTCGGCCCCGGTCATCAAGGTGACCAAGGCCCCCAAGCTGGAGAAGGCCCCGGCCCATCCGACCCCCGAGCCCCCCAAGGTCGAGCCGGAGAAGCCCGCCCCCATCCTCCTTCGGAAGGCGGAAACCCGCGTCGAGGCCCCCGCCGCGGCGAAATCGGAGGCTCCTGCCCAGGTCAGCCCCGCCCAGGTCAGCGAGGCCCCGAAGGCCGACCTGCCTCCCGCCAAGCTCGCGCCGCCTCCGGCCGCCGATCCGGGCTTCAGCCGCCTCCGCGTCTCGAACCAGGCTCCGGCCGCTCCGGTGAAGGACGACAAGCCCGCCCGCTACATCCAGCTCCCGCAGGCTCCCGCACCGCGAGGGTCTCAAGGCGGCTCCCAGGCCGGTGGCCCCAAGCCGGAAGCCGGGGCCCGCCCCGTGCTCCAGCGCCCCGGTCAGCCCTCCGTGTCCCGCTCCGGCGACAAGCCGAAGGAGCGCGCGGTGCTGCCCATGGCCGCCAACACGAGCCGAGGTGAAGTGAAGCACGAGCCCAAGGCGCCGCCGGTGACGAGCCAGCGGTACGCTTCGCTCACGAACCCCAACCAGCTCCGCAGCGAGCAGGGCTTCTCGAAGATCAGCATCAGCGACACCCCGCCCCCGCCCCGGCGCGAGGACGGCCCCGCCCGCTACATCCAACTTCCCCAACCCCGTCCCGCGGGCGGTGGTGGTGGTCGTCCCGGCGGCCCCGGTGGACGCCCCGGCTTCGGCGGCCCTGGTCGCGGTCCCGGTGGTCCTGGTCGCGGCCCGGGTGGTCCTGGCCGTGGTCCCGGCGGGCCTCGCCCCGGCGGTCCCGGTCGTGGCCCGGGCGGGCCTCGTCCCGGCGGCTTCGGCGGTCCCCGTCCCGGTGGCCCGGGCGGTCCTGGCGGCGCGCCCGGCGCGGCGCCCATCGGCTCGGGCAAGGGCCCGGCCCGTTCCGTGGGTGGCAAGAAGAAGGGCAAGCACGAGCGGACGGAGCAGGAAGAGCTCGACATCAAGATGCGCCAGCCGCGCAGCCGCGCGCAGGTCATCGCGACGGAATTCATCGAGGACGAGATCGGCATCGTCATGCTGTCCGAAGGCGTGACCGTGAAGGAGCTCGCCGAAAAGTGCGCCCGCCCCGCCAAGGATGTGGTGGCGAAGCTCCTCCACCGCGGCATCTTCGCCACCATCAACCAGCCCCTCGACACAGAGCTGGCGAAGGAGATCGCCCGCGAATTCGGTTTCCTCGCCGACATCGTCTCCTTCGAAGAGGATGTCCAGATGGCCGCCGAAGAGGGCACGGATGTGCAGGGCGAGAAGCTGGCCCGCTCTCCGGTCGTCACGATCATGGGCCATGTGGACCACGGCAAGACTTCGCTGCTGGACGCCATCCGCTCCGCCAAGGTCGCGGCGGGCGAGGCCGGCGGCATCACCCAGCACATCGGCGCCTTCCATGTGGATGTGAAGGATCCGAACACCGGGGAGATGCGCCAGGTCGTGTTCCTCGACACGCCGGGCCACGAAGCCTTCACCAAGATGCGCGCCCGGGGCGCCAAGGTGGCCGACATCGCCGTGCTGGTGGTCGCCGCCGATGACGGCGTCATGCCCCAGACGGTGGAATCCATCGCCCACGCCAAGGCCGGCGACACGCCCCTCGTCGTCGCCATCAACAAGATTGACAAGCCCGGCGCGAACCCGGACAAGGTCCAACAGGGTCTTCTCCAACACAGCGTGCAGACCGAGGCCTACGGCGGCGATGTGCCCTCCGTGCCCGTCAGCGCCAAGACCAAGCAGGGTCTCGATGACCTGCTGGAGACGCTGCTGCTCGTCGCCGACATGAAGGATCTGAAGGCCGTCTACGACGCGCCCGCCGCCGGTTCCATCATCGAGGCCCGCCTCGACAAGGGCCGCGGCGCCGTCGCCACCGTCCTCGTCCAGCAGGGCACCTTGCGGCAGGGCGACATCTTCGTCGCCGGCGCCACCATGGGCCGCGTCCGCGCCATGTTCGACGACCGCGGCGAGCGCGTGGAAGAGGCCGGTCCCTCCACCGCCGTGCAGATCCTCGGCTTCGAGGAAGTGCCCGGCAGCGGCGACAACTTCCAGGTGGTGGAGAACGAGGGCAAGGCCCGCACCATCGCCCAGTTCCGCCAGGAAAAGGCCAAGGCCGCCGCGCTGGCCCGCCAGCGCGTCACGCTGGAGAACATCTTCGGCACCATCAAGGATGGCCAGATGAAGGAGCTTCCGCTCATCATCAAGGCCGACACCCAAGGTTCCGTCGAGTCACTCGTGGGCAGCCTGGAGAAGCTCAGCACCGAGAAGATCCGCGTGCGCATCATCCACGCCGCGGCGGGCACCGTCACCGAGAACGATGTGTTGCTGGCGGAGGCCTCCAAGGCCATCGTCATCGCCTTCCACACCAAGGCCGAGCGCAAGGCCGAGGACCTCGCCCAGGAAGAGGGCGTGGACATCCGCTTCCACGACATCATCTACAAGGTGACCGAGGAGATCGAGCAGTCCATGATCGGCAAGCTCGACATGGTGGAGCGCGAGGCCTACCAGGGTCGCGCGGAAGTGCTCCAGCTCTTCAAGGTGGGCAAGACGGTCATCGCCGGTTCCCGCATGACGGATGGCCTCGTGAAGCGCAATTCCAAGGTGCGCGTGAAGCGGGGCGAGGACCAGCTCTTCGAGGGCTCCCTCTCGAGCCTCAAGCGCTTCAAGGACGATGTGAACGAAGTGAAGAATGGCTTCGAGTGCGGCATCAGTGTGGAAGGCTTCGACGGCCTGAAGGAAGGCGATGTCCTGGAGTTCTTCACCACGGAGAAGGTCGCCCAGACCAGCCTCTGATAGATCACGAAACCAGCAGAACGGGGCCGCGCGAGCGGCCCCGTTTCGTGATCCCCGTCACGGGAGGTCGGCACCATTCTGGAAGGTCTGACCCGGAGTATCCATGGCCGCGCCCAGTTTCGCCCTCACCGCCGTCGAGCAGAAGGAAGCCACCAACCCCCTCGGCCTCTCCCGCATTGACCACATCCAGCTCACGGGATCCATTGATCGGCTGGAAGGCCTCTACCGCCGTCTCGGTTTCGCCAGGGTGGCGAGCGGTTCGGTCCAGGGCGGTCGCTGTGTGCACCTCCAGCAACAGCGCATGGACATCCTCATCTTCGAATGCGATGAGACCCACCCCGCCGGACGCTATTTCAAGGCCCACGACGAAGGCGCCTGCGCGCTGAACTTCGAGGTCGAGGATCTGGACAAGGCCATGGCCGAAGCCCACGCCCGGGGCGCGAAGGTCGTCCTGGAACCCCAGTCCCATGCCCTCGGGAACGGATCGCTGCGCTTCGCGGCCATCCAGGGCGTGGGCGATGTGTGGAACTACCTCGTCGAGCGCAAGGGCGATCTATCCACCTTCTGGCCCGGCCTCACACCCGACCCCGCCCCCGCGGCCTGCGATCCGGGCCTCGTCCGCATTGACCACCTCACCAACAATGTCGGGCCGAAGGAGATGGACGCGCTGGTGGACTTCTACGAGCGCGTCTACGGCTTCGTCGTGACCCGCGAGTTCCACATCCGCGGCGCGCTGGGCACGGGCCTTGACTCCAAGGTCGTCCAGAGTTCGAACAACCGCGTCATCATCCCCATCAACGAGCCCACGGACGAGAAGAGCCAGGTCCAGGAATATGTGAACCGGCACAAGGGCCAGGGCATTCAGCACATCGCCCTCAGCACCAACGACATCGCGGCGACGCTGCGTACTCTTCAATCCCAAGGGTTCAAGTTTCTCCGCGTCCCCGACACTTACTACGAGTTGCTGCCGGGCCGCATCGCCAAGGGCGGCTACACCGTGCGGGAGGATCTCGCCGAGGCGAAGGAACTGGGCATCCAGATTGACGGGGATGAAAGCGGCTACCTGCTCCAGATCTTCACCGAGGATCAGATCGGCCCACTCTTCTTCGAGATCATCCAGCGGCGGGGGAATATGGGCTTTGGAGAAGGCAACTTCCAGGCGCTCTACGACTCCATCGAGCTCGACCAGAAGAAACGCGGAGTCCTCTGAGTCCCATATTCCCCGCCCGGGGCCCCTGCCCCTGGCTCTGCCTGCTCGGGAAGAAGGCCGCCTTGTGCGGCCTTCTTCTTTTCCTCGCGATATGGGTTTTGGGGAAGGCAACTTCCAGGCGCTTCCCGCCTATCGGACGCGACATTCAGTCGCGTCCTCCCGCGCAGTCGCGCGGAGGCGGGTCCCTTGACTCCATCGAGCTCGATCAAAAGAAACGCGGCGTGCTGTAAAGAGCATTCACCGCGAAGACGCAGAGGGCGCGAAGAAAACCAAGGTGGTTCTTCGCGCCCTTCGCGTCTTCGCGGTTCCACCTTCCCCCTGCTAAGGTAGTCGGATGCCTTCCCGGACCCGCACCCAGCACGGCTTCACGCTGATGGAGCTGCTCGTGGTGATGACGATCATCGCCATCCTGGCCACCATCGGGCTCGCAGGCTACCGGCACAAGACGACCCTCGCCCGGGAATCGGTGCTCAAGGAAGACCTCTTCCAGATGCGGCATTCCCTGGAGCAGTACCGCGCGGATCGCGGCAAGTTGCCCAGCAGCCTCCAGCCATTGAAGGATCTGGGTTATCTCCGGGAAATCCCCGTGGACCCCATGACCAATTCCCGCGACACCTGGACGCTGGAATTCGAAGCGCCGGACCCGGACAATCCGGATGCGGAAACCGGCGTCTTCAATGTACGCAGCGGCTCCACGGACATGGGCGAGAACGGCATCCCCTACAACGAGTGGTAGGACGAATCGCATAGGAGACCGGCATGGCTGACGCGGATTCCCGGACCGGCGCGCGCTACGCGACCTCTGAGATCGTCCACTGGCTGGACCAGCTCCACGCCGCCCATGACGCGGGCCTGGAACGGGCCTTCCTCGCGCCTGGACTCAACGGCATGCCTGCCATCCAGGTGGGCATCGGCGAGGGCAAATTGCTCACGGTCCTGCTCAAGATGATCGGCGCGAAGAAGGTCGTGGAGTTCGGAACCCTGGCGGGTTATTCCGCCATCCGCATGGCCCAGGCCCTGCCCAAGGATGGCCACCTCTGGTCCCTGGAGTTCGATGCGAAGCATGCCGCCATCGCCCGCGCGAATGTCGAAGCCGCGGGCCTCGGGGATCAAGTGACCATCCTCGTCGGCCCGGCCCTGGACGCGCTTCCAGCCCTGGGCCAGCTCGGGCCCTTCGATGCCGTGTTCGTGGACGCGGATAAGGGCAACTACGACCGCTACGGAACCTGGGCCGCGATGGTGCTGCGACCCGGCGGGCTCCTACTGGGCGACAACGCCTACTACTTCGGGAACCTCCTGGAAGCCGACAACAAGGACGCTGCCGCCATGCGCCGCTTCCACGAACAGGCCAAACAAGCCTTCGACACGGTCTGCATTCCCACGCCGGACGGGTTGCTGTTGGGGATCAAGAAGTGAACCCGCGAAGGGCCGCGAATAAAAGCTTTCACCGCGATGACGCGAAGAACGCGAAGAAGGCGGGTTCAGGGATGAACCGCGACCCCATCCGTCAGGCTTCATCTCCCAACCCTTTCTATCGGTTCATCGCGGATCTGCGGGGAGGTGACCTCCCCATGATTGCCCGGACCCTTCCGAGCGAAAAAAGCCGGAACACAGAGATCACCGAGGAGCACGGAGATCACAGAGGGGGCCCGCCTGCTCGGACACGGAAGCCGCCCGCCAAGGGCGGGCTTGCCGCTTCGCGGCAAGGTTGAGGGCGCGAGGGTGGGAGGCCCTCAAAAGCCTCCGGGCCTCGCGCCCTCAACCCGTGGCTTCCGCTGGCCGTTCAGGGCTGGACCTCCGTGCCCCTCTGTGTTTTCTCTGCGGCCTCTGTGTTACTGCTTGGGTCGTCCTTGGTGCGAGCCAAGATCCCTCGAATGGGTCTGAAGTCGGCGATTCTCTCTGAAATTACGCGATGAACCTTTCTTTCCCTTCGCGTTCTTCGCGTCTTCGCGCTTCAACCATTCGCGGCCCTTCGCGGGGACAGAACGCTTTAAACTGGAATCATGACGATGAAGCTGATCCGCCGATTGGATACCACCGCCTCCGCGCTGCTCTGGGCGTGGGTGGGCGCGGGGTTGGGCTTCGGCCTCCTCACCGCGCCGGGGCTCTTCCGCATCGTTCCGAGCCGCGACCTCGCGGGTCAGGTGGCGGGCAACGCGGTCGCCAATCTGGATCTCGCGGCGTGGGTCGTGTTCACCGCCGCGCTGCTGCTCGTCTACGCGGGGCGCTGGTTCATGGGCGTGGATGACACGGCGGGCCTGGGGCCCATCCGCCTCTGGGCGGCGGGTTGCCTCGCCGCGCTGTGCCTCTGCCTCACGAGCACCTTCATCATCACCCCCAAGCTCCAGGAGATCCGGGGCCGCATGCACGCGCCCGTGGAGAGCCTGCCCACGACGAACCCCGACCGCGCCGCCTACGACAAGGCCCACGGCGCGAGTCGTCAGCTTTTCTTCTTGCGCTTGCTGTTGGCCGCGGGGCTTGCCCTCACCCTTAGCCGCCTTCCCGCCGAGAAGGAGCCCGCATGATCCGTCGTTCCCATCTCCTCCTCCCGATCACGCTGTTGGCCCTGCTTGCGTGCCAGGAGCCCTCCACCATCACTCCCCCAGCTCCAGCGACGCCCACCCAGGCCGCCCCGCTTCCCACGATCCCCACCGTGGATCGCCACCTGCCCGTCGGCTTTCCCGGTGGTCCGAAGGAACCGCCCAAACCTGCGCTCCGCCTGCCCGGCCTCTACGCCATCGCCCGCGCGGCCCACGGCACCTGGAACCTGGAACTCCACCTCGCGGAACCCGGCTCCACCCGCATCTGGACCGTGAAGTCGAAGGAGGGCTTCACCGTCTCCGTCGCGCTTGAAAGCAATGCCCCCGTGGCCCGCTGGTCCGTGCCCACGGGCCGCTTCGCCACCGGCGACCCCTTCGACCTGACGCTCGAAAGCCAAGGCCTCGAAGCCCCCGTTCGCATCATCATCCCCGCCATGAACGCCGGACAGGCCGTGGTGGGCCTGCAGGTGCAGGTGCTCAGGTAGCGATTACCGCCTCACGACCCTTCGGATTCGGCAATTCCCACCACTCGAGGTCCCGGGCTTTCACGGGACCGGGGATGAGGTCGCGAATCCAGGCGCGGATTTCATCGAGGCCTTGGCCTGAGATGGCCACGGCCTGGGCGGCGTGGGGGAAGGTGCGCTTGAGGTCGAGGCGCTGGGGGCGGTGAAGGCGGTCCACCTGGTTCAGCACGAGCAGGCGCGGCTGGAGGTGATGGTCGTCCAGGCAGCCGATGTCCCGCAACGTGTCCGCGACGACCCGGAGACGACCTTCGAGGTCCGGGTCCGCCGCGTCCGCGACGATGAGGAGCGCGTCCGCGGTGCGGACTTCGCCCAGCGTAGACCGGAAGGCCGCCACGAGCTGGTGGGGCAGCTTGCGGATGAAGCCCACCGTGTCTGCCACGAGGCAGTGCTTCACCGCGCCCGTGGGTTCGCCTTCGGCGTTCAGGTCGGGCCCGAGCCAAGCCTTGCGCGTCGTCGTGTCCAGGGTCGCGAAGAGGAGATCCTGGGGCTCGCCGGCGCCGGTGAGCGCCTTGAGCAGCGAGGTCTTGCCCGCGTTCGTGTAGCCCACGAGGGCCACGCGCGGGAGGTTGCCGGGCCGACCCTGGCGCTGGGTCTCCCGGACCTGCTCCAAGTGGACCAGCTCCTTCTTGAGTTGGCTGATGCGGGTGCGGATCATGCGGCGATCCACCTCGATCTGGGTCTCACCGGGGCCGCCGCGCAGGCCCACGCCGCCGCCCTGGCGCTCCAGGTGGGTCCACTGCCCCTTGAGGCGGGGCAGTTCATATTCGCAGCGGGCGAGTTCCACCTGGGCCCGCGCTTCCCGGGTCTGGGCCCGCTGCTCGAAGATGCTGAGGATGAGGCCCGTGCGGTCCACGCAGGCCATCCGGGTGAGCTTCTCGATGGCGTTCACCTGGCTGCCGCTTAGTTCGTCATCGCAGATGAGGACCGAGGCGCCGCGTCGGGCGGCTTCGTCCGCCACGGCCTCCAGTTGGCCGGAGCCGTAATAGGTGCGGGGCGCGATGGAGGCGCGCTTCAGCCGGTGCCGGGAGACGACTTCAAATCCCCGGGACCGGGCGAGTTCCGCCAATTCGGCCAAGTGCTCCTCGATGGGCTCTTCCCGATCCGATGGGCCCTGATGGGCGATGAGGCTGCAGCGCAGAAGCTGGGGGCTGGAGCTATCAGACATTCGCTAGGGTCATGCGGGAAAGGACTCCGGACTCCATTTTAGGTGGACGCGGGCCATTCGCCAGATGCTTCCGTTAGGCTTGAAAGATGGGCACCTTCGACGCCTTCGTGGCCAAGCGCTACCTGCGCGCCCAGCGCAAGGGGGCCTTCGTCCGCGTGATGGTGCGTTTCGCCACCGGGGGCATCGCCCTCGGCGTCTTTGCCATGGTCGTCACGATGGCCCTGATGAATGGGTTCCGCGAAGAAATCCAGAAGAACCTCTTCAGCGCCACGGCCCACTTCACCGTCGCCCACCTCGCCGGAGACATCCCGGATACGGACGCGACCCTCAAAGCGATTCGCGCCACACCGGGCGTCGTCGCGGCCTCGCCCATCCGCATTGACAAGGGCCTCCTCCGCAGCGCGACGAGCGGCGCGCCGCCGGAGCCCGTGCTCATCAAGGCGGTGGACCCGGCGAGCGCCCACAGCACCTCCAGCATCTTCGACAGCGCGACCTCACCCGTGGAACGCTTGCAGGAAGGCCAGATCCTGATCGGCAAGGAGCTCGCGGACAAGCTGGACATTCACCCCGGCGACACGATCACCGTCGCCTACCTGCGCCTGGACCTCGGCCTCGGCGGCGCCCAGCCCAAGCTCGCCGCTTACAAGGTCGCGGGGTTCTTCCAGAGCCACATCTCCGACTTCGACAGGGGCTGGGCTTTCATCCACCTCAAGGATGCCGAGCGCCTCGCCCGCACAGACCAGGCCGGGATGATCGAGGTGCGCACAACGGGCCTTGACGCCATCGGTCCCGCCAAGCAGGCCGTGCTGGCCCGCCTCGGCCCGGCCTTCGTCGCGACCGACCTGCGGGAGACGAACAAGCCCCTCTTCGCGGCGCTCACCGTGGAGAAGTGGATCTTCACGGCAATCCTCGCCCTCATCGTGCTGGTGGCGGCCTTCAACATCGTCGCGAGCCTCGTGCTGCTCGTGACCGAGAAGCGGCGGGACCTCGGGGTCATGCTCGCCTTCGGCGCAACGCCGGACCAGGTGAGCCGCATCTTCGTGCGCCAGGGCCTCTGGATCGGCGCGGTAGGAACGGCCATCGGCCTCGCGGCCTCCGTGCCCCTCTGCCTGCTCGCGGACCACTTCAAATGGATCCACCTCCCGGCGGCCGTCTACGACTTCATCACCTATGTCCCCTTCCGACTCCGGTGGACCGACCTGCTCCTCGCCGCCGCCTTCCCCCTGCTCGTGGCCTGGGCCTCCGCGCGGCGGCCCGCCAGGCGCGCGGCGAACCTGGACCCGGTGGACGCGTTGAGGTCGGAATGAGATCGGGCGTCGGGCTTCAGGCGTCGGGCTTCGGGCCGCGAAATTCAACGGCGCGCATGGATCAGGCGAACCGACGCCGGACGCCTGACGCCCGACGCCGCGCGGAGCGCCCATGAGCCGCTACCTCGTCTTCGACACCGAAACCGGCGGCCTCGACCCGCAGGTCCACGACCTGCTCTCGCTGGGCTGTGTGGCGAGCGAAGACGGACAGATCGTCGCGTCCCTGGAGATCCTCGTGAAGCACGAGCCCTACCGGGTGAGCGCGGGCGGAATGAAGGTGAACCGCATTGACCTCGTGAAGCATCACGCGGCGGCGCTCGCGCCCGGGGAAGCCCTCAAAGCCTTCGACGCCTTCTGCACGGAACACTTCGGAAGCGCGCCCATCACGCTGCTCGGCCACAACATCGCGTTCGACCAGGGTTTTCTCGGCACCTTCTTCAAATCCCAAGGACGAGAACTCGAACCGCGCTTCAACCACCGAAGCGTGGACACCCACGCGCTAGCCGCCGGGCTCCGCGACGCGGGCAAGCTCCCCAAGGACCTGCGCCTCAGCTCAGGCGCGCTCTTCGACTTCTTCGGCATCGCCCCTGCGCCAGAGCTGCGCCACACCGCGCTGGGGGACGCGATCGCCACGCACCATCTCTACTGGAAGCTCGTGGAGCGCGCGCGATGAGATCAGGCGTCAGGCGTCAGGCGTCAGGCTTCGGGGCGCGAACATCAGCGGGATGCCCCGAACAGGTGGCCCGACGCCTGACGCCCGTCGCCCGACGCCCGGCCCGGAGGGCCCCATGAGTCTCCCCCTTTCGATCCGCGATCTGCACAAGACCTATACGGGTTCGGAGCATCCGGTCTTCGACGGCTTCTCGCTGGAAGTGGAGCCCGGTGAGCTGTGCGCGGTCATGGGGCCCAGCGGCGTGGGCAAGACGACGCTGCTCAACTGCATCGCGGGGCTGGACCATTGGGAAGGCGGCTCCATCCGCGTGGGCGGGATGGCGCTTGATCCCAGCGATCGCACGGCTATGGCGCTTCATCGCCGCGCCCACATCGGCCTCGCCTTCCAACAGCCCCACCTGCTGCCGGAATTCACCCTCGAAGAGAACCTCGCCCTGCCGCTCATGCTGGATGGCGGACCGGACGGGGCACAGCGCGCGTGGATCCGCGACCTGCTCGCCGTGGTGGGCCTCGCCGATCTCGCGGTGCGCTTCCCCAACCAGCTCAGCGGTGGCCAAGCCGCGCGGGGCGGCCTCGCGCGCGCGCTCGTGCGCAAGCCCGCGCTATGGCTGCTGGACGAACCCACCGGCAACCTCGACCCCCAGACGGCGGAAGAAGTCTTCGGTTTCCTCCTTCGCCTTCACGACGAACTGAAGCCCACGACCCTGCTCGTCACCCACAATCCGGAGCTGGCCGCGCGCTGCGGCAGGATCGTGCGATTGGGCTGATATCCGGCTACCGGCAGCCGGTAGCCGGTAGCCGGTAGCCGGTAGCCGGATATCAGTGCCAGAACCCCACGAGCTGGATGTCGAGGGCCACTTCTTTCTTCAACCCAATCTTCGCCACGATGTCGGCGCCGCCGACGCCCCAATCGTCGCGGTTGATCTTAAGCTCGCCTTCGTAGCTCCAGGTGTCGTTGCCGGCGCCGTTCTGGCCGAAGGTCTGGTCGAAGGGGATGACGAGGTCCTTCTTCACGCCGTGCATATCCAGCGTGCCGCCCACCATGAGATGCCCGTCCTGCTTCCAGATGGACTTGGAGGTGAAGGTGATGGCCGGGTACTTCGCCGCGTCAAAGAAATCCGCGCTGCGGAGGTGGTTGTCGCGGGAACCGTTCTCGGTGTTGATGGAGGCGGTCTCGATCGTGAAGGTGACCTTGGCGTTTTCGAGGGTGTCGGGATCGCCGCTGATCGCGGCCGTGTACTTCGAGAAGGAACCCTCCACCTTGAACAGCGTCTTGGCGGTAAAGCCGATGCGGGAGTGGATGGTGTCCGGGGTGAAGGTCTTGTCGCCAGCACGGAGAGGCGCGAAGGCGGACAGAGACACGGCAATGAGCAGGGTGGAGAGAACGCGGCGCATGAAGCCTCCAGGCAATGAAGCTGGGATGGCGGCGGTAGTCCAGGTGTGACGGACGAATTTCAGACGGGTCCGAAGCTGCCCACGGCGAGGCCCTTCGCGCGCCGGGTTTCCAGCAGGTCGGCGAGGATCACGGCGGCGGCGGCGGCGTCCAACAAGGCTTTCCGCTTGTCGGGCTTCACGCCGCGCTGGGCGAGGAGGCGTTCGGCTTCGGCGCTGCTGAGGTGCTCATCCCACATCAGGAACGGAAGGTTGGTGCGGGATGACAGATCCGTGGCAAGTGCGCGGGCCAACGGAGCCGTCGCACTCTCCGCGCCATCCTTGTGCCTCGGCAGGCCGATGACGAGGGCCTGGGCGCCTTCGTCCTTGCACAGCCGCGCGAGACGGTCGAGCACGGGGCCTTCGTTCGCCCAGACCTCAAAGGGCGAGGCGAGGATCTCCAGCTCGTCGGAGAAGGCGAGCCCGATCCGCTTCGTGCCGTGATCCAGGGCGAGCCAGCGCATGGGGAGATTGTAGGCTGGAGGCTGGGGACTGGAGGCGGGCGGTGCGTCATGCGGTCTTGGAGACGGCCCTTGGAGCCTGGGAGCTTCGCTGGACGGACACTGGCTTGAGCCGCTTCCGGCCCACGACCGCCGCGGCAACCTTCCTGGAGGCGCCCGCCTGGGTGGGGGACGCGGCGAATCGCTTGCGGCGCCACCTGAACGGCGAGCCCCAAGATCTGCGGGATGTGCCCCTCGACCTCTCCGACCTCACCCCCTTCCAGCGGGCGGTGGCAGAGGCGCTACGGCGCACCCGCTCGGGCACGATCACCTACGGCGATCTCGCGGCGCTGGCGGGAAAGCCGGGCGCGGCTCGGGCGGTGGGCCGCACGGTGATGGCCAATCCGCTCCTCGTCCTCATTCCCTGTCACCGGGTGGTGGGCGCGAAGGATGACGGCGGCTGGAGCGCCTTCGGATCTCCGGAAGTGAAGGCGCGACTCAGGGCCCTGGACCGGCCTTAGACTGGGGAGCTGGAGCGAGCGTGCACCACCCCTGGCCCGACGAACTGCTGCGCGTCCCCCACCGGCGGGATGTGCCCTTCGCCAAGCTCACGACCCTGGGCGTGGGTGGGACTTGCCAGTGGCTCTTCGAGCCGACCGATGAGAAGGAAGCCGCAACCTTCCTTCGGGCTTGCCACAAGGAGGGCCTGCCCTACCGGGTGCTGGGCATGGGCTCCAACCTCGTCATCCTCGGCGATGTGGCGATCCCGGTGCTGCGGCTTCGTTTCCCCGCGGAATTGAAACGACATGGAAATCTCATCAGCGCCCCCGCGAGTTTCGGTCACATCCGCCTGAGCCAGCAGGCGGCGGAGATGGGCCTCTCCGGCATGGAATACGCCGCGGGCATCCCCGGTTCCGTGGGCGGCGCGCTCCGCATGAACGCCGGGGCCTACGGCGCCGAGCTGATTGATGTGCTCGACACCTTCCGCTTTCTCACGCCCGAAGGCGAGCTCATCGAGAAGAAGCCGACTCCCGGCGAGTTCAAGTACCGCTGGAGCTTCTTCGCGGAAGTCCAGGCCGTCGCCACGGCCATGACGGTAAAGCTCGCCGAAGGCGACCGCGACACCATCAAGGCCCAGGTGGCCGTGAACATGGAGAAGCGCGGCACGAGCCAACCGCTCTCAAAACGCAACGCGGGCTGCATTTTCAAGAATCCCACCGGCGCGAGCGCGGGCCGTCTCATTGACCAGGCGGGTCTCAAGGGCCTTCGCGTCGGGGATGCGGAAGTGAGCCCCGAGCACGGCAACTTTCTCGTGAACCTGGGCAAGGCCAGCGCCAGCGACTTCGCCGAACTGATGGACACCGTCCGCGCCAAGGTGAAGGAAGTCCACGGCGTGGACCTCGAACCCGAAGTCGAGATCTGGCGGAATGCCTCCCCGGTAGCCGGTAGCCTGTAGCCGGACTCCCGACCATGGCCCTCCCCTCCCGCACCCGCGCCCGCCGCCCCTGGCTGCCCTTCGCCAAGGCCGGTCTCGTGCTGCTGCTTGTGTTGGGCGCGGCCTGGGGGCTTATCACCGTGGCCCAGCGCTACCTCGGGCTCCAGAAACTCGTCATCGAACAGGTGGTGGTGACGGGCACGCGGGGTCAGCGCCAGCAGGAGATCCAGAAGCTCGCCGATGCCCGCTGCCTGCACCGGCCCCTCTTCTGGTTCGACGCCGAAGGGCTGCGGGACGCGGTGGAATCCAAACGCTGGGTGCGGGGCCTGCTGATCCGCAAGGAACCCCCCGATCGCATCACCCTCGTCGTGCAGGAGCGCAAGCCCCTGCTCTGGCTCCTGCGGCCCGAAGGCATATTCCTCGTGAGCGACGATGGCGTGGTCATGGGCCGGGTGGATCCCGCCGACCCCAGCCCGCTGCCGGTGGTGGTGGATCCGGGGAGCGAGCAGGACAAGGCCTTCCTCGGCCTGCTCAACGCCGCCCGCGCTTTGAAGGCCGCCCAGCCGGACTTCTACGACCGCATCGCCGAATTCCGATGGACGGCCCAGGGGCCGACCGCCTTCATCGAAGGCTTCCAGGCCCCCATCTACCTGGACCGCCACAACCCCGCCAACAACATCCCCAACTTCCAGGCGATCTTCGTGGATGAGCTGCTCAAGCGCCCCGACTTCACCAAGATCCCCTATGTGGACCTGCGCTGGGGCGACGACGACTATGTGGCTGTGGGCCCCACGGACAACGGACCCGCGAAGACGGTGGCGAAGTAGGGCTACGGGCTTCGGGCTTCAGGCTTCAGGCTGCGCGGCAGGGCCTGGATCAATTCCTCGCGGGGTGGAAGCCTCCGAGGAGAGGGCGTTCACTCCAACCGGGAAGCACATGGCGAGAGTGGGTCGGTATCAACCGTGTAGCCCGGAGCCTGTAGCCCGAGGCCAGAACCTCGCCCCCCTCGATTTTTCCCCTTGCGACCCCTCCAACCGCGCCCGGAAGTGCGCTAGAGTTCTGGGCAGGGACCAAGGGACGCGATGACACAGCGCGCAACACTGCTCGGAGTTGATCTAGGCGCTAGCAAAGTCATCGCAGTCGTTGCCGTCCAGGAAGAAGATGGATCCCTCCAGGTGACCGGCGCGGGCATGGCGAGCCCCCAGGGCGGCATCCGCATGGGTGAGATCAACGACATGGCCCTTACGACCAGCGCCATCCAGCGCGCGGTAGATGAGGCCATGCGCACCGCGGGCCAGACGAAGGTGAGCGGCATCAAGGTCGTGGTGGATGGCGTCCAGTTCAAGGGCGAGAACCTCCGCGACTCCATCACCATTTCCAACGCCGACCGCATCATCACCTCGGGCGACCGGGACCGGGTGCTGGACCAGGCCACGGCCAACTGCAAGCTGGCCAAGGAAGAAAAGGTCCTCCACCGCATCCCCCAGATGTTCCACCTCAAAGGCCAGCGGGATGTGCGCAACCCCGTGGGCATGTACAGCGAGACGCTGGAAGCCGAAGTCCGCCTCATCGTAGCGCCCAACACCGTCGTGCGGAACATCCAGAAGGCGCTGGACGATTCGGGCCTCGATGGCGCAGGCCTCATCTATTCGCCCCTGGCCAGCGCCGAAGCCGCCCTATCCCGGGAGGACCGGGAGAACGGCGCGGTGGTGGTGGACATCGGCGAGGAACTGACCCACCTCGGCGTCTTCCTCCACGGCAGCCTCTTCCATTCGGCGGCGATCCAGGTGGGCGGCAAGCTCTT
>JAFDVN010000123.1 GCA_018269025.1 Acidobacteriota bacterium | reverse complement strand
GTGCCGGACTACGACTACGCGGCGGAGTTGGATCGTATCGCGGCGAGCGGCGCCACCTGCGTGAGCCTCCAAGCCATCTACCGCATGGACACGGGCCACGCGGATGAGATCCGCCGCCATCCCACCTCCAGCCCCACGGACGAGGCGCTCCTGCGGACTTTCCGGGAGGCGCGCGCGCGGGGCTTGCGGATCATGTTCTTCCCCACCATCAACATCAAGGACGAGGCGGACAACGCCAAATGGTGGCGGGGCAACATCCGCCCGGATCACTGGGACGAATGGTGGCGAAACTACACCGCCTTCAATGTCCACCTGGCCGCGCTGGCCCAGAAGGGCGGCGTGGAGTGGTACAGCGTGGGCACGGAAATGGCGACGACCCACCCCTTCAAGAACTCCTGGTGCGCGCTTATCCGGCAGGTGCGCCAGGTGTATTCGGGGAAGGTCACCTACAGCGTGAACTTCGATTCCCACGACAGCTTCACCTTCGGCGACTGCCTCGATGTGATCGGCATGAACACCTACGATCCCATCGCCAAGCACGACGAATACCCGCCCCACCAGGCCATCGTGGACGAGTGGTGGTGGATCGTCGGCAAGGCGCGGGTGCTCCAGGCCCGCTTCAACCGGCCCGTGATGATCACGGAGGTGGGCTACCCGAGCGTCGCCCACGCCCATGTGGGCCCCTGGGATTTCCGCACGGACAAGCCGGCGGACCCCCAGCTCCAGAACGAGCTCCTGAAGGGCGCCTTCAGCGTGCTTCGGAACTGGAGCGATGGCGCGGCGTCCTTCTACTACCTCTACGGCGAGCGGTTGAAGCCCGGCGTCGTCCCCGGCGGCCCCGGGGACCGCACCTACGCGCCCTGGGGCAAGCCCGCAGAGGCGACCCTTCGGAAGTATTTCCAGGAGCCCATCTGGGAGGGTCAGGGCGTGCCGAAGCCCCAGGACATCCGCGATGCCATGCTCCAGACGCTGGAAGCCCAGGATCGCAAGCTGCGCGGCTTCGAGGACTACACTCTGCCCGCCTGGAGCGTGGCCTGGCGGAAAGAGCATCCCCAGGATGCCGCGGACGCCGCCGCCGTGGTGGCCAAGGAACCCGCGCCGAAGCGGAAGGTGAAGAAGGGCGAAGAGCGGTAGGTGAAACTCCCGCTGGTATAAATCCAGACCCTTCGCCATGCTTTTCCCATGGAGTTTCGGCCCCGCGCCATGACCGTCCTCCTCGTGGAGGACAGCCCCGCCACCCAACGCATCCAGACCGCGGCGGTGGAGGCCGCTGGCCGTTTCCGCGCCCTGGGCGCGACGAACGGCGCCGAGGCCCTGGACCTGCTCCGGAAGGAGCGGGTGGACGCGGTGGTCACGGACCTCCAGATGCCCGTGATGGATGGCTTCCAGCTCATCGCCGAGATCTCCACCCGCTATCCGGGCCTGCCCATCTTCGTCCTGAGCGCCAATCCCGAGCCGGTGCGCCGGGACCCGGAACTCGCCCAGGGCTGCCTCCACATCCATTCCAAGCCGCCGGATTACGAGCTCCTCGCCCGGCAGATCTACGCCGTCCGCGCCCTGCCCTTGAGCCAGGTGCGGGGCGTGCCCCTGCCCAGCCTGCTTCAACTGCTCCAGTGGGAGCGCCGCACCGCGACGGTGACCGTCCACTCCGGGGACCTGCTCGGCCACCTCTACATCCAGGACGGAAGCCTGATCCAGGCGGAAATGACGGACCTGGAAGGCCTGGAGGCGGCGCTCCGGATCTGCGACTGGCCAGAACCCTCCGTGGAGTTCGTGGATGCCTGCCGGGTGGCCCCCGCCTTCCGCCTAAGCGCGGAAGAATTGCAAATGGAACTGGCGGTGCGGCGGGACGAGCGCCACGCTTAGGGCATCCCGGAGGCCGCCATGCCCGAGCCCGACATCCATGAGAGCCGCCTGCGCCGCCTGGAGCACCTCGCCGTCGCCCTCGTGAACGAGGCCGCCGCCGGGAACAGCCCGGGTCTCCTCGACCCGGACATTGACCTGCTGCTGGACCGCCTGGAGGGGTTGGTGGAGCGGCTGCGGGCATCCCGTGGCGGGCCCTGATATTCTCCCGGCAAGGAACCTGCCGTGACCGAATCCGCCGTGAAAACCATTCTGGCCGTGGACGACGACCGCCTCACCCTGTTGGTGGTCAAGCGGGCGCTGGAAGGGCCGGAACGCAAAGTGCTCACCGCCGCCAATGGGCTGGAGGCCGTGGAAGCGCTCCGGGACAACGCCGTGGACCTGCTCATCACGGATCTCGAGATGCCCTTGATGGGCGGCTTCCAGCTCATCGCCCACGCGATTCCCCGCTACCCGGCGATTCCGGTGCTCGTGCTGAGCGGCGTCCTGGATGATGAGAAGCGCGGCAAGGTCCAGGAGCTCGGGGCCTTGCGGGTGCTGGCCAAACCGCCGGAGGCCGACCCGCTCCGGAGCGCGGTGGAAGCGCTCCTGCACCGGGTTCCCGATGGCCAGTTCCGGGGCATGAACCTCCTCACCATGGTCACTTTGGTCTTCTGGGAGAAGAAGACCTGCACCCTCACCATCCACGGCCAGAACGGGGCGAGCGGCATGCTCTACCTCCAGGATGGCCACCTCATCCACGCCGTCGCGGGCGCCAAGGAAGACGCCGAGGCCGCCATGGAGATCCTGGGCTGGGACCGGGCGGATGTGACGATGATGGAGGCCTGCAAGATCGAGCGGACCTTCCAGCAGCCGATGGAGGCCTTTCTCATCGAGGCGAAGGCCAACCTCCGCATGCGCCTCAATTGAAGTAGGCTCGGAGCATGACGCCCCCCAGCGATCCGGCGGTCCCGGGCCAGCAGGCCCCGATGAAGACCGTCCTCGCGGTGGACGACGAGCGGCTCGTGCTCCAGGTGTGGAAGCGCGCGCTCCTGGGCATCCCTGGCGTGAGTGTGCTCACCGCCGAGGATGGCGAAGAGGCGAAGGCCATCCTTGGCCAGGAGCCAGTGGATCTCGTCATCACCGACCTGCTTATGCCCCGCATGAGCGGGTATGAACTGCTCATCCACCTCTACGAACGCCTGCCGGGCGTGCCCGTCATCGTCATCAGCGGCGAGATGGATCTGGACCGCTACCCGATGATGGAAGAGCTTGGCGCCCTGCGGATCCTGCCCAAGCCCGTGCTGCCGGACCGCCTCCAGCGCCATGTGCGGACGCTGCTGGATTCGCCCAAGGGCGGCTCGGTGCACGGACTCGGTTTGGAGAGCTTCCTCTCGCTCCTGCAAATGGAGATGCGCACCTGCACCATCACCGTGCGGAGCTGGCGGCGCATGGGCGTCCTCTACATCCGCGAAGGCCGCCTGGTGCATGCCACCGCGCGGCGCATGGAAGGCCTTCTCGCCGCCTTTGAAATCCTCAAGTGGGAGCGCCCCGACCTCAGTTTCGTGGACAACTGCCGCATCGAGGACGCGCCCCTGGACCTGCCGCTCAACGAGCTCCTGCTCGATTCCGCCTTCATCCGGGATCTGACGGATCGCAAGGAATCGTGATTCCTTGAACGCTTCCGCTTGCGTCGGGTGAAGAGCCCGGGCAGAGTAGTCGCTTCATCCAATGGGCCGCGCGCCCTATATACGACCCCCTTATTTTTGTCAGGAGAGCCCATGCTCTTGAAGCCCCGCCTTCTGACCCCCGGCCCCACCCCACTCCTGCCGGAGGGTCTCGCCGCCCAATCCCTCGCGACCGTGCATCACCGCACGCCGGAATTCCGCGC
>JAFDVN010000122.1 GCA_018269025.1 Acidobacteriota bacterium | reverse complement strand
TGGTGGCTCCGAGTGGATTTGAACCACCGACCTGTCGCTTAGGAGGCGACCGCTCTATCCAGCTGAGCTACGGAACCCCGGACCTTCATTCTGGCACGAAGCGCAGGCAGGCCTGAACCTCCGCGTCCGTGGTCTGGTCGAAATCCTCGTACCAATGGCCGATGGCGATGAGCTGCTCGATGGGGTGGAGGCAAACCACGGAGTCGGCCTCCGCTTCCAGTTCGGCCAGGGTGGAAGGCGGGCCGACGGGAACGGCCGCGACCAATGCGGAGGGGCCCAGGCGACGGAGCACCCGAAGGGCCGCGAGCAGCGTGGCACCGGTGGCGACGCCATCATCCACCACGAGGGCGATGCGGCCTGCGAGGTCCAGTGGGGCTCGCCCCGCGCGATAGAGCCGCTCGCGGCGCTCCCATTCACCCTGTTCGCGCAAGGTGACAGCTTCGAGGGCCTTGGGCGTCACCCCCAGCGAGGCGAGGATGCGTTCATTGAGCACCCTAAGACCACCGGAACCGAGGGCACCCATGGCGAGCTCCTCCTGCCCTGGTACCCCGAGCTTTCGGACGATGCAGACATCCATCGGCGCGCGGAGCGCCTTCGCGACCTCCGCCGCCACGACGACCCCGCCCCGGGGCAGCCCGAGGACAATCACATCGCCGCGGTTCGCGTAAGGCGAGAGCGCCTCGCCGAGGAGGCGTCCGGCTTCGCGGCGATCCTTGAAGCGACGCATAAACAGATGAATAACAGGGATGAAGGGGATGAAGGGGATGAATGCCTCGGTCCATCCCCTTCATCCCTGTTCCATTTCCATTCACTCCATGTGCATCGCCTCGCCCTTGGGGGGCGGGGCGGGGCGCTTCATGAGGAAGAGCATGGGCAAGACCGCGAAGGTGATGATCCCCGCGACGAGGAAGGTATCCATCATCCCCAACAGGCTGGCCTGCTGGACGAGCTTGCCGTAGACGGCCCCCGTCGCCGCTTGGGCCGCATCCGCCATGGCCATGCCCTGGGCGTGGAACATCTGAATGGCGTGGTGGAAGAAGCCGTCGTAGGCCGGATTGCCAGGGACCATGTTTTCCACGAGCCGCGCCTGATGGAACTGGGAGCGCCGGGCCAGGATCGTGGAAAGGATGGCGATGCCCACGCTGCCGCCCAGGTTGCGGAAGAGGTTCAACAGGCCGGAAGCCTGGTTGATCTGCTCCTTGGGCAGGCCCACATAGGCGCTCACATTGATGGGAATGAAGAGCGCGGCGAGGCCCATGCACTGCACGCAGCGGGCGAGGACGGCGTTGTTGAAGCCCGTGTCCAAGCTGAACTTCGACATCATCAGGAGGCCGACGCCGGTCATGGTAAGGCCGTAGGCGATGAGGTAGCGCGCGTCCACCTTTCGCATGAGCTGGCCCACGATGGGCATGGAGACGAGGATCACGAGCCCGCCGGGGCTGAGGACGAGCCCTGCCAGGGTCGCGTCGTAGCCCAGCATGGTCTGGAGGAACACCGGGATGGTGAAAGTCGAGCCGTAAAGCACGAATCCGAGGGTGAAGAGCATCAGGCAGGAGGTCGCGAAACTCTTGTTCTTCAGGAGCCGAAGGTTCACCACCGGATGCTCGTGGTTCAGCTCGTAGAGGATCATGACGACGATGGCCACCACCGCCACCGCCGCGAAGAAGATGATGAAATTCGATGCGAACCAGTCATGGCGCTGGCCCTCATCCATGACGATTTCCAGCGAACCGAGGCCGAGGGCGATGAGGCCGAAGCCGATGAAGTCAATCTGTCGGCCTTCGCCCTTCTTCATCCGCTTCAAATACGGCGGGTCGTGGATGAGCGCCGTCACCAGGGTGAAGGCGAGGATGCCCACGGGGATGTTGATGAGGAAGATCCAATGCCAGGAGTAGTTGTCCGTGAGCCAGCCACCCAGCACGGGGCCGATGATGGGCGCGAAGACGACGCCGATGCCGTAGAACGCCATGGCCGCGCCCTGCTTCTCGTGGGGAAAGCTCTCCACGATGATCGCCTGGGCCGTGGGCTGGAGGCCGCCGCCGCCGAGGCCTTGCAGGATGCGGAAGAAAATCAGCCAGCCCAAACTTGGCGCCATACCGCAGAGGAAGGAAGCCACCGTGAAGGTGGTCACGCAAAGAAGGTAGAAATTCTTGCGGCCCATGAGGCTGTTGAACCAGCCGTTCATGGGCAGGATGACGGCGTTGGCCACCAGGTAGCTCGTGAGCACCCAGGTGGTCTCGTCAATGGTGCTGGAAAGGTTCCCCGCGATGTGGGGCAGGGCCACATTGGCCACGGAGGTGTCGAGCACCTCCATGAAGGTGGCCAGCATCACGGTCATCGCGATGACCCATGGGCTGATGCGCGGGCGGGCCGCTACGGCTTCCATGTCGAGTTCCTTGGGTTCAGCCCTTACTTGGTGAAGACGGTGACGGTCACATTCATGCCTGGGCGGAGCCCGGCGTTCGCGGCCTCCTTCGCGTCGAAGGTGATCTTCACGGGGATGCGCTGGACGACTTTCACGAAATTGCCCGTGGCGTTCTCAGGGGGTAGCAGGCTCATGCTCGCGCCCGTGGCGGCGGCGATGGAGTCCACCACGCCCTCAAGGGTGTGACCGTTCATGTCCACCTCGACCTCGGCCTTCTGGCCGGGGCGCATCTTGGCGAGCTGGGTCTCCTTGAAGTTGGCGATGACGAAGCTGTGGGAGGGCACCAGGGTCATCAAGGCTTGCCCGGGCTGGAGCACCTGGCCCACCTGAACGGTCTTGCGGGTGACGATGCCTTCCACCGGCGCGGTGATGGTGGTGTAGGAGAGCTTGAGCTTCAACGCTTCGAGATCCGCCTTGGCCTTCTCCACCTTAGCGTCCTGGGCCTGGGCGCCCGCGGCGCGGGAGCCGGCATCCTGGCGCACGGCGTCGAGCTGCTGTTTCGCGGCGGCGAGCTGGCTATCGGCGACCTTCGATTCCGCCTTGGCGGCGTCGAACTGCTGCTGGCTGATCTCGGCCCGCTGGGCGAGGGGCGCGAGGCGCGCGAGGTCGGTCTTCGCCTTGTCGGCCAACGCGGCCTGGGCATCCACCATGGCCTGGGCGCGGGCCATGTCGGAGGTGCGGCCCTGCACGGCCGTGAGCTGCGCCTTGCGGGCATCCGCCTGGGCGGCGTCGAGGGCTGCCTGGGCTTGCGCGACTTCCGCCTGGAGATCGCGGGGATCGAGACGCACCAGCACATCCCCGGCCTTCACGGGTTGGTTGTCCTGGATGAGGATCTCGGAGACGGACCCGCCGACTCGGGCGCTGATGGGGGCGATGTGCCCGCTCACCTGGGCGTCGTCGGTGCTCACGCGGTTGTGGGTGTAGATCGCCAGCGCCGCGCCCAGCCCGACGGCGACGAGTCCGCCGATGGTGAAGATGCGCTTCAGCTTGGCGCGCAGCGCGCGGCCATTCTCACTTCCGACTTGGGTTTGGGATTCATCCGCCATTTCGTTCTCCGATCAATTCGCGTAAAGGGATTCGAGGCGACCCGTCGCCTGGGCGAGATCCGCCCGGGCTTGGTTCAGCCGATAGAGCGCGTCAATCTGGCGGTCATTGGCTTCCGCCAGGGCCGCCTGGGCCTCGACGACCTCGATGTTGCTGCTGACGCCCGCCTCGAAACGGTGGCGAGCCTGATCCAACTCCTGCTTGGAAAGGTCCACGGCCTCAGCGGCCACATCCACTTCGTTCTTCGTGGCATCGAGGCGGGCTTGGGCGGTGCGGATTTCCTGACCGACCTGCGCTTCCAGCGCCTTTTCGCGCTGGGCGACCATCTGCTCCTTGAGCTTGGCCTTGGCGACCTCCGACGAGATGCGCCCGCCCACGAAGAGCGGCACTTTTACGCCGATGCCGATCTGGTAGACCGGCACCCACGGTTGGCCCTGCAAGCCGTTGGAAGCGTAGCTTCCCGTGGCCACGAGGCTCGGCAGGCGCAAGGATTTGGCTTCCGCCCGCTTCTGCTCGGCGGAGGCGGCTTCGGCCTTGAGCGCCGCCATTTCAGGGCGCTGATCCAACCCCTGACGGTAGGCGGTGTCGAAATTGAGTTCGGGGATCGCGGGCGCGGCGAGGGGGTCCGTCACCTGGATGTCCGTGGCGGGATCCAGCGCGAGCAGACGCACGAGCGCGTAGGACGCGGTCTTGAGCTGGGTCTGGGCCTGGATGAGGCGCTGCTTTTCGCTTTGGAGCTGCACTTTGGCGCGGAGCGTGTCGAGGCCCGTGCCCACGCCGGCCTTCTGCTGGTCTTCCGCGAGCTGACCCAGGGCCGTCGCCAGGGTGACGCGGAACTGGGAGGCCTCCACGGCGGCTTCCGCGCGCTGGGCGTTGAAGTACTGGCCCACGACGAGGGCGGTCACCTGCTCGCGAATGCCCATCGCCTGGGCCTGGGCCGCGCCCGCGTCCGCCTTCGCGGCCTTCCAACGGTGCCAGAGGCTCAAGTCGAGCAAGGGAACTTCGGCGCTCACGCCGAGGCTCCCCGCGTTGAAGGGCCCGACGACGAGGGGCCCGCCGGGCGTGGGCTTTCCAAGAAAGGCATCGAGGTTCTGCTTGGTGCGGGTGCCTTGGGCGTTGGCCGAGATCGAAGGCAGCAGCCCGGCCCGGGCGGCGGCGGCGCCTTCCTGGGCCTTGGCCTGATCCAATTCGCCAAGCTGGATCTGGGGGCTCTGATTCAAGGCGATCCGGAGCGCCTGCTTGAGGCTGAGGCGCGTGGGCTCGCCCGCTTGCGTCGCGGTGGCGGCCAGGGCGAGCGTGATGAGGGTGAGGGCGGGCAGGAGGCGAGGACGGACGAAACCCGATTGGCCGGTGATGTCCTTCACCATGGGGTGCACATAGCAGTTGTCGCCGCTGAAGGTGCAGCCTTCCGCGTGCATGCGGCGGAGCAGGGCACGGCCCGCGTCATCCACGAAGACGAGGCCGGAGAGATCGGCGCGGATAGTGCCCTCCGAATGGCGGGCGTGGGACTCAGACCAGGCTTGGGCGGCTTCTTCCACCCAGGGCCCCGCCAACTTGCCTTCCAGGCGAAGGGTCAGGACAGAGCCTTCCTCGCTCGGGGTGATGCGCAGCATAAACACCTCAGACCCTACCGAGTGCCAAGGCTGTGCCATTCATTCAAATGATTGAATAGATTAAGTTAGATAATTTGTGCCGATCGAATGCCGAAAGATTTATGCCGATATATCGGCAAGTGCCTAAATGTCGGCAGTGGCGAGGCCCAGCTTTTTCATTCGGCTTTGGAGGGTCGTCCGCTTGATCCCGAGTTTCGCCGCCGCGCCCGAGGGTCCCGCCACCCGGCCCTTGGAATCCCGGAGCGCCTGAAGGATGGCTTGGCGTTCGGCCTCATCCAGCGTGAGGGCTTCTCGAGAGGTCGAGACCGATTCGGGCACGCGCAATTCGGATAGCGGAGCCTTCAGCTCCGCCCCCGTGCTGAGGATGACTGACCGCTCCAGGAAGTTCTCCAGCTCCCGAATGTTGCCCGGCCACGCCCCGGCCTGGAGTGCCTCCATGACGGCGGGCGGGATGCGGGTGATGGCCCGGCCGAGGCGCCGCGCGTGCTTCTGGATGAAGTAGCGGGCGAGGGCGGGAATGTCCTCCCGACGATCCCGCAGGGGCGGCATCCGTACCGGGAACACATGGAGCCGGTAGAAGAGGTCGGCGCGGAAGCGGCCCTCCTTCACCATCTGCTCCAGATCGCGGTTGGTGGCGGCGATGAGACGCACATCCACCGAGAGGGTTCGGGTGCCTCCCAGACGCTCGAATTCCCGCTCCTGCAGGGCCCGCAGCAGCTTGGGTTGGAGTTCCAGCGGCAGCTCGCCCACTTCATCCAGGAAGAGCGTTCCGCCATCCGCCAATTCGAGGCGACCCTTCTTCTGCTGGATCGCGCCGGTGAAGGCGCCCTTTTCGTGGCCGAACAGCTCGCTTTCGAGTAGCCCGAAGGGAATCGCCGCGCAGTTGAGTTTCACGAAGGTGCGGTCCCGGCGGCGGCTCTGCTCGTGGACGAGGCGGGCCATCAGTTCTTTGCCCGTGCCCGTCTCGCCCTGGAGCAGCACCGTGGCGTCCGAGGGCGCGGCGGCTCGCACCTGGCGCAGCACCGTCTGGATCGCGGGGCTGTCGCCGATGACTTCATCCGGCGCGAAGTCTTCGCCCACTTCCGATTCGAGGTAGTGCTTCTCTTCAGAGAGCCGATCCTTCAGGGACTGGATCTCCTGGTAGGCGAGGGCGTTGTCCAGCGCGAGGGCCACCTGGGCGGCGACGCGCTCCATGAGGTGGATGTCCTCGGGCGCGAAGGCGTCCACCCGGCGGCTCGCGAAGTTGAGGACGCCGAGCACTCGATCCCGGGATTGGAGCGGCACGCTGACAGAAGTCTGGAGCCCTTCGCCCTTCACCTTGGCGGACACATCCGGATCCGCCATGTCGTAGTCTTCGGCGTGGAGCAGCATGGTGCGCCGCTCCCGGATCGCCGGAGCCCAGGGCAGTCGCGACAGGGCCTTTTCGTGGCCCGTGGGGGTGGAAGGAAAGGCCCCCCGCGAAGTGGGGAAGTCCAGATAGAGCAGGCGGACGGTGTCCTTTTCCGCGTTCCACAGGGAGAGGATGAGCAGGTCGTGGCCGAGTCGGCCCCGCAGCGCGGAGCTGAGGGTTTCGAAGAGATCCCCGAGATCCCGGTGGCTCACGAGCAGGTTCGTGATGTCCAGCAGGAGGTGGAGCCGGTCCAACTCTTCGGGCGTAGGGCTCGAGTGCGCCATGGGGAATGATACGACGGGCGACGGGCTCCAGGCTTCGGGCTCCCGGCTACGCGGCAGGGCGAGTCCACACCTTGGGTCGGCGCCAACAAGGTAGCCGGTAGCCCGTAGCCTGGAGCCTGCTACGCCTTCGCCAGATACTCCGAATACGCGCCCTGGAAGTCGGTGATGGCGCCGTCCTTGAAATCCCAGATGCGGGTGGCGACTTCGTCAATGAGGTCTTCGTCGTGGGTGACGAGGAGGAGCGTGCCGGGGTAGGACTGGAGGCAGGTGTTGAGGGCGATGACGGCTTCCAGGTCCAGGTGATTCGTGGGCTCGTCGAGCACGAGGATGTTGGGCTTCTGGAGCATGAGCTTGCAGAACATGAGGCGACAGGCTTCGCCACCGCTGAGAACTTCCGTCTTCTTCGTGCCCTCTTCGCCGCGGAAGAGCATCTGGCCGAGCACGCCGCGGATCTGCTCGATGGTGGCGTCCGGGTCGAATTGGCGCAGCCAGTCCACCATGGTCCAGCCGCTGGGGATGCTTTCGCGGAAGTCCTGGGCGAAGTAGCCCACGGAAGCCTCATGCCCCCACTTCACTTCGCCCCCGTCCAGCTTGAGGCCGGTCTCAGTCACCTGGGGCGCGTTGGCGAGGATCGCGTTGAGCAGCGAGGTCTTGCCGGCTCCGTTACGGCCCATGAGGGCGATGCGCTCGCCCCGCTGCACCATCGCGGTGAAGCCCTTGATGACTTCGAGCCGATCCCCAGCCTCGCCATAGCCCTTGTTCACGCCTTCGACTTCCAGCGCGTAGCGGCCACCGGGCTTTTTCAACTCGAACTTGATGAAGGGGCGCTGGATGTTGGAGCGGGATAGCTCGCTGGGGGCCAAACGCTCCACTTCCTTGCGGCGGCTGTTCACCTGGCTGGATCGCGTGCCGGCCGCGAAGCGCTGGATGAATTCGTTGAGCTGGGCGATCTTCTTTTCGCGCTGGGCGTTCTCACTCTCGATGCGCGATCGCACTTGCGTCTTCGCCATCACCATGTCGTCGTAGCCGCCGGTGTATTGGATGATGGTCTGGTAATCAATGTCGGCGATGTGGGTGCAGACATTGTTCAGGAAGTGGCGGTCGTGGGAGATGACGATCACGGTGCCGTCATAGTGATTGAGGAAGTTCTCCAGCCAGTGGATGGATTCCAGGTCCAGGTGGTTCGTGGGCTCGTCCAGCAGCAGGGCCGCGGGATTTCCGAACAGCGCCTGGGCCAGCAGCACGCGCACCTTCTGGCCGCCCTGGAGCTCGCTCATCTTGCGTTCGTGAAGCTCTTCGGGGATGTCGAGGCCGTCCAGCAGCACGGCGGCGTCGGCTTCGGCGGTGTAGCCGTCCTCGTCCGCGACCACGCCTTCCAGTTCAGCGGCGCGGATGCCGTCCTCGTCGCTCATCTCGGCCTTGGCGTAGATGGCATCCCGCTCCTGGAGCGCGTCCCACAGCCCCTTGTTGCCCATGATGACGGTGTCAATGACCCGGTAGGCATCGAAGGCGAACTGATCCTGGCGCAGGATGCCCATCTTGCGGGGCCGCTGCACGAGGCCGCTCTGCTGCTCCATCTCCCCGGCGAGGATCTTCATGAAGGTGGACTTGCCCGCGCCGTTGGGGCCCGTGAGGCCATAGCGGTTGCCCGGGTTGAAGGTCGTTGTCACATCCTCGAAGAGGATCTTCGCGCCGTAGCGCATGGTGACATTCTGGACTGCGAGCATAGTCTCTCCGAACCCTCCATTGTACAGGCTGGAGGCCGGAGGCTGGAGGCTGGAGGTTCAATGCGCTGCGGCCGTTGGCCTCCAGCCTCAAATCATCGGCACCGCGCGGTCCTCGTGCCTCGGGTCGCCGAAGTGGAGTTCGTCGAAAGCTTCGGCGGCGGCCTCCCAGCCGGGGCCGTAGCTGCCGAAGCGGCCCAGCACGGGCAGGCCGAAGGCATGGGCGCGAAGGGCGACGCGCCAGGGAAGCTTGCCTTCCAGCGTCGAGGCATCCAGGCGGCCTTCGCCGGTGACGACGGCCTCGCACCCTTCCAGGGCTTGATCGAAGCGAAGCACGCCGAGCATCTCCTCCGCGCCATCCACCAGATGGGCTCCCAGCGCCGCGAAGCGCGCGCCGAGCCCGCCCGCTGCGCCCGTGCGCGGGCCTCGAGGAAGGCAGAGGCCCATGAGCCGTTCCGTGAGCACCGGAATGTCCGCCTTGGCAGCGCCTTTTTGGGGACCAAAGACCCGGGCGGCGTCCGCCAGATCCGTCGTCACATCGCAGAAGGCGGTGGTGGGCGGGAGCTTCAACTCAGGCCAGCCCGCGCCGCCATCCACGGTGGCCGTTCCACCGAGGCCCACCCAGAGCCGCGTGGGCTTGGTCGCCAGCACGGCCTCGATCAATTCCGCGAGGCCCCGGCTCGTGGCCGCCATGGGGTCCCGCTTGTCGAGACCGGCGATGCCGATGACCTTGGCGCTTTCCACGCAGGCGGTGCCATCGGGGAGCAGAAGCCATGGCACGGGCCGCCGCGACCCGAAGGGATTGGCAGCCTCGGCTTCCCGCCACACGCCTCCCAGCCCGGCCTGGAGACAATCCAGGAACCCATCGCCGCCGTCTGAGAGCGGAAGCAGGCGATCCCCCGGCTCCATGAGCAGCCGAGCGGCCTCCAGGGGGCTGAGCGTCCCCTTGAAGGCGGCTGGGCAGACGAGTCGCATGGCTCCTCCCGGGGAGCGCGCCGATTGTGCCGCTGGGCCGCTGGATGTCCAGTCCTATTCGGCCTTCAGGATCACCTTTTTTCGGACACCGGTTGGGGGACGCTCCAGGCGGCGCAGGGCCTGTTTCCAGGCGGATCCATCCAGCCCCAGGCCAATGACGACCGCCATGGGCGGGGGCAGGGTGCCTCCCGGGGGCAGGGGCAAGGGCGCGATTTCCAGGCGTCCATCCGCGACCTGGAAGCTCCAGCGATCGCTGCCATCGCTCCGGGTGGGCCAGCCGTCGAAGCGGACGACGCCCTTGGCACGGAGCAACTCACCGCCGGGGCCGGGGCTTTGGAAGAGGGATTCCAGGGCTTCCGGGTCCACCGGGTGGTCGAAGCCCACATGGAAGGCTCGGGCGGACCCAAAACTGGGTCCCTCCGCGTGGGGAGGGCTTTCTTTCACGCCGCCGAGCCAGGGATTCGGCGCTTCGTAGGGCGGCAGGCCGTTCCACACCTGGACCAGGGGAAGGGTCGGGTGGGCCGTCCGGAGTTGGGATTCCCAGGCCAAGGCGGCGGAAGGGTCTAGATCCACTTTGCTGAGGTGGACGAGGCTTGCCATGGCGGCTTGGCGGCGGAGCAGGGTGCGTTCCTGGAGGTGGTGCAGGGGCGTCAGGGCGGAGATGACGGTGAGCACCCCGGCGATCCGGAGCTTGCCCTGAAGGCTCGGCTCCCATTCCAGGTCCACGAGGTCGGAGGGATCGGCGAGGCCGGTCGTCTCCAGGACGATGTGTTCGGGCCGCGTCTCCTTGGGCTGATCGCACCAGGCCTGGAGGGTCTTCACCACATCCTCCCGGAGAGAGCAGCAGGCGCAGCCTCCCACCAGGTCCGCCACGCCCGCGAGTTCGGGGCGCTCCGCCGCCACCAGCGCGCCATCCACGCTCACCGCGCCGAATTCATTGATGAGGACCGCGACGCGGCGGCCCGATTCCACTTCGGTCTTGAGCAGGCGGTTCACCGCCGTGGTCTTGCCCGCGCCAAGCGGGCCCGTGACGAGGAGGACTTCCACCATGCGGACAGTTTATAGGCTGGAGACTGGAGACTGGAGGCTGGAGGCTCATTCCGTGGCGGCCCTAGGGTCGCAGCTTCCTCCGGCCTCCAGCCCCCAGCCTGAACTCTGAAGCCTGCGACACTGGTTCCATGGACTTCACCCATGCGAGCTATGCGGCCCTCATCAATGTGGCGGGAGGCGTGGCCCGTCCCCTTCGGGGGGCCCTGCCGGAGGGATGGAGGCTCCGGCTGGAGGCTCATCCCCCGGAGAATCTCCCTTCGGGTGCCTGGATCTGGCTCCACGCGGTGAGCGTGGGAGAACTGCTCCTGGCGGAAGGCCTGCTTGCTCGGCTGCTGGCGGCAGGCCACCGGGTACACCTCACCACGGGCACCTCGGCGGGACTCAAGCTTCTGGAAGAGCGCTTGCCCCGGTGGGGAGCTGGGTCCGACCGCCTCAGCGGTGGGGCCTTTCCGGTGGATGACGGCTGGGGCCTTCAGCCCTTTTTCGCCGCGCCACCCGCCTGCTTCATCGCGCTGGAGACCGAACTCTGGCCGAACCTGCTGCGGGCCCTGCGTCTGCGCGGCATTCCCGCCCTCGTGGTGAATGGACGACTCACCGCCAAGAGCCGAGGTCCCATCGTGGCTTCGGCGATCCGGGATCTCACCCGCGTCGCCGCCCGGGACGAGGCCAGCGCCGCCGCTTTCCGCCGCATGGGCGCGCGGGAGGTGGAGGTGGGGGGAAACCTGAAGGCCGATCTGCCGCCGCCTCCACCCCTCCATGCGGGCTGGAATTGCCTCCGCCGCGCCTGGGCTGGAGCCCCCGTGATCGTGGCCGGGAACACGGTGGAGGGCGAGGAATCGCTCCTGCTGGATGCCTGGGCTGCCGCGAAGACGCAGCATCCTGATCTGAAGGCCATCCTCGCACCAAGGCAGCCGCGCCGATTCGACGAAGTGGCGCGCCTGCTGGAGTCCCGGGGCCTGCGTTTCCGCTGCGCCGCGCACCCCTGGCCCGAGTCTGAGGCGGCCTGGGAAGGCGTGGAAGTCCTCCTCCTGGACACCCTGGGCGAACTGTCCCGGGCCTACGGGGAGGGCACCGTGGCCCTGGTGGGTGGGGGATGGCGAGCGGGTGGCGGCCACAATCCCCTGGAGCCGGCCCGGTTCGGCATGCCCGTGCTCACCGGTCCCGGCTTTTCCAACTTCGAAGACTTGGTCGAGCCCCTGATGGCCTCGGGATCCTTGCGGGTGGTGGAGGAACAGGGCCTGGGTGGGGCCCTTCAGGTCGAGCTGGGGCGGGCGCCGCTCCGACCCGTCCATTCGCCCGAAGACCCCCCCGCCGCCCTCGCCTCCCTCCTGGGTGCGTTGGACCGCACCTGGGCGCAGGTGGAACCTCTGCTTCCACGGCTGGCCATCCGCGACTAGCATGCTTGGAATACCAAATGGAGAAGGTGCATGGCGAGTGTCCCACCCCAGGTCATGCTCATTGACGATGACCGCTCGGTGTTGGAGATGGTCGAGGAGGCCCTCAAGTCCCACGGGATGGTCGTCCATCCCTTCAACGACGGGCGACGGGCGCTGGGGCTGCTGGAGCAAGCGGATGGTCCCGCCTTCGACCTCGTGGTGTCCGACATCAACATGGACGGCATGGATGGCTTTGATGTCATCCACCGGGTGAAGGGCATCCGGCCCCACCTCCCCGTGGTGCTGATGACGGCGGAAAGCTCCGTGGATTACGCCATCCGCGCCATGCGCATGGGCGCGGCGAATTTCTTCATGAAGCCGGTGCCCTTGCGGGAAATGGTGAAGAGCGTCTTTCACCTGGTCGAAACCCACCGCGAGTTTCGACTAGCCCAGGAGGGCCTCAAGGGCCTCATCGAGGAGCGGCGGCACTTCTTCTTCCGTTCAGACGAGTTGGACATCCCCGGCCTCATGCGCCACCTCGTGGAACGGCTCGTGCCGATGGGATTCGCGACGGACCAGAACATTGATGTGGTCGCCATGGCCTACCACGAGGCCTTGGTGAACGCCCTGGAGCACGGAAACCTGGAATTGGATTCGGACCTGAAGGCCGATCTCTTCTCGGACGAAGATCCCTACGACGCGCTGCGAAAAGAGCGGCTCGCCGATCCCGCCTATGCCGACCGCGCCATCGAGGTGGAGACCCACCTTTCCGACGAGGTCTACGAAGTGCTCATCACCGATGGCGGTCCCGGCTTCCACGCCCACCAGCTCGTTTCCCCCGAGGACGCCGCCCACCAGGCCCGCCACTGCGGACGCGGCCTCCCCCTCATCCAGCTCGTCATGGACGAGGTCCTCTTCAACGATAAGGGCAACCAGATCCGGATGGCGCTGAAACGGAAAAGCTAGGCTGGAGACCAGAGACCGGATGAAAAGTTCGGGCCCCTGAAAGGGGCCCGGTCCTTGGAGGCCTCCAGCCCCCCGTCTCCAGCCTGTTCCTTACATCGCGCTTTCGATGAAGGCCTTGAGCTGGGGCTTGGGCTGGCCGCCCACGAGCTTGTTCACGGGCTTGCCGTCCTTGAAGAGGATCAGGGTGGGGATGGACATGATGCCGAAGGAACCGGCCACCTCGGGATTCTCGTCCACATTCATCTTCACGATCTTGGCCTTGCCGCCCAGCTCGCCGGCCAGCTCGTCCAGCATAGGGGCGATGGCCTTGCAGGGGCCGCACCAGGGGGCCCAGAAGTCCACCAGCGTCACGCCTTGCTGCACGGCGGCGGGGAACTCGGAGTCGGTGATGTGGGCGACGAGATCGGACATGGATGCTCCTACCTTTCGGGGGCCACGGGGGCCCTCAGGGAAGGGGCAGAATACCAGGGCTTCCGCTGCCGGAGTTCCCCCACTGCGCGATGGTGAAGATGCTCATGTACCGCTCGTTGGTCTCCCGCAGGCGCGCGGCCAGCGTTTCCGAGAGGGCGAATAGGATTTTCAAGGCAAGTTGATGATGGGACTCGATGAGGTTTCGCAGTTCCTTCAAGGGGATGAAGAAGAGCTCCGAATCCTCGTGGGCGATGGCGTCCGCCGCCCGGGGGCTGCTGTCAATGAGCGACATCTCGCCGAAAAAGGAATGGGGCTCCAGCACCGCGAGGGCCTCTTCGCCGCTGGGCGCGCGCTTGGAGATGCGCACCGCGCCCTTCATCACGACGAACATGCCATCGCCGTCATCTCCCTCGGCGAAGATGCGCTGGCCTGATTTGAACTGCTTCACCTGGCCCGCGATGAGGATCTGGGCGCGTTCCTGCTCATCCAGGTTGCGGAAGAGCGGCGACTTGGTCAGGAAGACGGTGCTGATCACGGCATGGGCCTTTGGCGTAACTCGCTAGGGCGTGGGGACCTGGAGCGGGACATGGGCCCGGATGTCGAGTCCGAAACCCCGGAGGCCAACATAGCGAGTTTCGTGCCTGCTGAGGAGGCGCATCTCGCCGATGCCCAATTCCCGGAGGATCTGGGCGCCCACCCCGAATTCCCGGTCGCCCATGGCCGCCGGGGCCGGGGTGCCTTCATCCAGCACCCCTTCGGTGGTGCGCCCGTGCCGGCGGAGGTAGACGAGGACGCCCCGGCCTTCCTGGGCGAGGGCGTCCATGGCGGCCTGGAAGGTCCCGCACTGGGGCCCGAATCCGAGCAGATCCTCGGGCAGGGTCTCTAGATGCACCCGCACGAGGGGAGGCTCCTCCCCCGCCAAGTCCCCCAGGACGAAGGCCAGGTGGGTGCCCCCATCCAACAGGCTCTTGAAGCGGTGGACCTGGAGGGATCCCCAGGCGGTGCTCCGGGATTCGACCCCGAGGGGCTGCACCAGCGGTTCCTTGCGGAGACGATAGGCCACCAGATCCGCCACGGTGACGAGCAGAAGGCCATGCTGACGGCAGAAGCCCACCAGATCCGGCACCCGCGCCATGGTGCCGTCATCCTTCATGATTTCGCAGATGACGCCACTGGGGTGGAGCCCGGCCAGTCGAGCCAAATCCACGGAAGCTTCCGTCTGGCCCGTGCGGGTCAGGACGCCGCCGGGCCGGGCCCGAAGGGGAAACATGTGGCCGGGTTTCACGAAGTCGTAGGGCTTGGAGGCCGGATCAATGAGCGCCTGGACGGTGCGAGCCCGGTCCTGGGCGCTGATGCCGGTGGTGGTGCCCTGGCGGGCCTCCACGGAGATGCAGAAGGCCGTCTCGAAGGGGCTCGTGTTGTCGCGCACCATCATGGGGATCTGGAGTCGGTCCAGGACCTCGCCTTCCAGCGTGGCGCAGATGAGGCCCCGGCCATGGGTGGCCATGAAGGCGATGGCTTCCGGGGTGCAGGCGGAGGCGGCCATGGTGAGGTCGCCCTCGTTCTCCCGGTCCTCGTCGTCCACCACCACCACCATCCGGCCTTGGCGAATGGCTTCAATGGCGGCCTCGATGGGCGCGAAGGGGCGTTCTAGGGTGGGGAGATCCGGGTGGCCGTCCATGACCTCCAGGATCATCCACAAGTCCAGGCGTGGGAAGGGGATCGTGCTAGGATCAGGGCCATACAACCAGATCTCCGAAGGAAGGAAGGTCCGGCATGAGCCAGGGCGGTATTCAGGGAAACATGCGCGACACGCCGATCGCGGACATCATCCAGTTGGTGTGCGGCGGCAACAAGTCGGGCGTGTTCCAGGTGGAGCAGGACACCCATCGCGCGCGCATCCACCTGAAGGATGGGCGCATCATCCATGCCGTGAGCAGCGGCGGCCACGAGGGCATGGACGCCCTGCTGGAAGTGGCCTTCTGGCTGGATGGCACCTACCGCTTTGAAGAAGGCCCGCAGGATGCGGCGGCCACCATCACCAAGAGCACGCCCGCCGTCCTGAGCGAGCTGGGCATGCGCATGGACGAGTGGCGCGTCATCAGCCAGAAGATCCCCAGCGTGGACCTCTATCCCGTGTCCGCCGTTCTTCCGGGTGATGAGCCCAAGGGCGTAAACCCCCGGGAAGCCAAACTGCTCCAGGCCCTCACCGGCTACTACACCGTCGCCGAACTGGCGGAGGTCATGCAGCGTCCGCTCATGAAGGTGGCCAAGGATCTCTACGGCCTCGTCATGGCGGGGCATGTGACCATGAAGGGCGTCCGCTCCGGCCGCGCGCCGAAGATCGAAGGCGCGCCCGCTCCCGCCGCCCCCGCGCCGCTTCCGCCTTCGGCTCCCGCGCCTGCCTTCCAACAGGCTCCGCCCATGGAGGAAACCGCCATCGTGAAGCTGGCGCCGCCGCCGCCCCAGGCCATTCCCGCCGCCGCGCCCGAGCCCTTGCTCGAAACCGTCGGCGGAGGCGTGGCGGGTGCCGCGCCCGTCGCCGCTCCCGCAGCGGTTCCCGTGGCCGCGGGCGTGGATCCCCTTCGCCTCGCCAAGCTCACCGCCTACACCCAGCGCATCGCCAGCACCGCAAAGGCGGCGCTTCCTTCTGGAAACCACCAGATGGTGGACCAGCTCCAGGCCGCGGCGACCCAAGCCTTGCTCGGCGGGGAAGGGCCGGATGCGGTCAAGAACCTCGCCCTCGCCATTTCCAAGGGCGCGGTGGACGCGGGTGTGGATGGCGACACCGTCCGCAACCTGAACGCCCAGCTCAAGGCGATCTTCGCCAAGTAAGGCATGGAACCGGGCGCTGGTCAGGCGCATTCACGGCCAATGGGCCTTGGATGGTCCTGCCGCAAGGAGTCCCAACACATGAAGATTCGTGCCTTCCGCGCCGCGTCTGGCTTCGCCCTGGCTCCCGCTTTGGCCCTCGCCCTCGGGTTGCCGCTGCTCCTCCTGGGCTGCACCAAGACCGACACCGGTGGTTCCACTTCCGGGACGGCGCTCTACCTCTATGACGCCAACACCGAACAGGTGTTCGTGTGGAAGGACCTCGATGCGACCGCATCGGCCTCCACGACGCCCGCGGCAGATCTGACCCTCACGAGCCCTTCCTTCACCCGCTCGGCGGCGCTGGCCTGGGGCGGCATGGCGCTGGACACCCAGCGCAACCACCTCTACCTGCTCTATCAGGACGGCGTCGTCATCCGTGTGGATCAGCTCCGCTCCCAAAGCGGCGCGATCCAGTCCACCAATGTGGTGAGCTTCACTCTGGACAGCGCCCAGCGCTTGACGGGCAGCGTCTTCGGTCAAGTCGGCTTCGATTCCCAGACCGATACGCTCTACGCCTGCGAAAGCGGCAGCAGCGGGGCCCCGAGAATCTGGACGGTTTCGTCCCCGGACACGGTCGCGAACAACGCCACGGTGAATCTCACCACGATCACGGACACGCTCAGCCCTACGGGCAGCACCGGCGTGACGGCGGCCCAGGGCACGGTCTACGCGTACTTCACCGGGGGCTCTTCGGTGATCTCCGGAACGACGACCTACACGGGCCCGCGCCTCCGCACGGGCACGAGCGCGCTTTTCGATCCCACCAAGGTCATCATCGGGCCCGCCACGGGCACGGACCTGAGCCAGACGGGCAGCCTCGCCTTTGACACCGCCAACAGCCGCATCTTCGTGGGGCTCGACGCGGGTTCCACCGCGGGCTCCACGGGCGGCGCGACGGTGCTCGCCTTCCAGACCGGGCAGTTCAGCCTTTCGGCGAACCAGGCCCCGAGTTTTGTCCTGGGCACCTCCGCGACTGGACCGATCAAAGTCCTCGCGCATCCTGGAACCAAGGCCTGGCTCGTGGGGCTGCAGGCCACGGGGGGCGCGGGCATCCAGTCCATCCTCGTGTGGAAGCAACCGGCCTCCGGGGTTGCGTCGCAGACCTTGGCCTTGGGGCCTTCCACTTCGCAATTCGTGGCCGCGGCCATGGATGGGACGGGGTCCTGATGCAGTCCCTGCGGCTGCTCGGGCTCCTGCTCGGCGATGCCCTGCGGGATCTTCTGCGCCAGCGGGGGCAGCACCTGCTCGCGGTGCTCACCCTCGCCTCGGGCCTGCTCCTGGCGGGAGGTGGCCTGCTGGCGGTGGAGGGTTTGGACCGCCTCGCGATCCAATTGGAAGGCATGGCCAAAGTGACGGTGTGGGCCGCGCCTGGAGGCAGCCTCGCCCAGGCGGAAGCCCAGCTCAAGCAGGATCCCCGCTTCCTCGCCGTGGAACGCATCAGCGCGGAACAAAATGCGGAGCGCTTCAAGGAGACGACCCAGGAAGCGGGCCTCCTCTTGGAAACGGTCGGTCAGGACGCGCTACCGGAAAGCCTGGAGTTGAGCCTGCGCCCGGATCTCCGGTCCCCCGATAAGGCGATGGCGGTGGGCGCGAGCCTCAAGTCCCTGCCCGGCGTCGTGGATGTGCTGGTGGATCAGGAACGCCTCGCGCGGCTGCTTCGGGTGGGCCATCTGCTCCGCCAGGCGCTCGGCGCGCTCGGCCTGCTTCTGCTGCTCGCAGCCGGGTTCTCCACGGGCAATGTGATCCGCATGAGCATCCTCGCCCGGGAGGAAGAGATCGGCATCATGCGCCTCGTCGGTGCCAGCGAAGCCTTCATCCGCACGCCGCTCCTCATGGTGGGCGCGTTGCTGGGCCTGCTCGGGAGCCTGCTCGCCGTCGCCGCGCTTTACGCGGTCTGGCTGCCCCTCTCCCGGGGCGTGGCGGGCCTTCCGCCGCTGCTGGTGGAGTTGGCGCGTCTCGGCTTCTTCTCGCCCCGAAGCCTCGCCCTGCTCGTGTCCGTGGGCGCGGCCACCGGCGCGCTCGGCGCGCTGTGGGGCTTCTGGTCCACCCAGCGCGCCCAGCGCCAGATGGAGAGCCAGCTCGCGGAGCGGAGCTAGCGAAGGTGTAAACTGGGCGACCTGGAGTTTCGATGATCCGCAAGCAGGAAGCCCTCGACTACCACTCGCAAGGCCGCAAAGGAAAGATCGAGGTCGTCCCCACCAAGGCGACGAGCACCGCGCGGGACCTGTCGCTGGCCTACTCCCCGGGTGTCGCCGAGCCCTGCCTGGAGATCGAAAAGAACCCCGAGGACGCCTACCGCTACACCGCCAAGGGCAACCTCGTCGCGGTCATAAGCAATGGCACCGCCGTCCTGGGCCTCGGCAACATCGGCGCGTTGGCCGGCAAGCCGGTGATGGAAGGCAAGGGCGTCCTCTTCAAGCGCTTCGCGGACATTGATGTGTTCGACATCGAGGTGGATGAGACGGACATTGACCGCTTCTGCCATGTCGTCCGGGCCCTGGAACCCACCTTCGGTGGCATCAACCTGGAGGATGTGAAGGCCCCGGAATGCTTCGAGATCGAGAAGCGGCTCAAGGCGGAGATGAAGATCCCCGTCTTTCACGATGACCAGCACGGCACCGCCATCATCGCCACGGCGGGGCTCTTCAACGCCCTGGAGATCGCGGGCAAAGACGCGTCCAAGGTGAAGGTCGTCTTCAGTGGCGCGGGGGCGAGCGCCATCGCCTGCGCCAACATGTTCATCGAGGCAGGCGTGCGGCTGGAGAACCTCTGGCTGTGCGACACCAAGGGCCTCGTCTACGACGGAAGGACCGAAGGCATCAACGCCTACAAGGCGAAATTCAGCAAGAAGTCGGACCTTCGCACGCTGGAAGAAGTCATCAAGGACGCCGATGTGTTCGTCGGCTGCAGCGCCAAGGGCCTGCTCACGCCCGACATGGTGCGGAGCATGGCGGCGAAGCCCATCGTCTTCGCCTTGGCCAATCCCGACCCCGAAATTGACTACCCGACGGCCAAGGCCGCGCGTCCCGACATCATCCTCGCCACGGGCCGCAGCGATTACCCGAACCAGGTGAACAATGTGCTCGGCTTCCCCTTCATCTTCCGGGGCGCGTTGGATGTCCGCGCGACAGAGATCAATGAGGCCATGAAGCTCGCCGCGGCCAAGGCCCTCGCCGCTCTCGCCAAGGAAGATGTGCCCGAAAGCGTCGCCAAGGCCTATGGCGGCCAGCGCTTTTCCTTCGGTCCCGACTACATCATCCCCAAGCCCTTCGACTCCCGCGTGCTTCTCTGGGTCGCGCCCGCCATCGCGAAAGCCGCCATGGATTCGGGCGTCGCCAAGGCGCCCATCCAGGATTTCGCCCGCTACCGGGAACAACTTGAAGCGCTTCAGGGCCGCAGCAAGGATGTGATCCGCACCGTGCTTCATCGCGCCAAGGCCGACCCCAAGCGTGTCGTCTTTCCCGAAGGCGATCACCCGCTCATCCTCCGCGCTGTGCAGCGCATGGTGGATGAAGGCATCTGCAAGCCGATCCTCCTGGGCCGCGCGGATCGTGTCGCGGCGCGGATTTCCGACATGGGGCTGGACCTGGGCTCGGTGGAGATCGTGGACCCCGAGACCGCGCCCTTCAAGGAAGAGGCCATCAACGCCTACCATTCCGCCCGGCAGCGCCGCGGCGTAAGCCGGGATGAGGCCCTGCGCCGCATGCGGAGCCGCATCTACTTCGGCGCGATGATGTGCAAGTTGGGCCACGCGGACGGTCTCGTGAGCGGCCTCACGAGCTACTACCCTGAGACGATCCGCCCCTGCCTGGAGATCATCGGCACCCGGGAAGGCGTCAAGCGCGCCTGCGGTGTCTATGTGATGGTGCTCAAGAACCGCGTCGTCTTCTTCGCGGATACGACGATGGTCATGGATCCGAGCAGCGAGGAACTCGCCGAGATCGCGCTGCTCACCGCCGATCTCGCCAAGGACCGCTTCGGCATCGAACCCCGGGTGGCCATGCTGTCCTACAGCACCTTCGGCAGCATTGACAACGCGGACGCCCGCAAGGTGAAGCGCGCCGTGGAGCTGGTGAAGGCCGCGCGGCCCACCCTTCATTGTGATGGCGAGATCCAGGCCGATGCCGCGCTATCCGCGGAGATTCTCGCGGAGAACTATCCCTGGGCCGATCTCCAGGGCGGGGCCAATGTGCTCATCTTCCCCGACCTCGCCAGCGGCAACATCGGCTACAAACTCGTGCAGCGCCTCGCCGAAGCGGAAGTCATCGGCCCCATCACCTGTGGCATGAAGCAGCCGGTGCATGTGCTCCAGCGGCACAGCGATCTGAATGACATCCTGCACCTCACGGCGCTGACCGTGGTGGAGGCACAGAAAAGCTAAAGGACCTTGAAACAGGGATAAAGGGGATGAAGGGGATGGGAAGTGGTTATCCCCTTCATCCCTGTTCCATTCGCTTTTCCTTGGCGTACACAGCCACTTCGGGTTCATCGGGATACAAGCCCTTCAAGCCTTCAAAGGTGAATCCCAGTTTCTCCAGCAGTCGGATGGACGCCGCATTGCCGGGCGACACGATGGCGAGGACGCGATCCCGCTTCGCGTTCTGGAGCACGGCCCGCGCGGCTTCGAGCGCGTAGCCCTGTCCCCAGGCTTCGGGGAAGAACGCGTAACCCAGGTCGGGATGCTCCAGGGTGTCCCGCTTCAACAAGCCGCACATGCCGATGGGCGCGCCGTCGGAGGTCCGCTCTACCGCAAGCAGCCCGTGGCCGTGGGCCGCGTAGCTGGCCATCGGTCCCGTCGTCAGATATCGGCGGGCGTCATCCAGGGTCCGTACGCCTTTGTCACCGATGTTCTCGATGAAAGACGGTTCGTTGAGGAGCCTCAGCACAAAGGCTGCGTCGTCCAATTGGAAAGGCCGCAGGTGAAGCCGGGGGGTATCGAGCGCAAGCGAAGTCAGGCGGCTCTCCTCGGGAAGGTCCGGAAGACGAGCCATGCAAGGAACGCCCCGGTCGCGGCGACGAGGAGGCCGAGGCCTCCCGAGATGACCAGCTCGAAGGGCCAGAGGTTGTGGGAGGTGGGATCCTTCACGCCATCCACGACGACCCTCGCCATGACGACGAAGGGCACGCTTCCTCCGGCGGCGAGCCCGCCCAGAAGGGGGTGCAGGCCGAGGTACCGAGACACGGTCGGCAGAAGCGTGATCCCGATGAGGAGCGGTGACCAAAGGGCGGTCACATTCAACTGGGAGTAGGGAATTCTCCAGTAGGTCCACCCCTGGGCCAAGGCTGCGAGGGCGAGCACGGCAAGCGCGAGGAGGATCGGGCGGTTCAAGCGCATGGGAGATCCTTTCAAGGCTCAGGTGGTGGCATTTGTGCGATCGCGGGGATGGGTGAGGATGAGGCCAAGGATGAAGATGCCCATCAGCACCGCCGACGATCCGATGGTGCCGAGCTGAAGGCCGCCCTGGGCATGGGTTTTGGTGAGCACATCGCCAAATTCCGCGCCGAAGGGGCGCGTCAGCACGAAGGCGACCCAGAAAAGGGCCACGCGGCTGATCTTCGTCGTGGCGTAGAGCAGGGCGCAGAGGGCGATGGCACCGGCGATGAGTGCCGCGCAGCGGGCGAAGCCCAGGCCTGAGGCGTCGGACAGGTAATCGCCGAAGGCGGTGCCGAGGGTGTTGGAACAGAGGATGGCCGTCCAGTAGAACAGCTCGGCACGGCGTGTCTTGATGGTGCTGACGGAAAGGGTTCCTTCGGTGAGTCGCCAGGCGAGCAACGCGGCCAAGAGCAGCGTGATGAGCAAGGCCGAGCCCTTGGCGTAGCCGAGCCCCAGGCTGCGGTCCATGAAGTCGGACATGGTCGTGCCCGCCGTGCTCGTGAGGAGGATGACGGACCAGTACAGAAGGGGGTGAAACTTCGTCGCGCGGAGTTGGACGAATAGCACCGCGAGAAAGATCCCGATGAGGATCAACGAACTCTCCGCGTAGCCCACCTTCAGCGTCATGGAGAGAAGGTCGCCCCCTGTCTCCCCCAGCGTCGTCGCGCAGATCTTCAGCACCCAGAACGAAAAGGTGACCGCAGCGACTTTGTTGAGCGAGTTCGACATGAGGTGAAGGATCTCAAAGGAATTAATTCACAGGGATGAAGGGGATAGGGTGTAGTTCATCCCCTTCATCCCCTTCATCTCTGTTCAATTGCATTTGGAATGCGTGTCATCCCCGCCTCAACTGGTCCATCCATTGTTCCAGTTCCTCGTCGGCGCCGCCGCTGAGGTGGAGGGCGGATTCGAGGTCTTTCAGGGCGCGATCGGCTTCGCCACGCTTGAGGTGGACGACGGCGCGTTCTTTGAGCGTTTGAGGATCGCCGGGCTCCAGCAGGAGCAGGTGGGTGGCGGTCCAGAGGGCCTCGTCCCATTCGCCACCACGGAAGAAACGCAGGTGCAGGTTTCGCACGAGCCGCGTGAGCACGGCGCGGTCGGAGGTGGGACAGAGCAACTCGGGATGGAAGGGCACGCGGCCTCGGGTCGCGCCGCGCACAAGGGTTTCGGCTTGGGGCTCATCCACCTCGGAGCCGCCGTGGAAGGGGTCGAAGAAGCGCAAGCCGCCGGGAAGTTGAAGGGCCGTGATGAAGTGGCCGGGCAGGCCTACGCCCGCGGCCTCGAAGCCCAGCCGCCGCGCCTGATCAATCCACAGGATCGAAAGCGCGATGGGCATTCCACGGCGGCGGCGCATGACTTCCGGCAGCACGGCGTTGCGGGGGTCGTCGTAGGTGGCGCGGTCGCCTTCCAATCCCAGTTCGTGGAAGAGGAAGATGTTGAGACGCTCGACCGCCTCGTCCAGATCCCAGGGCAGGGGCATCCGCGCGGCCAATTCGGAGGACCACTCTTCGAGCTGGTCCAGCACCAGCTCGGGGTCGGGGTCCTCCAGCAGCGGCGCGACGCAATGCACCGCGCCTTCCGCGAGCCGGCGACAGGCCGGGTCCTCGCGGAGATAGTCGTGCAGGCTCATCCGTTCCGCTTGATGATCCAGGCGCGGACGGCGAAAGCGACGATGAGGAAGGCCAGCGCGGCCCACACCCAGCGGGTCCAGGCGTACTGGGCCTCCTGTACCTTCCGCTCTTCCTGACCTTTGCGGTAGTTCTCTGAGATGGAGAGTTTCTCCTGATCCTCCCGGGCCTTGGCGACGGCGTCCCGGGCGGACTTGTTGGCATCTTCGATGTCCTTGCGGCCCTGGTCCATGCCGTCCTGCTCGGCGGGCGGGTTCGCGGGTTGGGCGGAGCTGGACGGGGGTTCCTGGTAGCGGGCGCGGACGAGATTTCCAGGGCGCGGATGATGCCGATGCGCGGCGGGGGCCCACACCGTGCCGCCATCATCCTGGGGATCGCCCGAGCCGTCATCGCCGCTGTTGGCGTAGGCGTCCAGCGCGTCCGTGAGATCGGCGATGTCCGAATGGAGTTGGCGAAGGGTGTCGTGCTGGCGATTCAACTGGGCGCCCTGGACCCAGAGCAGGCCCAAGTTGGCGGCCAGCAACCCGGCGAGCAGGAGGGTGACGGGGGACTGTCGCGGCGCGTTCATAGGGCTGCCTCCCGTCCCAGGATAAACAGGGTCCGGTCATCCCGGTTCTGGGCATCGAAGGACGCCACATCCCGGAACAGGGCTTCGCAGGCCGCGCGGGGACTCCCGGTGGCCCAAAGCCTGCGGAGCTGGGCGCGCATCCGCCCCAGGCCGTAGAGTTCGCCGCGCTTGTCCATGGCCTCGGAAAGCCCGTCGCTGTAGAGCACGAGCCAGGCTTTCGGCGGCAGGACGCCTTCCTGGATCTCCCAGTCCCGGGGGCCGGCCGGACGCAAGCCCAGGCCGCGCCCCTTGGGCACCAGTTCCCGGCCTTCGCCGGACTCTTCCATCAACAGCGCACCGGGATGGCCCGCCCGAGCGAGGCGGTAGGCGCCGCCCTCATCCCATTCCACGAGGATGAGCGTGAGGAAGCCGTTGTTGCCAAGCAGGTGGCGGAGCGTTTCATCCAGGCCGTGGAGGATGCTTTCGAGCGGGCGGTCTTCAAGCTGGGTCGCCTGCTCCAGCAGTGCCGTGGCCTGGGCCATGTAAAGCGCCGCCGCGAGGCCCTTGCCACTCACATCGCCCACGGCGGCGAGCCATTTGCCGCTGGGGCGCTTCTTCACGAAGAGCAGGTCGCCACCGGTTTCCAAGGCAGGTTCCAGGCGCAACGCGAGCTGGAAGCCCGGCATCTGGGGCGGAATCCGCGTGACGAGCCCTTCCTGGATCTTGCGCGCCGTGTCCAGCTCCTGGGTGGCGCGTTCTTGCAGGACGAGCCGCTTGTGCATTACGGCGGTTTCCAAAATGACGCCGCCGTTGATGGCCGCTTCGCGGAGCAGGTCGCGGTCCTTTCGACCATAGCCCAGCTCCGCGTATTTGCTGCCGAGGAGGATCGCCGCGTGGGGCTTCTCGGCCACCATGAGGAGGAGTAGCACCTGCGCTTCCAGCGCGTTCACATGGGCGCGGAGGCCTTCGCCCTGCTCGCGGATCCAGTCCGCTTCCTCGCTTCCCAGGCCAAGCACCAGCTCCCTGTTGTCCCGGGCATGGCGGGCGAGGGTGCCGGGCAGGCGCAGCGTCTCGGCTCCGAAGCCTTCGCAGGCGGGCAGGGTGAGCGCATCGTCCTGGAAGGGCAGCACCCAAAGGCCGGAGGGATGCATCGCGGCCTGAATGCCTTCGGAGAGAGCCTGGTAGACGCCTTCCTCGCTCAGTCGCTTGCGGGTGTCCCGCAGCGCGCCGAGCACCTGCTCCCGCGCCGTCTCCGCATCCCGGTGGAAGAGCTTGCGGATCTTGCGCACGGCTCGGGTGCGGAGCGCACTCAACGGCAGGGCGAGACAGCCGACCAGCACGCCCATCCAAAGCGTCGAGACGGAAGAAATGCCTTCGGCGAAGAGCCAGACGATGCCGCCGAAGTAGAGCGCCAGCACCAGGCCCATGATCGCGGTGTAGCTCGCCCAGCGGAGCAGGGCCTTGCGCACCTCGAAGAGGCCGAAGCGGATCACCGAATAGGCGAAGGCCAGTGGAAGCAGCGGCAGGGGCAGCAGCAGCACCCAGCGCTGGCGGGCGAAAAGAAGGCTGCCGCCATTCCGCACGCCGAGATAGGCGGACATGAGCTGTTCCAACAGCACCGCCAGGGTGACGATGAGGCAAGGCAGCACCGCCTTCTTGAATTTGGGTTCCAGCTTGATAAAGCCCGAGATGAAGAAGTGCATCGCCGCGCTCAGAATCGTGATGAGCAGCGTGAGCTGAACCATGCCCTGAATCGTGCCGAAGACCTTTAGCGCGTCGGCCGGGGGCCGCGGAATGCTCATCGCGTCCAGTACGGGCGTGCCCATGGGAGACAGCAGCGTGGCAATGCCCGCCATCACCGCCAGGACGGCGAAGGTTCCGTAAACCGCCTTGATGAACCCGGCCTTCTTGCGGAGTTCATGGGGATAGGGGAAGCGCAGGAAGAAATGGAGGATGAGAGGCGGGCCGAGGGCCAGCGCGACGAGGTTGCCCAGGATGAGGCACCACAGCATCCACAGCGGCGCGGAGCCCACGCCAAATCCGGTGCCGTTCACAAAGAGCAGCCAAGTGCAGGCGATGTAGAAGAAGTGGCGGCTGCTCTTGCGTTCGGGCGCGGAAATCACCACCAGGAGGCCTAGGAGCCAGGCCAGGAGCGCCGTCGTGAGTCCCACGACCCGGCTCCAGTCCATAGGCTTCACGAGCCGCACGGGCAGGTAGAGGACGCGGTCCTTGCGTTGCACGGCGTAGGACAACACCGTGCCCTCCGTCTTGGAATTGATGAGGTCCTGGGCCTCCCGGGTGCCCTGCTGGGAGCCGGCGATCTTGTGGCCCTGGATGCTGAGAAGCTGATCGCCTTCCAGCAGCCCCGCCTCTTCCGCCACGCCGCCGGGGAGGATCTCCGAAATGATCACCCGTCCCTTGATGACCTTCCAGGAGCACTGGTCGTCCGAAAAGCTGTAGACCCACTGGGTGAGGATGAAGCCGCCGATGGCCACGAGCAGGCAGAGCGCGCTCATCCATCCAAGGCGCCAGCGGATCCTGCGGAGATAGGGGTTCATGTCACCTCATGGGCCTGGCTAGAGTTGATTCTCATGCAGACGCGGGACGAACGCCAAAGACCAAAATGGCTCCTCGCCGGGGGACGCTCCCGGCTGGGCCGGGCCCTGGCGGAACGCCTCGTGCCGGATCACGACCTCGTGCTCACTAGCTCCCGGCCCTGGGAGGGAGAAGATTGGGCCGAGTCCTTGGGTGCCACCCGTCTGGTATGGGATGCCGCCGACCCGAACCTTTCCACGCGCATGACCGCGGACCTCACGGATCTGGAATTGGATGGCGTAGTCATCCTGGCGGGGAGTTTTCCCGAGCAACCCATCGGAAGCTGGACCATGGACTCCCTGGAAGCCACCTGGCGTGTGAACCAGGCCTTCCCGCTGCTGGTGGCCCAGGCCGTCGCGCCGCGTATGTCGGAGGGGGCCTGCCTCCAGTTCATCCTGGATGCCGCGATGCACCGGCCCTTCCTCAAGCGCCTTCCCTACACCGCCGCCAAGGCAGGACTCGGGGCCTTGGTGCCCGGTCTCGCGCGCACCCTCGCGCCGAAGGTGCGCGTGGTCGGCCATGCCCTCGGCACCGCGCTGCCCGGCGACCATGACGATGTGGAAGCGCTCAAAGCGGCGACCCTGCTGCGCCGCATCGGCACGCCTGACGATTTGGCGCGAGCCCTCCGCTACGCGGCGGAGAGCCCCTACCTCACGGGCCAGGTGCTGACGCTGGATGGGGGCTGGTCCATAAGGTAGGCCGGAGACCGGAGGCTGGAGGCTGGAGGAACGGCGACGCCCCTCCGGCCTCTTGCCTCCAGTCGCCAGCCTCACGGCAGTTCCAGCGCCTCGATGCGGCTCGCCCGGGCGGCGTCGTGGTAGATCGTCTGGGTCGCCTTCTTGAATTGGGAAGGCTTCGCGCTGGGGATGTCGCAGAAGACCTGGGGATTGCGGTCCACCACCGGGAACCAGGAGCATTGCACCTGGATCATGACGCGGTGCCCCTTCTTGAAGGTGTGGCACACATCGTTGAGCGTGAACGCGACCTTCGTGGGCTTGCCCGGCGTGAAGGGCTTGGGATGCTCAATGCTGTCGCGGAACTTGCCGCGGATCGTGTCGCCCCGCACGAGCATCTGGTAACCGCCGTAGTGGAAGCCGTCCGGGGTGCCTTCGGGGTCCTTGGCGTCTTCGGGGAACACATCAATGAGTTTCACGACCCAATCCGAATCCGTGCCCGTGGTGGACACCCAAAGCTCGGGTTTCAGCGGCCCCGCGAGGGTCACATCCTCCTTCAGCGGTTCGGTCGAATAGACCATCACATCGGGCCGGGTCGCGGCGTAGCGCTGATCGGCCGTCATGTACTCCCGGTCGTAGTCCAGCGTCACTTTTTCTGTGTGGGGCACGGGCTTGTTGGGGTCGGAGACGAAGGAATCCGCGCCGCCCTTGGCGTCCGGCTTGGTGAAGGACAGGCCACCTTCGGGCTGGAAGTAGAAGGTGACGGGCTTCGCGGTCCGGGGCGGCCAAGCCTCGAAGCGCTTCCATTGATTGGAGCCGGTCTCGAAGATCGTCGCTTCCGCGAGCTTCGGGTCCGGCCCGCCCTTCAGGTAGTGGTTGAAGAAGGGCAGCTCCACTTCCTTCTGGTACCAGGCGGAGGTGTCCTCGCCAAAGCGCGCCAGGCCCATGGAGGTCGCGTGGCCGCTCGCCCACTGGCCGTGGAACCAGGGCCCCATCACGAGGCGGTTGTCCGCGCCCGGATTTTGCTTCTCAATGGCGCCGTAGGTGTGGAGCGCGCCGTAGAGATCCTCCCCGTCGAACCAGCCGCCGACGACCAGCACAGCGGGCTTCACGCCTTTGAGGTGTTGGCTCAGGTTGCGGGACTGCCAGTAGGCGTCGTAGCTCGTGTGCTTGAGGTATTCGGCGAAGGTGGGGTCCCAATCCTTGAAGCGCTTGTCGGCCTCGGCGGTGAGCGGGTTGAGGCTCTTGTAGAAGAAGTAGCCGTCCTCCGTGCCCACATCCAAAGGTTCCGGTTCGTCCGCCGTGGGTTTGGGGTGGGTGGACTTGAAGAAAGTGGAGAACGAGTAGTTCGCGGCGAGCTGGAAGGCCCCGTTGTGGTAGCTGTCGTCGCCGATCCAGAGATCGTTCATGGGCGCCTGCGGACTCACGGCCTTCAAGGCCGGGTGGCTGCCGATGAGGGAACAGGCCGCGTAGTAGCCCGGATAGCTGATGCCCCAGAGGCCCACCTTCCCGTTGTTGTGCGGCAGGTGCTTCACGAGCCAGTCAATGGTGTCGTAGGTGTCCGTGGATTCATCCACGCCGCCGGTCTTGGCGTGATCCTCCGGCCGCATGTCCACGAACTTGCCCTCGCTCATCCAGCGGCCTCTGGAGTCCTGGTACGCGACGATGTAGCCCTGGTCCAGGAAGAGCTTGGAAGGGCCCACATTCCGCTTGAACTTGCCTTCTCCGTAAGGGGCCGACGAGTAGGGCGTGCGCTGCATGAGGATGGGATGGTCGGCTTTGTCGTCCTTGGGCAGGTAGACGACCGTGTGGAGTTTCACCCCATCCCGCATGGGGATATCGAATTCCTGCTTGGTGTAGGCGTCCTTGATGGGGTTGGGCACTTCTACATGGCCCCGGGACAGAGTGAGGGGCAGGGACTGGTTGCCTTGGAACCACTGGCCCTCCATCTTCTGGCCATCCGCGCTGAGGGTGAACGCCGCATGGGCACCGCCGGGAATAGCGGGAACCTGGAAGGCGAAGCGACCATCCTTCCGCTCGGCCCCCGCGATGGGAAAGGCCTTGGGGCTCTGATCGGGCGCGGCCAGATCACCGGTGACCGCCGAACCGTCCTCCTTCAGGTCCAGGGTGATCTTCAGACCCCCGCCTCCGGGAAGCTGGAGCGCGCCCTCCCAGTGCCCTGCGAGGGAGGGTGCCGGCGCTTGAGCCACCAGGGCACAGGCCAGGGCCGGAATCAGAAGGGTCGGACGAAAGGTCATCGGGGCTCCTGGGACAGAGGCATGGCAAGGCGGGGAAGGCCGAAGGATAGAATGCCTACGGGGCAGGACCCCAGGGGTTTATGCGCTTCAAGGTCAACGAGATCTTCCATTCCATCCAGGGCGAAGGCACCCGGGCGGGCCGGGCCTGCCTCTTCATCCGTCTCACCGGCTGCCCCCTGCGCTGCGTCTACTGCGACACCGAATACGCCTTCTACGACGGCGGTTTCATGGAGTTGGAGCAGATCCTCCTTGAAGTGACGCGACGCCTCGGTCCGCCCCGCAAGGGCCCGGACGCGCCCTTCGTGGAACT
>JAFDVN010000121.1 GCA_018269025.1 Acidobacteriota bacterium | reverse complement strand
CTGCTTCACGGAGAGGCCGATGCGGCGCTCCACGGGATCCAGCTTCACGATCTTCATCGTGAGCTCCTGGCCGGGCTGGAACTCCTTGGTGATGTCGTCCACGCGGTGGCGGGCGATCTCGGAGATGTGCACCAGGCCCTCGATGCCATCGCCCAGGTCCACGAAGGCGCCGAAGTCGGTCAGGCGGGCGATCTTGCCGGTGACGGTGGTGCCGACGCTGTGGTTCTCGAAGAAGAGTTCCCACACATTGGGCTCGAGGTGCTTGACGCCGAGGCTCATGCGCTGGGCGAGCGGATCAATGGCGAGCACCTTGGCGGTGACGCTGTCGCCCTTCTTCACGAGCTCGCCGGGGTGCTTGACCTTCTTGGTCCAAGAGAAGTCGGAGATGTGGATGAGGCCATCCACGCCCTCTTCCAGCTCCACGAAGGCGCCGAACTCGGTGATGTTGCGCACCGTGCCCGTGACGACCTGGCCGGGCTGGTACTTCTCGGCGATGGCCATCCAGGGGTTCGGGGTGATCTGCTTCATGCCGAGGGAGATGCGGCGGTTCTCGGAATCCACCTGGAGGATCTGGGCCTCGACCTGGTCGCCCAGGTTGACCAGGCCCTTGGCGGACTTGGCCTTCTTGTTCCAGCTCATCTCGGAGACATGCACGAGACCTTCGATGCCGGGCTCCAGCTCCACAAAGGCGCCGTAGTCGGTGATCGAGACGATCTTGCCCTTCACGAGCGCGTTGATCGGGTAGCGCTCCTCGACGGAGAGCCAGGGATCCGCGAACTTCTGCTTGTAGCCGAGGGAGACGCGCTCCGTGTCCTTGTCGTACTTGAGGACGGCCACTTCGACCTTGTCGCCCACCTGGAACATCTCGGAGGGGTGGTTCAGGCGGCCCCAGGACATGTCGGTGATGTGCAGCAGACCATCCACGCCGCCCAGGTCAATGAACGCGCCGTATTCGGTGATGTTCTTGACGGCGCCCTCGACCAGCTTGCCCTCTTCGAGGCCAGCCAGCGTCTCTTCCTTCAGGGAGGCGTTGATCGTCTCCAGGAAGAGTTTGCGGGACAGGACGATGTTGCCGCGGCGGCGGTTGACCTTGATGACCTTCATGTCGAAGGACTTGCCGATGAAGGGATCCAGGTTGCGGACGGGCTTGCTGTCCACCTGGCTGCCGGGCAGGAAGGCGCGGATGCCGATGTCCACGGCGAGACCGCCCTTGACCTTCTCCAGCACGGTGCCGTGCACGGTCATGTTGGAACGGAAGGCCTTCTCGACCTCGTCCCAGATCTTCATCTTCTCAGCGCGGTCCTTGGAGAGGCGCACATTGCCGTGCGCGTCTTCCAGGTGCTCGACGAGCACCTCGACGATGTCACCCACCGCGACGCCGGGCGTGCCGTCGGGGTTGTTGAACTCGTCCATGTTGATGGTGCCCGAGCCCTTGTAGCCGATGTCCACGATGACATCCTTGCCGCGGATCTCCATGACGACGCCGCGGACGACCTGCTCCTCGCGGAGCGCCCGGGTTTCGCCCTGCAGCGCGGCCAGGAACTCGTTCCCGGACTCGCTCCCGTCCAGGAGTCCCTGGTCGAGCACGGTGATGCCACCCACCTGCTTGGTGCCGTGGCCTTTGATCTGATCTAGCAGTTTGGACATGAAGTCCACCTCGTTGGTTGCCCCGCCTTCCGGGCAGGGCTGGAATCCCGGGTCACTACCCTGAAAGGGCGCCCGGCAGAACGACCAGGATACCGCCAGAACCCAGCAAGGGCCAGGAAATTGCCTAAACGGTTCCCCCTCCCGCCCGTGTCCTGAAGCAGGTTCAATGGAACCGAGGGAGGCCGTATGCACCGCATCCGATTGGCGCTCACCGCAGGAATCCTCATCGGGCCCGGGCTGGCCCTGGCAGCTCAGACCGCTCAGGTCGCCCAAACCGCCCCCGCCAAGGCGAAGGCGGCATCCCAGGTCCAGGCCGCGCCTCGGGCGGGCATGGACCTCTCTGTGAAGCCGGGCGATGACTTCGAGGCCTACGCCAATGGCGGCTGGGCCAAGGCCACCGTCATCCCGCCGGATCGCTCCAGCACCGGTAACTTCCTCCTGCTCTTCAACAAGGCCGAATCGCGCACGGCGGCGATCATCCGCGAGGCGGGGGCCTCCCATCCGGCGAAGGGCTCGGATGCCCGTCGGATCGCCGACTACTACGCCGCCTACATGGACGAGGCCGGCATCGAGAAGCGGGGCCTCGCACCCCTCAAGGCGGATTTGGATGCGATCTCGGCCCTCCATTCCACGGCGGACCTGTCGAGGGTTCTTGGCGAGCAGGTTCGGGCGGATGTGGACCCTCTCAACAACACCAACTTCCAGACCTCCGACCTCTTCGGCGTGTGGGTGACGCAGGGGCTGGAAGACCCCGATCACGCCATGGCCTATCTCATGCAGGGCGGTCTCGGGATGCCGGACCGGGAGTACTACCTCGGCGCGGATCCCGCCATGGCGGCCCTTCGGACCAAGTACCAGGCCTACATCGCCGGGATCCTGAAGGCGGCTGGTACGCCCGAGGCCGAGGCGAAGGCGAAAACGATCTTCGACCTGGAGATGAAGATCGCGAAGGTCCAGGAAGGGCTCGTGGAGAGCCAGGATGTGCACAAGGCCAACAACCCCTGGCCCGTGGATCAGTTCGCCACCAAGGCGCCAGGCCTGGACTGGAGCGCGTTCTTCAAGGCCGCCGGGCTGGGGGATCAGAAGGTTATTAATGCCTGGCAGCCCTCGGGTATCGTGGGCCTGTCGGCGCTCGTGGCGAGCGAGCCCCTGGAAACCTGGAAGGACTACCTTCGCTTCCACCTCTTGAGCGATAGCGCGGGACTCCTGCCCAAGGCCTTCGCCACCCTCGCCTTCGACTTCTACGGCCGGGACCTTTCCGGCGTGCCCCAGCAACGGGCGCGGGACAAGCGCGCCATCGGCGCGGTGAACGGCGCCCTCGGTGACGCGGTGGGGCGCATCTATGTGGCCCGCTACTTCCCGGCCAGCTCCAAGCGCATGGTGCAGGATATGGTCCACAACCTCATGGCCGCCTTCAACGAGCGGGTGGACAGCCTGGATTGGATGACGCCCGCGACGAAGGCGAAGGCCAAGGCCAAGATCGCCACGCTGCGGGTGGGCGTGGGCTATCCCGAGACCTGGCGCGACTATGCCTCCCTTGAGATCCGCCCCGATGACGCGCTCGGCAACGCGCGTCGCGCGAATCTCTTCGAGTACCGCTTCCAGATCGCCAAGCTCGGCAAGGCCGTGGATCGTGGCGAGTGGTGGATGACGCCCCAGACCGTCAACGCCGTGAACCTGCCACTCCAGAACGCGCTCAATTTCCCCGCCGCGATCCTGGAAGCGCCCTTCTTCGATCCCAAGGCGGACCCGGCGAGCAACTACGGGGCCATCGGCGCCATCATCGGCCACGAGATCAGCCACAGCTTCGACAACACCGGCGCGGAGTTCGACGCCGAAGGCCGCCTCGCCAACTGGTGGACGCCCGAGGATCAGGCCCACTTCAAGGCCGCAGGCCAGCGCCTCGTGGCCCAGTACGACGCCTATGAACCGCTTCCCGGTCTTCATGTGAACGGCCAGCAGACCCTTGGCGAGAACATCGCCGATGTGTCGGGCCTCACCATTTCCTACCTCGCCTACAAGAAGTCGCTCCACGGCAAGCCCGCGCCGGTCATTCAAGGCTTCACGGGCGACCAGCGCTTCTTCCTCGCCTTCGCCCAGGCCTGGCGGGCCAAGGCCCGGGACAAGGCGCTCCGCGCCCAAGTCATCGGCGATGGCCACGCCCCGGCGAAGTTCCGCGCCGAGACCGTCCGCAACCTGGACGCCTGGTACGACGCCTTCAAACCCAAGGAGGGTGAGAAGCTCTACCTCGCGCCGAAGGAGCGGGTGAAGATCTGGTGAAGTACCGGAATTTGGGCGTCGGGCGTTGGGCCGTGGTGCGTTGATCGCGGCCCGACCAACGCACCTACAAATGGGATGAGTTAGGTGGTTGGGCCTGGGCGATGATGCCTAAGCCCGACGCCTGAAACCCGAAGTCCGATGCCCGTTCTTCATACCGAGATCTCTACTCGTTCGGGATCTAATTCATTGGATCCCCGATAGGTTCTCAACGCGCCTTCTCGGCGATGAGGTCTGCCACCTCGGCGCTGTTCATGAGGAAGGTGTGAAGCAGGGGCAGAGCGCGCAGCTCCGCCCCTGCGAGCCTTGTTTCGGCTAGCGCGACGACGCCGTCGTTGGGTTCTTCCCGGAAAGGGCCTTTAGCCCAGGTCGGACCTGCCGTTCCGGCGATCACGGTGATGGGAAGGTCGAGATCTTCGAGGGCGTCGAGGCGCGCTTCATCCGCCAGAAACTGCCCCGCGTCTCCCGTGAGCGCGCGATAGATCGGGCGGTGGCGCAGGCGTTGGGCGAGGCGCGAAGGTTGATTGGGCGTGCCGAGCAGGAAGAGGTGGGCGGGCCGCGCCGTTTCAGGAAGGCACGCGATGGCCTTCCGCAGAAGCAAGCCTCCGAGCGAATGCCCGATGGCGAGGTAGCCTTCGGGCTGCGTCGAGAGTCTTTCCGCGAGACGCGCCGCGATGGCGTCGAAGGAACCGCGGCCCGCGAAGTAGCCGAAGGTCGTGCTGCGGATCCCCCGCTGTCGGAGCCGCGCGGCGAGGAGCAGCATGGAGAGCGGCGTGCGGCCCATGCCATGTACGAGCACGGCGTGGCGGGCCTTGCTCATACCGAGATCACCACCAGCTCGGGATCAATCTCTTTCTGGACGAGCCCTTCGATGGCGGCCAGCGTGCCGGTGAGGCTCGCGGGGCAGGTGCCGCAGGCGCCCTGGTAGCGGATCATCACCTGCTTTTCGTGGCGGCCCACCAACTCCAAGCCGCCGCCATCCGCGGCCAGCGCCGGGAGGATGGCTTCGTCGAGCACTTTCTGGACCTGCTTGAGCACTTCGTCATTGGGGTCGTACAAGGCCCCGAATTCCCGCTTAGGCGCCTGATCCGGGGCATGGCCGGTGGCCGAGGGCGCGCTGCGGATGGGCGCGGCGAGCTTGGGCAGCAGCTCGGGCCAGGTGGCGCCGTCATCCTTCGTGACGGTGAGCCACTTCTCCTGCATGAACACGGACACCACATGACCCACGGCGAAGAGGCCCTTCGCCAGCTCGTCCGCCTCGGCGATCTCCTTGCTCGGGAAGCTCTTCGGAAAGCCCAGTGCCACCGGCTCCTTGAGCTGGAACTTCACCGCGTTAGGGTTCGGCGTGTATTCGATCTCGGCGATCTTAGGCATAGGGAAGCTTTCTATCCACAGATTTCACAGATTCCACAGATTTGAAAACGGAATCGGTGAAATCTGTGAAATCTGTGGATGGTTGTTCATTCCGTACTCGCTTCGGCTTCGCCTTTGAGCGCGCTGCGGAGGGTGGCCCAGGGGAGGACGGCGCACTTCACGCGGCTGGGCAGGTCCTTCACACCTTCGAAGAGGGTGAGCTTGCCGAGGTCGTGGGGTTGGGCGGGGTCCAGTTCGCCGCGTACGAGGGCGCGGAACTGATCGGCCATGCGGCTCGCCTCATCGGTGGTTTTGCCCTTCACGGCTCCGGTCATGAGTGAGGCCGAGGCCACATCAATGGCGCAGCCGCTGCCTTCGAACTTGATATCCGCGATGCGGCCATCCTGGACCTGCATCGTGAGTTGGAGCTGATCGCCGCAGAGCGGGTTGTGGCCATCCGCGTGATGGGTGCAGGCTTCCAGCTTCCCAAAGTTGCGGGGCTTCTTGTTGTGTTCCAGGATCACCTGTTGGTACAGCTCGCGCATGTCGGCCATGGGCTACCCGAAGATCTCGACGGCCTTGAGGACGGCGGCTTCCAGCGCCTCGACCTCGGCGCTCGTGTTGAAGTAGGCGAAGGAGGCCCGGGTCGTCGCGGGGATGCCGAGGCGCGTCATCACGGGCTGGGCGCAGTGGTGGCCCGCGCGCACGACGATGCCTTCGGAATCCAGGATCGTGCCCATGTCGTGGGGGTGGATGCCTTCCACGACGAAGGAGAGGACGGAGGCTTTGTGCTTCGCCGTGCCGATGACCCGCAGGCCCGGAATCTTCGACAGCCGCGCCGTCGCATCCTCCAGAAGCTCGTGCTCGTGGGCGGCGATGCGGTCGAGGCCGAGGGCGCTCACATAATCCAGCGCCGCGCCGAGCCCGATGGCGGCGGCGATGGGGGGCGTACCCGCCTCGAATTTTGTCGGCGCGCCCATGTAGGTGGTCTTCTCCCAGCTCACACTGCGGATCATGTTGCCGCCGCCGTGCCAGGGAGGCATGGCTTCAAGCAGATCAAGCCTTCCGTAGAGGACGCCAATACCCGTGGGTCCGCTCAGCTTGTGGCCGCTGAAGGCATAGAAGTCCGCGCCGAGTTCCCGCACATCGGCCTTGAGGTGGGGCACGGCCTGGGCCCCGTCAATGACCGCGACAAGGCTCGGGTTCACGGCCTTGGCCCGGGCGATGATGTCGCGAACCGGATTCACGGTGCCGAGCACATTGGACACATGGGTGAGGCCGAGCACCTTGGTCTTCTCCGTGACCAGCGATTCGAGCTGGTCGAGCACCAGTTCGCCCGCGTCGCTCATGGGGATCACGCGGATCGTCGCGCCCTTCTCCTCCGCCAGCATCTGCCAGGGCACGATGTTGGCGTGGTGCTCCATGGCGCTGAGGAGGATCTCGTCCCCCACCTTCACATTCGCCCGGCCCCAGGTCTGGGCGACGAGGTTGAGAGCCTCGGTGGCGCCCCGGGTCCAGATGATCTCCTTATCGGACGCGGCGTTGAGGAAGCGCTGCACCTTCACCCGCGCGGCCTCGAAGGCATCCGTCGCGAGCTGGCTGAGAGTGGAAACGCCCCGGTGGACATTCGTGTGTTCGAGCTTTTCGTAATGGCTCATGCGCTCGATGACGGGCAGGGGCATCTGGCCGCTCACGGCGGAGTCCAAGTAGACGACCTTCTTGCCGTTCAACTCCCGGGATAGCAGCGGAAAGTCCGCGCGGACCTTGGCGACATCGAAGGTGGCCGTCGTCGTCATGCCAGCTCTCCCAGGCTCGCGTGGGTGCGGGCCAGCACCTGCTGGCGCAGGGACCGCCGCAGGCTTGCCACGGGGATGCGGCCAATGAGGTCGGAGGCGAAGCCGTAGGTGAGCAGGTTCTTCGCGGTGGGAAGATCCATGCCGCGGCTCTGGAGGTAGAACAGCTCGTCGGGGTCCAACTGCCCGATGGCCGCGCCGTGGGCGCACTTCACATCGTCGTTCTCGATCTCAAGCTGGGGCTTGGTGTCCACCCGGGCCTGGTCCGAGAGCAGGAGGTTGCGGCTCTGCTGCTGGGCGTCGGTGCCCGAGGCGAAGGGCGCGACGAGGATGCGGCCGTTGAAGATGGCCCGGGCCGAGCCATCCACGATGGCCTTGTGGGTCTGGCGGCTTTGAGCGTTCGGGGCGGCATGGCGGATGGTGCTGTGGGTGTCGGAGACCTGGGCCCCATCTAGCAGCGCGAGGCCATCGAGGGTCAGTTCCGTGCCGGTGGCGAGGGTGGCGGAGGGCGTTTCGCGGCTCAGCTTCGCGCCGAAAGAGATCGTCCGGCTTTCATAGCGCGCATCCCGAGCCAGATCCGCCGCGAGGCTGCCAAGGTGGAAGGCCGCGTCGGACTGGCGCTGCACGCGCTCATGGCGGAGCTGGGCATTCTCCGCCAGCTTGACTTCCACCACGGGTGCGCTCAGGTAGATGCCTTCGCCCGTGTGTTCCTCGATGAGCTCGGCTTCGGCACCCCGCTCCAGGACGATGAGGATGCGGGGCAGGGTGAAGCAGGGCTGATCGCCCTTCGTGAGGAAAAGCAGGTGCAAGGGCGCGCCCACCTTCACGCCCCGGGGCACGAAGATGAAGGCACCGTCGCTGAACCGGGCCGTGTTGAGCGCGGCGAAGGCGTCCATCGTGTCGGGATCGAGCACCGTGCCCAGGGCGGAAGCCGCTTCGCTCGCCTGGGAGAGGGACATGAGGCGCACGCCCGCGGGCAGGCCGGAGACGCAGGAATGGTGCGGGTCCGGGCGGCCGTTCACGAAGACGAGCCGTCCGCCCCGGGCCTCGGGCAGGATGCGATCCCGGATGTCCACCTCCGCGGCCGGAGCCGGGGCGAAGGTCGTTTCGCCCAGCGCGGACAGGTCGAGGTATTTCCAATCCTCCTGCTTCGTCGTGGGCAGGCCGAGCCGCTCCGCGCGGGATTCGGACGCCGCGCGCAGGCCCGCCCAACCCTCGGGCCGGGGCCGGGCCAGCAGGTCCGTCACGAGGCTGGACGCTGCGAGGACGCTCATGCGCCCACCGCGAGCCAGTCGTAGCCTTCCTTCTCCACGCGCAGCGCCAGTTCGGGACCGCCGGAGGCGACGATGCGCCCGCCGCTGAGGATGTGCACCTTGTCGGCGGGGATGTGGTCCAGCAGACGCTGATAGTGCGTCACGAGCAGGATGGCGCGGTTCGGGCCGCGCATGGTGTTCACCGCGTCGCCGACGATGCGGAGCGCGTCCACATCCAGGCCCGAGTCCAGCTCATCCAGGATGGCGAGCCGGGGATCCAGCACGGCCATTTGAAGGATCTCGTTGCGCTTGCGTTCGCCGCCGGAGAAGCCCTCGTTGAGACCGCGATCCAGATACTCCTCCTTCATGGCGACCACCTTCAGCTTCGCCTTGATGAAGTCGTCGAATTCCAGCGGGTCCAGCTCGTCGCGCCCGGCGGCCTCGGCCTGCTTGTTGTAGGCGAGGCGCAGGAACTGGGCGTTGCTCACGCCCGGCACCTCGATGGGATGCTGGAAGCCGAGGAAGAGCCCGAGCCGCGCGCGCTCATCGGCCTCCATCGCCAGCAGGTCCTTGCCCTGGTAGAGCACCGTGCCTTCGGTCACCTCGTAGGCCGGATGCCCCGCGAGCACCTTGCCCAGCGTGCTCTTGCCGCTGCCGTTGGGCCCCATGATGGCGTGGACCTCGCCCGCGCCGACCTCCAGGGTGATGCCCTTGAGGACTGGCTTATCGCCGACGGATGCGCTCAGGTTCGTGATGGAAAGCATTTCAACTCCGGTCATCCACAGATTTCACAGATTCCACAGATTGAAAAAAAGCAGGCTCCACCAAAGTCATCTGTGGAATCTGTGAAATCTGTGGATAGTGCTTATTCATCCGACGCTGCCTTCGAGCTTGAGACTCAGGAGCTTGGTGGCTTCCACGGCGAACTCCATGGGCAGCTCGCGGAAGACTTCCTTGCAGAAGCCGTTGATGATCATGCTCACGGCGTCCTCGGCGGGGATGCCGCGCTGCTGGAAGTAGAAGAGCTGTTCTTCGCCGATCTTGCTCGTCGTCGCCTCGTGCTCCACCTTCGCCGAGTTGTTCTGAACCTCGATGTAGGGGAAGGTGTGGGCGCCGCTGGCCTGGCCGATGAGCATGGAATCGCACTGGCTGAAATTGCGCGCGCCGTCCGCCTTGGGGCCGACCTTCACGAGGCCGCGGTAGGCATTGCTGCTTTCGCCCGCGCTGATGCCCTTGGAGATGATCGTGCTCTTCGTCCGGCGGCCGAGGTGGATCATCTTCGTGCCGGTGTCCGCCTGCTGCTTGTGGTTCGTCAGCGCCACGGAGTAGAACTCGCCAATGCTGTCGTCGCCCAGCAGCACGCAGCTCGGGTACTTCCAGGTGATGGCGGAACCGGTCTCGACTTGGGTCCAACTGATCTTGGAGCGCTTGCCCTTGCAGAGGCCGCGTTTCGTGACGAAGTTGAAGATGCCGCCCACGCCGTCCTTGTCGCCGGCGTACCAGTTCTGCACCGTGGAGTACTTGATGTCCGCGTCATCCAGCGCGACCAGTTCCACCACGGCGGCGTGGAGTTGGTTCGTGTCGAACTTGGGCGCGGTGCAGCCTTCCAGGTAGGACACGCTCGCGCCCTCTTCCGCCACGATGAGCGTGCGCTCGAACTGGCCGCTCTCCTGGTTGTTGATGCGGAAGTAGGTATTCAGTTCCATGGGGCACTTCACGCCCTTGGGGATGAATACGAAGGAACCATCCGTGAACACGGCGGAGTTGAGGGCCGCGTAGAAGTTGTCCGAAAAGGGCACCACGGAGCCGAGGTATTTCTGGATCAATTCGGGATGCTCGCGGATCGCTTCCGACATGGAGCAGAAGATGACGCCGGCCTCCCGGAGCTTCGTCTTGTAGGTGGTCGTCACGCTCACCGAGTCGAAGACCACATCCACCGCGACGCCGGCGAGGGCCTTCTGCTCATTGATGGGCACGCCGAGCTTTTCGAAGGTACGGATCAATTCCGGGTCTACCTCGTCCATGGAGGCGAGCTTGGGCTTCGCCTTCGGCGCGCTGTAGTAGACGATCTTCTGGAAGTCGGGCTTCTCGTAGCGGACCTTCGCCCATTCCGGGAAGGCCATGCCCTGCCAGTGCTTGTAAGCCTTCAGGCGGAAGGCGAGCATCCATTCGGGCTCGCCCTTCTTCGCGCTGATGAAGCGGATGATGTCCTCGGACAGCCCCGGCGGAGCCGAGTCGGACTCGATCTCCGTCTTGAAGCCGTACTTGTATTCCTGGCCTGTGAGGTGCGACAGGCTCGTCGCCATGAGGGCCTCCCGAGCCCTTCCATTGTGCAATCTTGACTGGGCGTGTCAACTATTATTTGGTCGATGGCTCATGATCTGGGGCTGGATTCCAAGTCCTTGAGCAGCGCCTTCATCTGATTTCGGACTTCCTTGGCCTGGGTGTCGCTGAGGTCGCCCGGGTCGGCTTCGAGGCCCAGGCGCAGCAGGTCGCCCGCTTCGGCCTGCTCGCCCGTGGCGGCGAGGGCGGCGCCGAGCTGGAAGTGGTTCAGGAGGGTGGGTTCCCGTTCCAACACGGGGTCCACCAGGTCCACCACCTCGGCGGCGCGACCCATGGCGAGGAGGTATTGGCCGAGAAGGGTCCGGGCCCGGGCCTGGAAGCCGGGCAGGGGTTGCTGGTGGAGGCGGCGGGCCTCGGCGAGGTCGTTCTCCGTCGGGTGCCCGGCGCTGAGGCGGTTGGCCAAGCGCATGAGCGCGGCTTCCCAGGCACCGGTGCTCTTGGGGTGGCGTGCGAGGAAGGCATCCAGCGCCGGTTGAACTTCATCCTGGCGGCCCGTGTCCATGAGGCGTTCGAGGCCGAGGCGGAGGGCCTGGAAGCAGAGCCTCGGATGGCGGTCGGAGCGGGCGAACTTCAAGGCTTCGGGTAGGGCCCGATCCGGATCTTGATGGAAGGCGAGGCGCAGTTCCAGCCAGTCGAGCCGCTGGCTCGCGCCCTTGCGCCGCGCCCGCTTGAGGAGGGCTTCGGCTTCTTCCAGAAGGTTTTCATCCAGGCAATGCTCGGCTTCGTCCAGCAAGTGCTTGGTGGAGGGCTTGCCTTCCCGCGCGGAACGGAGCTGGGGCTGGTCCTCGGCGTCCAGCAGCAGGAGCAACTCGGGGTCTCCGGGATTCTGGTCCAGCAACTCGTGGAGGATGGCGAAGGCTTTGGGCCGCTCGTTCATGGCGAGGTAGGCCTCCGCCAAGCATTCCCGGGTGTCGAGATCGCCGGGCTGGAAGGCGGATGCTTCTTTCAAGATCGGTGCGGCTTCGGCGCCTTCACCCCGCGCGAGCCTCACCCGGCCGAGGCGGAGCAGCGTCTCACCATCGCGGCGGCGTTTGACAGCGGCCAAGGCCGCGTCCAGCGAGCCCTGGAGGTCATCCTGCTCCTGGAGCAACTCCGCGAGCATGAGGTGGGGTTCCGCGTCCTCGGGGTGGATTTCGGCGGCGGTCTCCAGGGCTTCGATGGCTTCGTCCACTTGATCGGGCAATTCCCAGAGCAGGCGCGCCAGGAGCATCCAGCCTTCGAAATGGCGGGGGCTGAGCTGGATCACCTTGCGGGCGAGGCCTTCCGCGTCCTCGAAGCGCTGGGCCGCTTCCAGCAAGGCCGCGGCGGTGTAGCAGAGCTCGTAGTTCTTCGGGTCCTGCTGCACGGATTGGGCGAGCCGATCCGCGCCTTCGGCGAGCTGGCCTTCTTCGAGGAGCGCCATCGTCTCGTTGAGGGCGCGGCGGAGTTGGGCCATGGACTTGGGTCGCGCGATGGGCAGAATGCGGGCGCGGTAGCGCGCGAACATTTCCCGGGCGCCGATGAGGTGGAGATTCTCCTCCACCAATTCCTCCCAGCGCTGGCTGAAGGCCCGGGCATCCAGCTGGCGGTGGTGCTCCATCTCCTGCACGAGGGCCATGAGCCCGTTGCGCAGCATGATCTCGGCCCGCTCCAGCTTGCCGAGCTGGTCCGAGACGGTTTCGAGGTAGGTCTCCATGCGCCGCACGGTCTCTTCGAGACCCGTGATGCGCTCAAGGAAATGCTCTTCCAGGTCTTCGGCGTCGGCCTCTTCCTGTTCCTCTTCCCAGGCCTGATCGCCGTGGAGAATGAGCAGCCGCGTCCCACACTTCGCGCAGGTCTCCCGGTCACCGGGGTTCCAGGTGAGGCAGTTCTGGCAGTAGGTTCCGGGATCATCGGCGGGCATGGGAACAGCATAGAGGAACTGCTCTTCCCGCGAAGGGCCGCGAAGGGAAAACAAAAGGGCCGCGAAAGGGGTTCGCCAGACCTGTCTGTCCTGATCGTTATCGCGCCTTGGCTGCCTTCAGGAGAAATCTGGCAGGCGGCATGGCGTCAGGGTCCAGATATGCCTCGCTCGAAAAAGGGAAAAGCGCGACCTGATCCCCATACCAGAACACGAACAACTCCACGGGGGCGGCATCGTTTGACGCTTCAAGCGTGAGGATGTTGCCCCCGTTTGGGAGGCGCCAGTGCCCATCCGGTCTCGGTTGCGTTCGAAGGTCGAAGGCCGCCAGCGTCCCATCCAAGTGATAAGTTCCGCCCGCATCGAGCGTGAGCCGTGTGGACTCGTAGACCCACTGACCTGGGACGAGGGCTGAGTCCACATGCGCGTACATGGCCTCGACTTGACGATCACCGGCGGAAAGCATGGCGATCATTCCAACAGGTGCCAGCAACAGCAGGATTCCAAGGATTCTGAGGGCCCCTTTCCTGCGGCTTCGTGTCGAGAAAACCAGGAACAGGATCCCGGTAATGAGACAGAAGAGGATCGCAAGGATGAGGAGACATCCACCGAACGGAGCGCCGACGCGTGGCCAAGGGAACATGCGACCAGGATAAAAGAAGAGCCGCGATTTTATTCGCGGCTCTTCGACTTTTGCTTCGCGGCCCTTCGCGGGCTACGCGTTGAAGCTCTGGGTATCCAGGCCCCGCGT
>JAFDVN010000120.1 GCA_018269025.1 Acidobacteriota bacterium | reverse complement strand
TTTGGCCGACCGGAAGGGAACCCCATGAACCGGGCGGACCTCATCGAAGCCATCTCCGAGCGGGTGGGGATCACGAAAGCGCAAGCCGCGGCGGCCCTGGAAACCCTGATCAGCTCCATGAGCGCATCCCTGAAGGCCGGCGAGAAGGTGACGCTCGTGGGGTTCGGAACCTTTCACGCCGCCGAGCGAAAGCCCCGCATGGGCCGCGACCCGCGCACCTCCGAAGTCATCGAGATTCCCGCCCGCATCGTGCCCCGCTTCAAACCGGGTCGCCTGCTCGTGGAAAAGCTGAACGAGACGAAAAAGAAGCGCGCCTGAACAGACATCCGGCTTCGGGCGTCAGGCGTCGGGCCTAGGTGCGATCCGGGCTGCCGCAGCGTGAAGCGGCCAGAGGCATCACGGCCCGATGCCTGATGCCCGATGCCTGACGCCTGACGCCTGACGCCTGACGCCCGGGCCATGGCATCCTTGACCCCATGCCTCCCCCATCCACGCCGCCGGTCGCGCTCTGCCTGGGCGGAATGGATCCATCCGGGGGCGCGGGACTCACGCGGGACGCGGTGACGCTGGCAGGCCTCGGCGTTCACGCCATGACCGTGAGCACCGCGGAGACGATGCAGAACGGGCTTGGATGCCAAGCCATCTCGGCACCTTCCATGGACCCGGTTTCCCGCATCGAGAATCTCGGTCCCCACCTGAGCGGTCTCTGGGGCGTGAAACTTGGGCTCTGTGCGCTCAAGCCCGAGGCGGTGAAACGGCTCGCCGCCACCCTGGACGCGCTCAGGCCCAAGGTCCGCATCTGGGACCCCATCCTCGCCCCCAGCGCGGGCGTGGGCCTGCACGATGGCGCGGAATTGCGCGAGCTGGCCCGGGCGATCCTGCGGGGAGGCGCATGGGTCGTGAGTCCGAATCGCGGCGAAGCCGCGGCCATCGCGGGGCTTGCGCCGGACCAGATCCGCGTTGCTTCCGCTGAAGCGCTTTCACGCCCGCTCCTGGAGCTGGGTGCCTCCGCCGTCTGGCTCAAGGGCGGCCATGCCTCCGGCGACACCGTGCAGGACCTCTGGATCACGCCGACGCGGGTGGAGGCTCTGCCCGCCGCGCCGCGCCTGCCGGGTCAACGGCGCGGCACGGGTTGCACGCTTGCCTCGTTGTGGCTTGGCCTGCGCCTGCTGGGTCGCAGCGATCACGATGCCGCCATCGAGGCCGCGGATCGGCTCCGGGCCGCCTGGGGCCACGCCTTCGCGCCGGGCGGCGCGGGCCATCCGCTTTTCGCCCCAGGCGCCCTCTGACATGGGCGCCACCCGCACCCGGCAGCACGAAGGCCGCGGCTTCCTCATCCGCACCGCGCCGGATGGCCCCTTCGCGGGTTGGGCGGGATCGCGGTTTCTGGATGAAGGCCTCGCCTCCCTTCACGCCGCGCCGGGCCGTGCCCTGCACCGCCTACAGCGCCTCGCCGGCAGCCTTCCCGGCGGCTTCGGGCTCGTGTGGGATCACCCCCCGGGCTGGATGGAAGCCCTACCCGCCGAAGCCCGCGTGGGGTGGTGGGAAGCCCTCACCGGCGTGCCCGGCCTCAGCTTGCACTTCCGCGCGCTCCCTGCCGATCTTCCGGGCGGAAGCTTCCGGGGCTGGTTGCACACGCCGGAAGCACCAACCGGCGCGGCAGGCGAAGCTTGGCGCAACGGCTGGATCGGCTGGGTGCCCGAGATCTCCGGCCATTGGCGTTTCCCGGATCTCGGCTCCACCAGCGCGGCGGACGAACTCGCGCCCGGTTGGATCTGGGGCGAGATTCTCCTCCCTTTGAGTGCGCTGTCCCACCTGGATGTGGATGGCGCGCTGCTGCCCGCCGTCTCCGCCATCCACACGCGCCTGGAGAAGGCGATGGCCCTGCGCCTTGCCCAGGACACCGACGCGCCCCTGCCCTTCGTCCGCCGCGCCGCCGCGTGGCGCATCGGATTACTGGGCGGATGGGAATTCGCCCGCGCCCACGGGGAACCCGCCAAGGCCGCGCTCGCGGTGAAAAACCTCGCTACGCGCATCTCCGGCCTGCTGCGCGCGCCCGTGCGCGTGGGCGGCAGCGCTTGTTTGGAAGGCGGCGCGGATCTCGGCCAACAGGCCATGCGCGAAGGCCTGCCCTGGCGCGGGAGCCTAGCCATGCCCCCTGCGCCCGCCTCCTTCTCGCCTGGATTCGGCGCCGATCCCCGCGAAGCCGCGCCCATCGCGGCCCGGGCCAACCTGCCCCAGGACTTCGCGGCGATCCTGGACCATCCGCCCATCGCCTTGCTGCGGGTGCCCTCCGTCCCGCCCGAGGCCGGTGCCGAAGCCTTGCTCAAAGACCTGCATCCCGCGCCCGCCATCCGCTGGCTCCCCCCCGCGCTACCGCCCCCTGGCCCCTTCGATCCCGACCGCCCCTGGCCCGAAGCCGCCGTCTATCCCTTCCCCAGCGACCCCAAAGGCGGCGAGACGCCGAGCCTGTTCGACGGGTTTTGAAAAGCAAGTTTCATCCGCAGATTACGCCGATGACGCAGATTCAAAAGCGGGGGCTTTGCGTTTTTCAATCGGCGCAATCGGCGTAATCTGCGGATCTACCTTTCAGGTTTTTGGAGTCCAAGATGACTGAGCCGCTGCGCATTGCGAAAGCTTCCGAGGACCTCGTCCTCCTGCCTGGCCTCGCGAACCGGCATGGGCTCATCGCCGGCGCGACGGGCACGGGCAAGACGGTCAGTTTGCGCGTCATGACCGAGGCCTTCAGCCGCATCGGGGTGCCGGTGTTCATGGCGGATGTGAAGGGCGACCTCTCGGGCCTCGCGGTGGCGGGGGGCGGGAATCCAAAGCTGGAAGATCGCGCCAAGCAACTTGGTTATGACCTGAAGTACGATGCCGCGCCCGTCACCTTCTGGGATGTGTTCGGGGAGCAGGGTCACCCCGTGCGGGCCACCGTCTCGGACATGGGCCCGTTGTTGCTCGCGCGGCTGCTGGATCTGAACGACACCCAGGAAGGCGTGCTATCCATGGTCTTCCGCATCGCCGACGATCACGGGATGTTGCTGCTGGACCTGAAGGATCTCCGGGCCATGCTTCAGCATGTGGCGGATAACGCCTCGGCCTACAAGACCCAGTACGGCAATGTGAGCGCGGCGTCCGTGGGCGCCATCCAGCGCGGACTGCTGGAGCTGGAGAACCAGGGCGGGGACAAGTTCTTCGGCGAGCCTGCGCTGGATCTCGACGACCTCATCCAGACCGGCGATCACGGCCATGGCATGGTGAACATCCTCGCCGCTGACAAACTCATGCAGAGCCCCAAGCTCTACGCGACCTTCCTGCTTTGGATGCTCAGCGAGCTCTTCGAGCGGCTGCCGGAGGTGGGAGATCCGGAGAAGCCCAAGCTCGTCTTCTTCTTCGACGAGGCCCACCTGCTCTTCGACGACGCGCCGGACGCGCTGCTTCAAAAAGTCGAACAGGTCGTGCGCCTCATCCGCTCCAAGGGTGTGGGCGTCTACTTCTGCTCCCAGAACCCGCTGGACATCCCTGAAAGCGTGCTGGGTCAGCTCGGCAACCGCGTACAGCACGCCCTGCGCGCCTTCACACCCAAGGACCAGAAGGCGGTGAAGACCGCCGCCGAGACCTTCCGCGCCAAACCCGGCCTGGATGTGGCCGAAGCCATCACCCAGCTCGCCGTGGGCGAAGCCCTCGTGAGCTTCCTCGACGACAAGGGCGCGCCCAATCCCGTGGAGCGGGCCCTCGTCTACCCGCCCAGCAGCCGCCTGGACCCCCTCAGCGCCGACGAACGCGCCAAGGTCGTCAAGGCCTCCGTCCTCTACGGCCACTACGAACAAGCCGTGGACCGCGAAAGCGCCTACGAAAAACTCCAGACCCGCGCCACCGACACCGCCCAGCGCCAGGACGACGCCTCCCAAAGCCTCCCCGATGTCAAAGCCCAACGCCAAGCCGCCAAAGGCCGGCAAAGCGACACCCTCGTCGAAACCATGGGCAAGTCGCTCGCGCGGGCCGCAGCGAGTAGCGTGGGACGGCAGTTGGTGCGGGGGCTGTTGGGTGGATTGCTTGGGGGCGGGAGTCGACGGAGTAGCTGGTAAAGGAAAGAAAATGGTTATCCGCCGATTCCGCCGATTCCGCAGATTAAAAAGCCAAGGCAACTAGCTTTTGAACTCGATGCTGTTTGCGGATAAAGGTGCTCAATCAGGGATACCAAGGGGCGAGAGAAAAGTTAAACAGGGATAAAGGGGATGAAGGGGATGGGTCGTGGCTTGCTTTTATCCCCTTCATCCCCTTCATCCCTGTTGATTCACGCTTTTGAAATCGGCGTCATCGGCGGAATCTGCGGATGATTGCCTTTAGGCCGCAGCCCCATGCTTCAGCGCTTCCAGTTCCGCCATCAGCACCGCAGGCTCGTTCATCTGCTGCAGCTTCTGCCGGAACGCGACGCCGTTGGGCACGCCCTTGGTGAACCACGATCCGATCTTCTTGATCTTGTGCAGGGCTTCGCGCTCGTCCAGCAGCTCCACGAGGATGCGGAAGTAGCGGAGGGTGGCGTCCACGCGCATCTCGACGCTGACCTCGAAGGCGGGGTCCAGGATCTGGCGGAAGATGAAGGGGTTGGTCAGCGCGCCGCGGCCGATCATGACGGCGTCGCAGCCGGTTTCCGCGATCATGCGGTGCGCGTCTTCGGCGGAGTTCACATCACCGTTGCCGATGATGGGGTAGGCCGTTCCCGCATCCGCCGCCCGGGCGATGATGCTCCAATCGGCGCTGCCCTCGTAGTGCTGGCTCCGGGTGCGGGGGTGGATGGCGAGGCTCTTCACGCCCACGGCCTCGAACATGCGGAGGAAGTCCAGGAACTCGCCGCGCTCCTTCTGGCTCTCGTCCCAACCCGCGCGCATCTTCACGGTGACGGGCACCTTCACGGCCTTCACCATGGCGCTGACGCAGGCCTCCGCGAGCTTCACATCTTTGAGCAGGGCCGAGCCCGCGCCGCCCTTGGTCACATTGCTCGCGGGGCAGCCCATGTTGAGGTCCACCATGTCCGCGCCGGCTTCTTCGCAGAGGCGCGCGCCTTCCGCGAGTGAAACCGGATTGCCGCCGGAGAGCTGCATGGAATAGGGATGCTCGCCGCTGCTGGCCATCATCTTCTCGGCCTTGCGGGCGTGGCGGATGAGGCCTTCGCTGCTGATCATCTCCGACACGACGAGGCCCGGGCCGCCCACTTCGCGGATGAATTTCCGGAAGGGCTGATCCGTGATCTCGTGGAGCGGTGCCATGACGAGGCCGTTGGGCACCTCGATGGGACCGATGTGGAATGGCGCGTGGGGGAAGGTCATGGGCTCTGCCGAACCCTTGATTTTAGAGCGGATCAGAGCGGCGAGCCATTCGAAAAGAAAGACACCACGCGGAGGGCAGCGTAGGGGCGGAGGGCAGCGGAGAAAAGAAGGGACTCTATCGTCATCTTCTCCGCTGCTCTCCGCCTCTCCGCTTTGCTCCGCGTGGTCGCTTTTCGGTTCGACGGATCAGCTGTGCTTCATCATCCAGGCATCCTGGTAGAGGTGGTGGCCCGCCCACTCCAAGCCACCGGGGTGGTTCATGAGGGCTTCGGCGGCTGCGTGATGCTGGCGGCACCAGGCCATGAACTCGTTCGCGGCGGGGCGGTGGCTGGCCATGATCTGATCCAGGTAGTCCCAGCGATCGTTGTGTTCCAGCGCAAAGTCATCTAGGTTCTGCCGAGGGTGCCGAATGGTCCAAGTGATGAAGTGCTTGGCGCGGTCGTGGTGATGGCCATCCCAATCGAAGAAGAGGCGGGCGGCGCTGGGATGACGCTTCACCCATTCGCCCAGCTCACGGCTCGCCTCGGGATGGTTCTGGGACCACATCTCCATGCCTTCCGCGGCACCGGACTGCATGGGCGCGGGAGCAGGAACAGGCCGGGGCGTGGCGCAGGCGATGGTGCCCACGACCAGCAGAGCGCTGGCGGTTAAGAGTTTGTAAGTTTTGGCCATGGTGGGGTTCTCCATTCATGATGGACCCTGGCCCAGTCAAAAAGTTTAGGAGCGGTCCTTCCCATTGAATTCAGCGCCGCCCTGCAAGTTCAAGCAGCCATTCGAAAAGAAGGAACCACGCGGAGGGCAGCGGAGAAAAGCAGGGATGATCAAAATCCCTCCACCGCTGCCCTCCGCCCCTCCGCTTTACTCCGCGTGGTCGCTTTTTGAACTGGGACCACCAGCCCTTAGCGACGAGGTGCGGGTTCCTGCAGACCCGCCAGGAATTCGTCGTTGGTCTTGGTCTTGCCCAGGCGATCCACGAGCAGTTCCATGGATTCCACGGGGCCGCTGCCGCTGAGGATCTTGCGGAGCACCCAGACCTTGGCGAGCTTGGGCGCGTCCAGGAGCAAATCTTCTTTTCGCGTGCCGCTCTTCTGGATGTCCATGGCGGGGAAAACGCGCTTGTCGGAGAGTTTGCGGTCCAGCACGATTTCGCTGTTGCCCGTGCCCTTGAACTCTTCGAAGATCACATCGTCCATGCGCGAACCCGTCTCGATGAGCGCCGTGGCGATGATGGTGAGGCTTCCGCCTTCCTCGATGCTGCGGGCCGCGCCAAAGAAGCGCTTGGGACGCTGGAGGGCGTTGCTGTCCACGCCGCCGCTGAGCACCTTGCCCGAGGGCGGGACGACGGTGTTGTAGGCCCGGGCCAGGCGGGTGATGGAATCCAGCAGGATCACCACATCCTTGCCGTGCTCGACCAAACGCTTCGCCTTCTCGATGACCATCTCGGCCACCTGGACATGGCGGGTGGCGGGCTCGTCGAAGGTGGAGGAGATGACCTCACCCTTCACATTGCGCTCCATGTCCGTCACTTCCTCGGGTCGCTCATCAATGAGCAGGACGATGAGGCTGACTTCCGGATGGTTGGTCGTGACCGAGTTGGCGATGTTCTGGAGGAGGACGGTCTTGCCCGTGCGGGGTGGCGCGACGATGAGGGCGCGCTGGCCTTTCCCGAGGGGCGTCATCAGGTCCATGACCCGCGTGGAAACCTCTTGAGGATCACGCTCCATCTTCAGCATTGATTTTGGATAGAGCGGGACAAGGTTGTCGAAGTGGACTCGCTCCTTGGCGGTTTCGGGGGCATCGAAATTGACCGCGTCCACCCGCAGCATGGCGAAGAACTTCTCGCTCTCCTTGGGGGCCCGGATCATGCCCGACAGCGTGTCCCCGGTGTGGAGGCTGAAGCGTCGGATCTGGGAGGGGCTGATGTAGATGTCCTCCGGCCCGGCGAGGTAGTTGTGATCCGGGCTGCGGAGGAAGCCAAAGCCTTCGGGCAGCACTTCGAGCACGCCTTCGGCGAAGAAGTGGCCTTCCCGCTCCGCCTGCTTCTCGAGGATGTGGAAGACCAGCTCCTGCTTGCGCATGGCCAGCGGGTTCTCCACCGCGAGCGTCTTGGCGAGTTCGGCCAGTCGCCCGACAGACATCTCCTTCAGCTCCTGAAGGCTGTGTGCGGTCGCGACCGCCTCGGATTTCGTGGCCATGGCAAACCCCGGGTTGGGATGGGCTTCAAAGATTGTGGTGCCGGAATGATCAAGGATAGGTCCGGACGCCATCCCTTCCAAGGCTCCTCAAGGTGCCTGTGTGAAGTTCAACACCCTTGTGACAAATCGCTTGGGATCCTCCACCGGGAAGGAGTGGCCGATACCCGGAATCACCTCAAAGCGTGATTTCGAAGTCAATTGTGCTGTTTCCATGCATTTCCACGACGGAGTTAAAAGATCCTCTGCACCACTTAGAAGCAGTACGGGGTCGGCAATCGCCCCCAACCGAGGGCGGATATCCCACCCGAAGATGCCCCGAATCTGGTGCAGGGGTCCGTGGGTCGCCCCCTGCCCGGTCACCACCTGGTGATAGGCGCGCAGCACCCCGTGGCGGGCTTCCAAAAAGCGGTCGCCCCAAAGGAAGGGAGCCACGGCGTCGAACTGCAAGAGCGGTCCGTCCACCTCCAGGCACTGCGCCCAGTGGCGGGCCTTCAGCTCCATGGCGAAATCAATGCGCGGCACGGAGCTGGTGAGGATGGCTCCGGCGAAGGCGCCGGGATGGTCGCAAAGGAGCTCCAGACTC
>JAFDVN010000011.1 GCA_018269025.1 Acidobacteriota bacterium | reverse complement strand
CGATTCACATCCCCCGCCACGAGCTGGAGCGTGGCGTCGGGATAGGCGATGCCGCTCTGGTTTGTGAGCGTCACCCAGCCGCTCAGATCCATCGTCTTCTCATCCGCGGCGAGGTTGGCCACATAGTCCGCTTTCCAGGACAGGCCGCCGGTGAGGTAGCTGAGTTCGAGCGTCTGCGCTTTCTCCACCGGGCTATGCACGCTGAGGATGAGGGTGGGCCGCGCGCGGAGGTTCGCGGGCACATCCGGGTAGACGATGCGGCCGTTCACACCGGTCTCGATGCGGTCCGCGTATTGGAGGACGACGCCTTGGTTCGTCGCGAGCACCGTGGCCTGTTCGCGGACCTCCTTGGAGCCCGCGCCATCCGGGTTGGGCCGCTGACTCACCACGGTCACCGTGCGGCCCACATACTTGTCCAGCAACGCCGAAGGCGTCAGCAGATCAAAATCGAAGTTCTGCTCGTAGGTCCAGAAGCCCTTGGGCTCCGTAAGATCCCGCAGCAAGGCCGTCTCCGGCTTGATCTGGGCCGAGACCTCCTGAAAGGCGAGGCTCGCGTCCCCCTTGGGCAGCTTCACGACCCGCTGGTCCTTCACCAGAGCCAGATCACCGTTGTAGATGGTCACCGCCAGGGATTTCTGATCCCTCTGGGTGGTCTGGATCTCGCCCGGCGTGGCAGCGGCGAGAGTCAAAGCGAGGGGAACGAGGCAAAACGCGCGCATGGGGTTCTCCAGGAAGTCGGGGCGATGGCCCTCACCATGACATGCCGTCAGGGGAGGGATCCTTTCAAAGAATTTTCAACAGGGGTGAAGGGGATGAAGGGGATGAATGCCGGGGCCCCATCCCCTTCATCCCCTTTATCCCTGTTCCTTACCTGCCTGGCTTGATCTAGGTGAAGTTGCATGCTTGGCAAGGACGACTACGCGGAGTAAAGCGGAGGAGCGGAGGGCAGCGGAGGAAATCTAAAAGCCAGGAAATCCCCCTTTTGACCCCGCTTTTCTCCGCTGCCCTCCGCCTCTCCGCTTCACTCCACGTGGTTGCTTTTCGCTAGCGGAAGGTAATCAGCGTCGCCCCTGCGCCGCCTTGGTTCTGGGGGGCGTCTTCGATTCGGGCGATGCCGGGGTGGCCTTTGAGGGCGGCACGGACGGCCATCTTCAGCTTGCCCGTACCATGGCCGTGGACGATGCGCGCGAACTTCGCGCCGCCGCCGACGCAGCGCTCGACGAAGCGGTAGATTTCAGAGTCCACCTCGTCCGAGGCGCGGCCGATGAGGTTCAGCTCGTCTTGGATGTCTTCGGCTTCCACCGCCACGCGCACGCGGCCCTTGGGCTTCTCGAAGTCCTTCGCGCCGATGGGCGTCAGCTCGCCGAGGCGGCATTCGAGGCGGCGACCCTTGGTGGTGGCGAGCACGACGCGGTCACCCTTGCGTTCGACGATGCGGCCTTCGACGCCCAGGCCCTTGTGCCGCGCGTGGTCATCCACCTGCAACTCTGCGGGCGCGGTGGAAGCCTTCAGCGTCTTCGAGAGCGGACCCAGTTCCGACGCAGCGACTTGCGCGAGCGTCTTCACGCGCGCGTTCGCGTCGCTGCCCAGGCGGTCAGGATTCGCGGTCGGCGCTTTCGCGGACTGCTTCAGATCCTTCACGAGACGCTTGCCTTCGTGATCCAGAAAATCCAACACGCGCTGGACGCGGGCTTCCGCATCCCGGGCGAAGCGTTCCTGATCGTCGCGAAGCTTCGATTCGCGCTGGGCGAGGATGTCCTTATCGTGCTCGGCGCGGCGCAACAGGGTTTCGAGTCGTTCCGCTTCTTCCACCAAACGAAGGCGCTCGGCTTCCAATTCCTGAAGGAACTCGCGCCAATCCCGTTCGCGCTCGCCGAGCGTCGCTTCCGCTTTTTCGAGAATGGGCTTCGGCAGCCCCAACCGCGCGGCGATGGCGAGGGCCCGACTTTGGCCTGGCTGGCCCACGAGCAGACGGTAGGTGGGCGCGAGCTTCTCCTCGTCGAACTGGACGGAGGCGTTCTGGAATTTCTGATGGCGCAGCGCCCAGCGGCTGATGTCGCCCAGGTGCGTGGAGCACAGCACCCACGCGCCGCGCCGGGATAGCGCGTGGAGCACGGCAATGCCGAGGGCCGCGCCCTCCTTGGGATCAGTGCCCGTGCCCAATTCGTCCAGGAGCACGAGGCCGCCTTCCTTTGCATCCCTGAGGATCGCCTTGAGATGCACCACATGGCTGCTGAAAGTGCTGAGCGAACCGACGAGCGTCTGATGGTCGCCGATGTCCGCGTGGAGGCTGGGCAGGGCCGGGAAGGCGCTGCCGGGCGCGGCGGGGATGGCGAAGCCCGAGGCGGCGAGGGCCCAGAGCAGGCCGACGGTCTTGAGGACGACCGTCTTGCCGCCGGTGTTGGAGCCGCTGACAACGAGGCCGGGGCGATCCGCCTCCATGACGAGGTTCAGCGGCACGACCGCGTGGGGCAAGGCGTCGAGCCCGAGACCTTCCCGCACGGCTGGCAGCAGAAGCGGGTGCTTGGCCTCCAGCAGGCAAAGCCGCGCGCTGGAATCGGGCAGCGCGCCGCCGCAGATGGAAGCCCAACGCAGGCAGGCCAACGCGGCGTCGGCGGCGGCCTGCAACTCCCGCCAGCGGGTGAAATCGTGGCTCCGCGACCGCAACTCTGCCAGGAGATCCCGAAGGAAGGCGAGCACCGCTTCGCGGTAGGCGGCGTCCGCTTCCACGAAAGCATTGTTGAGGGGCACGGCTTCCAGCGGTTCCATGAACACCGTCGCGCCGCTGCCGCTGCGATCCAAGATGAGGCCTCCCACGAGGCCCCGGCGGTCGGATCGCACGGGAAGGCAATAGCGGCCGTTGCGCTCGACGATGGACAGCTCATTGAAGGCCTCTGGCGTCCCCCGCAGCACCTTCTGGAGCTTGCCCTGCACGGATTGGAAGGCCGCGGCCCGCTCCCGGTGCAGGTCCGCGAGGCCGGGGACGCGCATCGGATCGAGGTTGCCATCCCCGTCGAAGGCCTTGGCGAGCTTGTCCGCGAGGGGCGAGGCATCCGGCAGCAGCTCGGCGGTCACGCGAAGGCGGTCAATGCCCAGGTGGGTGCCCTCGGGCGCGGGGACGCTTTCGGGCCAGTCCAGCCCGGCGAGGGACGCGCGAAGGGTTGCGAAGGCGCGGAGACCCTCCCGGAGCTGACGCCAATGGGCGGGTTCGAGCCAGCCGGTGGGGTGGAGAAGCTGGTCCAACGCCTCATCCATGCCCTGGATGGGGAAACGCCCCGGCTCCAGGCGCCAGGCGGCTTCCAATTCCATCTGGTGGAGGCGGCGCAGTCCGGCGCGGCCATCCCACGGACCCGCACCCTCCAGGCGGGCGCGGCCCCCCGCGGTTCGCGCGTAAGAGACGACGAGGCCGAGGACGGTTCCGAATTCGAGGGAGGCGAGTTCAGGATGCATTGAGGCGAAGGGCGGGGATGAAAAAGGCCCGCCGGAGCGGGCCTTCAAATGACTGTGCCTGGGATCAGGCGCCGAGAATGCGGCGTTCCT
>JAFDVN010000119.1 GCA_018269025.1 Acidobacteriota bacterium | reverse complement strand
GGGATGTAGAAGATCATCAGCAGCACGCCGCTGCCGATCACCAGCATCCAGACCCAGTACCACATGCCGCCGATGGCGTACCACGGGTTGGTCTTGGCCTTCTCCGTGTGGCTCTCGTCGAAGAGATCCATCTTTTCCCAGCGGTCCTGGAGCCAGCCCCAGAGGTTCGCGGGGGCATCCAGGATGCCGTGGTACCAGTGGCCGATGGCGCCGCGCTTGGCGACCAGGCCCCGGAGGAAGCCCGCCGCGCGGGCGAAGAGGCTCGGCTTGGGGGTCATCGTGAGCTCAGCCAACGCCGCCTCCTTCCGTATCGGTGATCAGGATCTTGCCGTCCTTGATGTCGAAGGACATGGTGCGCGGGGGGCGGGGTGCCGGGCCCGACACGACCTTGCCGCGGAGCTTGTCGAAGGCATGGCCATCCACCGTGCCCGAGATGGCCTGGGTGTGGGTGGGGTCGTACACCGACAGATGGCAGGGGCAGGCGAAGTAGGGATGGAAGGGCAGCGGGGCGAGGTAGTTGTAGCCGCCGTGCAGGTTGTCCCGGTCCGGCACCCAGTTGAAGGTGCAGCCCAGGTGCGGGCAGATGCGCTGGACGATCAGATAGAAGTTCTTCGGATCGCTCTTGTCCGTGACGAATTCATCCGGCAGGCGCACGACGAAGCCCGGAATCTTGGCGCCCTGGGTCTTGCGGCTGCTGTACTCCACCGAGTTACGGACATAGATGAAGTCCTTGCAAGCCCAAGGCGTCATGAGCTCAGAGAGCTCCGCAGCCACCTGCGGCGGGCTCGGAGCCGTGTCCGGCGGGGCCATCATGGAATCCAGACCGCCCGCCATCGTCGGCTTGAAGTAGCGAAGAATGGAGTGCATGGCCAGCACGGCGCCCCCGATGATGGGGATCGTCGTGGCGGCCTTGAGGAAGGTTCGGCGCGTGTTCTCGTTCATCCTGGGCCTCCTCTACTCGTGCTCGTAGGTGACGCTGCGCACGCCATCCACCGCCATCCAACGGTCCTTGTCGCTCAGCACGCCCTTCCAGGCGGGCATGGCGGACCATTGGTGGACATAGAGGTTGAGCGCCTGGGGCGTCATCGTGTCGCGCACGCCCTGGGGAATGTGCGTGAACTGGCCGCCCTCGGAAATGCGCCAGAAGAGGAACTCATCCGTCTGCTCCGCCAGGGCCTTGCGGTTCTGGAAGTTGAACGGCATGGGATTGAGCGTGGTCGCTAGGAAGCCGTCTCCCTTGGCGATGGTGCCGTGGCAGACATTGCAGTTCTGGCCGTAGACATTCCAGACTTCGGCGAAATGCCCGGGGTTCACCGCCGCGATGGACCGGCTCCAGGTATAGAAGACCGCGTTCCAGATGGGGGCCGCGTCGCCCGTGGAGACGAGCAGGCCGCCGCGATTGTCCTTGATGGTGGCCATCCACCCCTTGCCGAGCGCGTAGGTCGGTTGGCCGGTGGCATCCAGGACCGGGTTCCCGTTCGCGTCCACCACGGGGCCGGGGTGCTGCAGGATCGGTGAAGTCGGATCGCCCACCTTCGAGCGGACCTGACCATAAGCGATGAGGCGGAAGAGCTGGCCCGGGGTGCGCTGGAAGCGCCAGTCGCGGTTGTAGAAGTCGGGACCGTTCTTGGGGGACCAGACCGGGTTGGCCGCGAGGGCCTGGCCGTTCGTGTCCTTGTGGGAGGCGATCCAATCGGCGGGAGTATCCGCCGGGTAGCGGTGCTCATCCACGAGGTGCTTGGTGTCGTCGTTCCACGCCGCGGGGGGCATGTCCTTCTGCTTGTCCCAGGAGATCTTCTCGGCGGCGGTGAGGTAGGTGCCGTGGCACACCGCGCAGTTGGCCTGGTAGATGGCCCGGCCCGCGAGGGCAGAGGGCTTGCCGAGCGGGTAGTCCGCGTCGTTCGCATCCGGCTCGATGCTGGTCGGCGCATAGGCCGCAGCCTGGACGAGGTTCTTGTCCTGGGCGGACTTGGTGGAGAGGCCGTTGGCGTCGCCGCAGCCGACTGCGACCACGGCGGCGAGGCCGAGGGTCACGGCCCCGGCCACCGTCCACACGGGGGCCCAGGTTCCAGTTCGGGTCTTCATGGATTTCTCCTCGGAGAGGGTCATCTTCAAAGCCTCCCCTAGGTGCCGCTGGGACGGAACCAGGCCACCACGGCCCAGATCACGATGATGAGAAAGGAGATCACGAGGAAGAAGGGCGCCTTGCCGTGGCCGACCTTGGTGCCGGCCACTTCTTCCATCGGCTCTTCGTCGTGGGACAGGTTCTTGGGATCGTCAGCCATGGTCCGACCTCACTTCGCCGGGGCGGCGCTCGCCGCGGGATCAAACTTAATGCCGTAAGCGCTGGGGGGCTTGCCGTAGGAGTCCGAAGGCATGCCTTCGAGCTTGCCTAGGCCGCCGTTCTGCGCCACATACTTCAGATAGGCGGCGAGATACATGCGTTGATCGGCGCCGAGGGTGAGCTCCCACTGGGGCATCTGGGTGCCGGGCACGCCGCGGCTGATGCGCCAGAACCAGGTGTCCGTGTTGAAGTGCTCGTACTTCTCCTCGTGGAAGTCGGCCGGGCGCTTGGTCATGGAGTAGGCGGACCAGCCGTGGCCATCGCCGGAGAGGCCGTGGCAGGTGGAGCACTCGTTGTTGAAGAGGCCGCGTCCCTGGTTGGCGATCTGGCGGATCTTCTCAAGGGAGGCCAGCGCAACCGGGTCCGTCGGGGGCACGGCGGGCTCCTTGAAGCTCACCTCTTCCCAGGCCGGCACACGGGCATCCTTCGCCCGGGCTTCGGCCAGCTCCTCCTCGTTGGCGAAGGTCTTCTTCACCATGGCGTTGATGGGCGTCTTGGCGTTCTGGAGATCCTTCTCCTTCGGCGTGGTGTAGACCAGCTCCTCGATCTCCTTGGTGTAGCGGTAGGGGACTTCCGGATGCTGGTCGTAGAGCTTCTTGGCGAGTTCCTCGCGGCCCATCACGCCGTCCTTCCACACGGCGACGACTTCATCGTGGCCGTCGTAGGTGGAGTGG
>JAFDVN010000118.1 GCA_018269025.1 Acidobacteriota bacterium | reverse complement strand
TACATCACCGAGGACACCTTGATGGACTTCCTGGGTCAGCAGCTCGGGGTCGCCAAGGTGGATGTGCGCCATGTGGATGTGCCCGAGGACATCCTGCGGAAGATCCCCAAGCGCATGGCCGAGCAATACCTCATGCTGCCCGTGGGCTTCAAGGAACCGAAAACGCTCATCGTCGCCATGTCCGACCCCATGGATCTGAACGCCGTGGATAGCGCGCGATTCGCGACGGGCCTGCACATCGAGACGGTGGTTGCCGCGAACAGTGCCATGCGCCCGGCCATCGCCGAGCAGTACCGGAAGGTCCAAGGCGCGGATCCGACCACCTTCACGGTGGGAAACATGGATGAAGGCCTGCCCGTCAATTTCAACTTCGAACCCATGGATATGAAGGTGTCCTCCGTCGGCACCAAGACCGCGCCCCACCGGACCACGGAGTTCAAGAGCGACCCCTTCTTCGATGAAGTCCAGAGGAATTCCAAGGGCGAGAGCAACGGCGTCACCATCCCGCTGGACAACCTGCCGGACCTGGATTTGACCCTCGTCTCCCTGCCCAAGGCGGGCACCGAAACGGGCTCCCAGATCCTTCCCGGGCGGACGCTCGGCGGCACGACGCAGCGCATCGAGTCCTTCCAGGATCGGGCGATCCTGATGGGTCTCATCAAGCTTCTCCAGCGCCGGGGCATCTTCACCACCGACGATCTTCAGCGCACCATCCAGGCGATGGTGGAATCCGGCGAGATCCCTGGCACCCGGGCTCGCACCGAATAGGCCGAACCCAGTCCGCAAGCCCTTCTCCGGGGCCTTCAGTAGGGAAGGTTCAGTGGCCCGCGGCCTTTCGAGCTTCGTAGTCCCGCTTCAGCTCTTCCAGCTTGGAGAGGGTGCAGCTACCGCCCGAACCGCAACTGGAACAGTTGCCGCCGCTGGCACATCCGCCTCGGCCCAACAGGCCCAGCACGAAGCCACGGCCGAAGTAGAGGGCCGCGAGGACGACGAGCGCGAGGACGGTGAGCGATTGCCAGTTCATGCGAATCCCATCATACGACCGATGGCGACGGTCGCCCAGGACAGGCTCCAGCCCAGCACCAAGCCATAGGCCACGGTGAAGCCCGCCCATCCCCAACTCCCCGCCTCGCGTCGGATCATGCTCACCGTGCCAAGACAGGGCGTGTAGATGAGCGTGAAGATCATGAAGGCCAGCGCCGTGAGGGGCGTCAGGCCCGACTTATCCCGCAGCGTCACCTGGAGTGGGCTCAACTTTTCGCCGGCTCGAGGCTCTTCGCTGGATTGGTAGATGACCGCCATGGTGGAGACGACGATCTCCTTGGCGACGAAACCCGCCGTGAGGGCGATGACATCCTTCCAGGCCTCCTGCCGGTGGCCCTGGGGATCGAAGATGGGCGACAGGAAGGGCTCCACCTTCTTCCCGATCCGCGCGGCGAGGCTCGTGTTCACGATGTTGCCTTCGTGAACCAGCTCCAGATCGCGGAGTTGGACGGCCTTCTGGTCCTGAGGAATGTTTAGCGCCATCACCGCTTCGCGCTGGCCACGGTATTTCAGCGCGAGATCCTGATCCGCGATGCCGGGGTAGCGGGAAAGGAACCACACCAGCGTCGCGCCCGCGAAGATCGTCGTCCCCGCGCGGGTGAGGAAGACCTTGGCCTTGTCCCACATGTGGATGGCGGTCGTCCGCATCACGGGCATGCGGTAGGGCGGGAGTTCCATCACAAAGGGTGAATTCGGCCCGGAGAAGAGCGTGCTCCGCAGCAGACGACCCATGATCATCGCGAGCCCAAAGCCGAGCACATGCATGGCCAGGATGGCGAGGCCCGCGTAGAGCGGCTTGAAGAAGGTCCCCGCGATGACGATGTAGACCTGGAGCCGCGCCGAGCAGGACACCAGCGGAGTGACGAGGATCGTGATGAGGCGGTCCTGTCGGCTTTCGATGGTGCGGGTGGCCTGGATCGCGGGCACATTGCAGCCGGAACCCATGAGCAGCGGGATAAAGCTCTTCCCGTGCAGGCCCATCAGGTGCATGGCGCGATCCATGATGAAGGCCGCGCGGGCCATGTATCCCGTGTCCTCCAGGAAGCTAATGCAGCCCATGAGGATCATGATCACGGGCAGGAAGACCATCACCGCCGACACGCCGGGGATGACGCCATCGGTGAGCAAACTCGTCAGTTCACCCGGCGGCAGGTGCGCCGCGAGGAAGGAGGACAACGCCGAGAAGCCCATCCCGATCCAGTCCTGCGGGTATTGGCCCACCACGAAGCTGAGGGTGTAAATGAGAGCCAGCACGACGATGAAGATGGGGATGCCGAGCCAGCGGTGCGTGAGCAGGCCATCCAACTTGCCCGTCGAGCTGTCCGGTTCCCGTTCGGGATGCTTCACCGCTTCCGCCACGAGGCCATGGGCGAAACCATAGCGATGCTCGGCGATGAGGCCCGCGGTGTCGTTGCCGAGGTGGGCTTCCAGGAAGGTCCTGGACTTCTCGACCTGGGCCTGGATCGCAACCTTCGCGTGGCTCGCCTCCGCCAATTCCGCGGCCTCGGCGCCCCCTTCCAGGAGCTGCAAGGCCAGCCACCGGAGCGGCATGGTCTTGGCGAGGACTTCATCCCGGCCAATCTCGGCCTCCAGCTTCTGCAACTCGCCCAGAAGGTCATGGCCGTAGTCCACGGGAATGTGCCGCAGCTTGGTGTCCGCGCCCGTCACCACCGAGGCCAGTGTGTCCTTCAACGCGGCGATGCCTTCTTCGCGGTTGCCCACCGTGGGCACCACCGGCCCGCCGAGCAGGGTTTCCAGCGTCGGGATATCAATGGCGATGCCCCGCTTCTCCGCGTCATCCATCATGTTCAGCACGAAGACGATGGGCTTGCCCAGTTCCAGAAGCTGCGTCGTGAGGAAGAGGTTGCGCTCCAGGTTCGACGCGTCCAGCACATTGAGGATGAGATCCACCTCGCCCTGGCCCAAGTGGTGCGCGGCGATGCGCTCGTCCTCGCTGCGGGCCGAGAGGCTGTAGCAGCCGGGAAGGTCCACGACTTCGAAGCGGACATCCCCGGCCGTGAAGACGCCGCTGCGCTTCTCCACCGTCACGCCGGGCCAGTTGCCCACATGGTGCCGCGCGCCCGTGAGCGCGTTGAACAGCGTCGTCTTGCCGCAGTTCGGGTTGCCCGCGAGGGCGATGGAAACCGGTTTCGCGTTCATGTCAGGCCTCCGTCAGGCGGAGGCGGGCTGGACGAGGATGCAGGAACTCTCTTCGCGCCGCAGGCTCAAGTGATAGCCCTTGATGACGAGCTCCATGGGGTCGCCCATGGGGGCGAGCTTTTCCACCCGCAACTTCGCGCCCCGGATGAATCCCATCTCCAACAGCCGCTGTCGGATCGGCCCCTGGGCCGTGACGCGCAGCACCTCGCCAGCCTCACCCGGCTGGAGGCTGCTGAGGGGGATTTCCTGAGGTTGAGTCATAGTCTCAACTCCGTGATTCCAGTGTATCCCCCCGGGCGGCAAGCGCAACCGTTAGACTGATCCCACGATGACCCTACCGAATCTCCTGACCCTGCTGAGGATCCTGGCCATTCCTTTCTTCGCCATCTCGGTCTGGTACGACCGGATGTGGGAAGCGCTCGCGATCTTCATCGCGGCGGGGCTCACGGATCTGCTGGATGGCTGGATCGCCCGGACCTTCAATCAGAAGTCGAAATTGGGCGCCTTCATGGACCCGGCCGCCGACAAGTTGCTCATGACCACGGCCTTCATTCTCATGGCGCTTCCCAAAGGCCACCTAGCCCAGCCCATCCCCGCCTGGGCCGCCATCATCGCCATCAGCCGGGATGTGATCATCTCCTTCGTCGTCACCCTGTCCCTGGTGCGATCGGATGGCACCGACCTGCGCCCCAGCCTGCTTGGGAAAGTCACCACCGGCGCGGAGCTGGTCACCATCAGCTTCGGCTTGCTGGTGAATGCGCTCGGCTCTCAACCCTGGCAAAGGTTCTTCCTACCTTGGATCTATGTGGCCATGGCCGCGTTCATCCTCGCCTCAGGCATCCACTATTTCCATCGCGCCTCCCGGGCCGGGGAACCCGCCTGATGGCCGGACGGCCGCCGCTCCGCTTCCTGCTTGCCGGGGTCGGCCTGGTGCTGGCCCTGTGGTTCCTGCGCCATGCCCTGGCACCCTTCTTCATCGCCCTCGTGGTGGCCTACCTGTTGGACCCTCTCGTGGCTCGCCTGGAGACGCGACTGGGGCGGCCCTGGGCCGTGGCGCTGGTCCTCTTCCTTGCCGTGGGGGTGGTGGTCGCGGCGCTGTGGCTTTTCCTGCCCTGGCTGGCAGACCAGATCCAGCGCTTCATCGCCAACCTGCCCGCCTGGCAACAGGCGCTCTCCGCCAAGACCGGGCCCTGGCTCGCGGAGCACCCTTGGGCGGCGGCCAAGGCCAAGGCGGCGGCCTCCGGCCTCGACCCGGCCGCTCTGCTGGCGGGCTTGAAGCGCACCGGCTTCGGCCTTCTCGGCTTCGTGCTCGGGCTTCTGGAGCTGATCCTCGTTCCGCTGATCCTCTATTTCCTGCTCATGGAAGGTCGCGTCATGCTCGGCGCGGCGGAATCGCTCGTGCCGCCGCGCCTGCGCCCCCGGGCGGATCGCATGATGAGCGCCATCCACGCGCGGCTCGGCGGCTACATTCGCGGCCAGCTCGCGGTGGCGGTGGTGATGAGCCTTCTCCAGTGGCTCGTCTTCGCGCTCCTGGGCGTGCCCTACGCGGCCCTGCTCGGGATCATCGCGGGCTTCTCCACCTTCATTCCCTACTCGCCCTACCTCACCGCCCTGCCCCCGGCCCTCGTGCTCGCCTACCTGGAAGGCGGACGGGGCGGGCGCCTGCTGCTCATCGCGCTCGTCTTCATCGCGGTGCAGAAGGTGGAAGCACTCTATCTAACCCCGGTGTGGGTGGGTCGCGCCTCCAAGCTGCATCCCCTGGAGGTGCTGCTGGCCCTCGTGGTCTTCGGAACTTGGTTCGGCATTCTGGGTCTCGCCTTCGCCGTGCCCTTGATGGTGGTGGCGAAGGTCGTCTGGGAAGACCTGCTGGCGGACTACCAGACGAGCCCCTGGTTCACGAAGGATGCCTCAGGCGCGTGATTCCAGGTCATACTGAATTGTCGCGCCGAGAGGCGCCGCGGAGGCCGCCATGGGCAAAGAGCAACCGAAGAACGATTCACGCCTGGAGCGCCTGCAGAAGATCCTCGCCCACGCGGGCGTGGCATCGCGCCGCGCTTGCGAGCAATTGATCCTCGAAGGCCATGTGCAGGTGAACGGCAAAACCGTCACCGAGCTGGGCTCGAAAGCCGACCCACGGCGCGATGAGATCACCGTGGATTTCGAACCCATTCGCCGGGAATCCTCGGTCTATGTCCTGCTGAACAAGCCCAAGGGCTATGTGACGACGGTGAAGGATGAAGCGGGCCGTCCGACGGTAATGGCCTTGGTGCAAGGCATCCCCGCGCGCATCTACCCGGTTGGCCGTCTTGATTTCAATTCCGAAGGGCTGCTGCTCCTCACCAATGATGGCGAACTGGCCCATCGCCTCACGGACCCGGACCACGAAGTCGCCAAGGTCTATCTCGTGAAGGTCCACCGCATGGTGACGCCTGAGCAGATCAAGGAACTGGAAGGCGGCTTCCGCCTGGATGGCCGACGCCTCAAGCCCTGCCGCATCGAAATCGCGGAGAAGGCCCAGAATCCCTGGCTCAAGGTGACGCTCACCGAAGGCAAGAACCTCCAGCTCCGCCGCATGTTCGCGGCCATCGGCCACCCCGTCTCCAAGCTCCGCCGCGTGCAGTTCGGGCCCATCGCCGATCCCCGCCTCAAGCCCGGCGAGTGGCGCTTCCTGAATGCTGGCGAGATCAACGCCATCACGAGCATGTAGCCAGGCTCAGGAGCACATCTTCCCGCCCAGGGCCTTGCCCCCGAGCAGGTGGAAGTGGAGGTGGAAGACGCTTTGGCCGCCGTCCTCGCCCACATTGGACACGAGGCGCCAGCCGCTTTCGGCGACCCCATGCTCCTTCGCCAGCTTCGCGGCCAGGAAGGGGATGCGGCCCAGCACGGGCGAGGCTTCGGGGCGAAGGCCGTTGAGCCCGGAATAGTGGGCCTTCGGAATGATGAGCAGATGCACCGGCGCCTGGGGGAAGATGTCCTGGAAGGCCATCAGCTCCTCATCCTCGAAGACCACCGTCGCCGGGATCTCCTTCCGCGCGATCTTGCAGAAAAGACAGTCATCCATGTCCGCCACCTTCCACATCATCCTGCACCAACCCGAGATTCCGCAAAACACCGGATCCATCGGGCGGCTGTGTGTGAACAACGGCGCGAAGCTGCACCTCATCCATCCGTTGGGCTTCGAGACGACCGACTATTACCTGCGCCGCGCGGGCCTGGACTACTGGGAAAAGCTCGCACCCACCCACTACGAGAACTGGGACGACTTCCTCGCGAAAGGCCCGGCCAAGCGGATCTGGCTCTTCAGCACCAAGGGGGCGCGGAAGCACACGGAGGTGGACTGGCGGGATGGAGATGGCCTCGTCTTCGGCCGCGAAACCGCCGGGTTGCCGGACGACATCCTCGCCGCCCACCCGGACACTCTCGTCCGCATCCCCATGCTCGGCGACTTCCACCGCAGCCTGAACCTCGCCCAAGCCGCGGCCATTGGGCTTTACGAGGGCCTGCGGCAAACTGAAGGATGGTAGAGGTACCTATGAGCAACGCCCCCCTCAGCGCCCCCATCCGCGTCGTCATCGCCAAGCCCGGTTTGGACGGGCATGACCGGGGCGCGAAGGTGATCGCGCGGGCGCTGCGGGATGCGGGCATGGAAGTGATCTACACCGGGCTCCGGCAGACGCCCCAGCAGATTGTCGCGGCCGTGGTGCAGGAGGACGCGGCGGTGCTGGGCCTCAGCATCCTCAGCGGCGC
>JAFDVN010000117.1 GCA_018269025.1 Acidobacteriota bacterium | reverse complement strand
GCCTTCTCGACGGCTTCCTCGATGGTGCCGACGAGGTAGAAGGCCTGCTCGGGCAGGTGATCCCACTTGCCTTCGCAGATCTCCTTGAAGCCCTTGATGGTGTCCGCGAGCTTCACATACTTGCCGGCCATGCCCGTGAACTGCTCGGCCACAAAGAAGGGCTGGGAGAGGAAGCGCTGGATCTTGCGGGCGCGGGCCACGACGAGCTTGTCGTCGTCGCTGAGCTCGTCCATGCCAAGGATGGCGATGATGTCCTGGAGTTCCTTGTACTTCTGGAGGATGGACTTCACACGCATCGCGGTGCCGTAGTGCTCGTCGCCGAGGACGCGGGGGTCCAGCAGGCGGGAAGTGGACGCGAGCGGATCCACGGCCGGGTAGATGCCCAGGGCCGCGATCTCACGGCTCAGGTTCGTCGTGGCGTCCAGGTGGGCGAAGGTCGTGGCTGGCGCGGGGTCGGTGTAGTCGTCCGCGGGCACATAGACGGCCTGCACGGAAGTGATGGAACCCTTCTTCGTGGAGGTGATGCGCTCCTGGAGGCCGCCCATCTCGGTGGCGAGGGTCGGCTGGTAGCCCACGGCGCTGGGCATGCGGCCCAGCAGCGCGGACACTTCGGCACCGGCTTGAGTGAATCGGAAGATGTTGTCTACAAAGAGGAGCACATCCTTGCCTTCCTGATCGCGGAAGTACTCGGCGACGGTGAGGCCGGTGAGGGCCACGCGGGCGCGGGCTCCGGGCGGCTCGGTCATCTGGCCGTAGATCAGGGCCACCTTGGACTTGGAGATGTCGTCCTTGTTGATGACGCCCGAATCCATCATCTCGTGCCAGAGGTCGTTGCCCTCGCGGGTGCGCTCGCCGACGCCGGCGAACACGGAGTAACCGCCGTGGCCCTTGGCGATGTTGTTGATGAGCTCCATGATGAGCACGGTCTTGCCCACGCCGGCGCCGCCGAAGAGGCCAGTCTTGCCGCCCTTCGCGTAGGGCTCGAGCAGATCAATGACCTTGATGCCCGTCTCGAACATTTCGGAGGCGGTATTCAGCTCTTCGTACTTCGGGGCCTCGCGGTGGATGGGCAGGGTCATCTTGTGGCCCACGGGGCCGCGCTCGTCCACGGGCTCGCCGACGACATTGAGGATGCGGCCGAGGGTCTCCGGGCCGACGGGAACACTGATGGCCGCGCCGGTGTCGGTGACGACCTGGCCGCGGATCATGCCCTCCGTGGGCTGCATGGAGACGCAGCGGACGCGGTTCTCGCCGAGGTGCTGCTGCACCTCAAGGGTCACCGTGCTGATGGTGCCGTCCACATTTTTGATGTCGGTCAGCAGCGCGTTCATGATGGCGGGCAGGTGGCTGTCGAACTCGACATCCACGGCGGGGCCGACGATGGCGATCACGCGGCCGGTGAGCTGGTTGGACATGGGGACCTCATTTGAATGGAGGGCGAAGGGGAGCGGCTGTTGAATCATGGCTAGGGCTGGGGGCTAGGCGTTGGCCCCGGACACAATCTCGATGATCTGGTTGGTGATCGAGGCCTGGCGGATCTTGTTCATGGTCAGGGTGAGCTTCGAGATCATCTCGCCAGCGTTATTGCTGGCCTTGTCCATGGACGCCATGCGCGCGCCGTGCTCGGAGGCGCTGGATTCCAGCAGGCCACGCAGCAGCGTGATGCCCAGGTAGCGGGGCAGCAGGGCTTCCAGGATCGTGTTCGCATCCGGCTCCAGCAGCGGTGCGACCTGGAAGGGGCGCTCATCCGCCGGGGGCAGTTCCACCGGGAAGACCCGGAGCACGGTGGGCTCCTGGGACATGGCGGAATGGAAGTGGTTGTAGACGATGTAGAGCGCGTCAATGTCGCCGGCGATGTACTGCTTCGCGGCTTCGTCCGCCAGGGACTGGGCCACGCGGTCCAGGCCGGGAAGCGGGATGCCCGTGTGGTCGCTCATGGGCTTGTGGCCCTGCTTGCGGGCCCACTCGGCGGCGCGCTTGCCCACCGCGTCCACCTCCACCTTCACGCCATCCTTGGACGCGAGGAAGCCGGAAGCCTTCTTGAGCACATTGGCATTGAAGCCACCGCAGAGGCCCTTGTCGCTGGCCACCACCACCACCCGGACCACCTTCTCGGGGCGGGGGTTGGTGAAGGCCATGGCGATGGGACCGAACTCGGCGTCGTCGCCGCCCTGGACGGCGGACACGACCGAAAGGGCCATGTCCTGCAGCTTCGCCGCGTAAGGACGCATGGCGGCGAGGCGCTCCTGGGACTTCCGCAGCTTGACCGCGGAAATCATCTTCATGGCCTTCGTCACCTGCTGGGTGTTTTTCACCGAGCGGATGCGGCGGCGGATGTCCTGGAGACCGGCCATGGGCTTAGGCTCCGGTGGGGGTGCTCAGGGAGGCGAGGAAGCCCTCCTTGAACGACGCGACCTGGGACTTGAGGGCGGCCTTGGCGTCGTCGGAGAGCTGCTTGCTCTCTCGGATGCCGCGCAGCACCTCGGGGGCGTTCACGCGAAGGTGATCGAGCATCTCCGCCTCGAAGCGGCGGACTTCGGAGACGGCGATGTCATCCACGAAGCCGTTGGTGGCGGCCCAGATGGAGGCGACCTGCTCCTCCACCGGCATGGGCTTGTACTGGCCCTGCTTCAGGATCTCCACCAGGCGCGCGCCGCGGTTGAGCTGGGCGAGGGTGGCCTTGTCCAGGTCGGAGCCGAATTGGGCGAAGGCGGCGAGCTCGCGGTACTGGGCGAGATCCAGCTTGATGGTGCCGGCGACGCCCTTCATGGCCTTGATCTGGGCGCTTCCGCCCACGCGGCTCACGGAGATGCCCACATTCACCGCCGGGCGGACGCCCGCGTTGAAGAGGTCGCTCTCCAGGAAGATCTGGCCATCGGTGATGGAGATGACATTGGTCGGGATGTAGGCGCTCACATCGCCCGCCTGGGTCTCGATGACCGGCAGGGCCGTGAGGGAACCCGCGCCGCGCTCATCGCTGAGCTTGCAGGCGCGCTCGAGCAGGCGGGAGTGGAGGTAGAACACATCGCCGGGGTACGCTTCGCGGCCGGGAGGACGGCGCACGAGGAGCGAAATCTCGCGGTAGGCGGCGGCCTGCTTGGAGAGATCGTCGTAGACGCAGAGCACATGCTGGCCGGGATTGTCCTTGCCGCTCGGCTGGCCGTTCGTGCCGTGCCACATGAAGTACTCGCCCAGCGCCGCGCCGGTCATGGGCGCGAGGAAGAGCATGGGCGCCGGGTCGGAGGCGGTGGCGGAGACGACGATGGTGTGGTCCATGGCGCCGTACTGCTCGAGGGTCTTCACGACCTGGGCGACGGTGGAGGCCTTCTGGCCGATGGCGACATAGATGCAGATGACGCCGTTGCCCTTCTGGTTGATGATCGTGTCCACCGCGACGGCGGTCTTGCCGGTCTGGCGGTCGCCGATGATCAACTCGCGCTGGCCGCGGCCCACGGGGATGAGGCTGTCAATGGACTTGAGGCCCGTCTGCATGGGCTCGTGCACGCTCTTGCGGTCCACGATGCCGGGCGCGATGCGCTCGATGGGGTTGAAGGCGGCGGCCTGGATGGGGCCCTTGCCATCAATGGGCTCGCCCAGCGCGTTCACCACGCGACCGACGAAGGCCGGGCCCACGGGGATGGACATGATCTTGCCCGTGCGCTTGACTTGGTCGCCTTCCTTGATGGCGTCCGACGAGCCCAGGATGATGATGCCGACATTGTCCTCTTCCAGGTTGAAGGCGAGGCCCATGACCTTTTCGGCGCCCTCGCCCAGTTCCAGCAGCTCGCCGGCCATGACCTTCTCGAGGCCGTAGGCGCGGGCGATGCCGTCGCCCACACTGATGACGGTGCCGACTTCAGCCACATCAACCTGGGCGTCGAAGCCCTCGATCTGGCTGCGGATGATGCGGGAGATCTCTTCCGCGCGGATGTCCATGGATTCCTCCGTGATCTTCAATGAGTCGTAAGGCTTAAGCGGTCAGGAGCTGCTGCTTGATTTGGGCGAGCTTGCCGCGCAGGGAGGCGTCCAGCACCGTGGAGCCCACCTGCACCTTCAGGCCGCCGATGAGGGCCGGGTCCTGGCGGAAGGCGAGGCGGATGGTCTTGCCCGTGCGCTTGGCGAGGGCCTGGGACAGGGCCTGGGCCTGGGCGTCGTTGAGCGGCTGGGCGGAGGCGACCTTCGCCTCCACGATGCCCGCGCGTTCATCCGCCAGCTCGTGGAAGGCCTGGCGGAGGGCCGCGGTGCAGTCGAGACGACCGGCTTCGGCCACCACCTTGAAGAAGCGGCGGAGCAAGTCGGACGCGTTCGCGGCTGCGAGCACGGCATCAAAGACGAGGGCCTTCTTCTTGGGCGTCTGCATGGGGGAGACGGCGAGGCGGGCGAGATCGGGGTTGCCCGCCACCAGGGCGGCGATGCGGTCCAACTCCTGGCCAACCGCCGCCACGGTCCCGGCCTTTTCGCCGAGGTCGAGCAGCACTTTGGCGTAGCGGCGGGCGATGAGGTATTTGCTCACTTCATGCCTCCCAACTCAGCGATGGCGTGATCGGTGACGGCTTGAGCCACGCCACCCTGGACCTTGGCTTCGAGCCGCTTGGCGGCGGCTTCGACGGCGAGCTCGGCGACCAGCGCGCGGAGTTCTTGGCTGGCGATCTGCTTCTGGCGGCTGATCTCGGATTCTGCGGCGGCGAGAATGGCGGCGGCTTCGGCCTTCGCAGACTCCAGCACGCGCTGCTTCTCGGCCTCCGCCTCGACGCCGGCTTTGGCGAGGATCTCATCCAGCTCCGACTTGAGCCCGGCCATCTTGGCCTCCAGCTCCTGGATCTGGGCTTCGCCTTCGGCCTTGTCCTTCTCGGCCTGGGCGAGGCGCTCCTCCAGGTCCTTCTTCATATTCGCGAAGGCGGACTTCACGGGCCCCTTGAGCAAGTACCAGAGCGCGCCCGCGAAGAGGGCCAGGTTGACGAGCTGGATGATCCATTGGGCGAGGGTGCCGAGGGTGAACCCGAAGAGTTTCACCGTGTGCTCTTCGCCGTGTTCGGCTTCTTCCGCGTGGGCGGTCGGCGTGGGCTGGGCTTCGTGGAGCGCGCGGGATTTGGCGGGCGCGGCGGTGGAGGAGGCGCTGCCGCGGCCTTCATCCTGGCCATGGTCGCCGGGGCTGGAATGGGTCGCGGCCGGGGCCTGGGCGCGGAGCGCGGGTGCTGCGAAAATCAGGATCGCGGCGAAGGCGGAAGGGAGGATCAGGCTGCGCGTCTTCATCTCCACCCCTAGGCCCGAGCCATCAATCGAGCGGCCATCGTCTCAGCCAACTGATCCGCCTGGGCCACGAGGTCCTGCTTGGCCTGGGCCGTCTCGGCGACGAGCGCCTCCATGGCGGCCTTGCGTTGGGCCGTGGCCTTGGTGCGGGCCGCATCCACGAGGGCCTGCTTTTCGGCTCCGGCGGCATCCGCCAGCGCCTTGCGGTGGGCGGCGGCCCTGGCGCGCAGGTCCTTCAGCTTCTCGCGGTATTCCCGCTGACGGGCTTCCACGAGCACGGCGGCCTTGGCCTTGGTGTCAGATCCGGCGCTGAGCGCGTCTTCGCGATCCGACATGACCTTGGAGATGGGCTTGTAGAAGGCGAGCTTCAGGATCCAGTGGAGCGCCGTCACCAGGGCGATCACGAAGAGCAGCTGCCACAGGTAGGGGCGCATGGGATCCGGGAGTTGTCCCAGGAACACATCCAAGCCGCTTCCACCGCCGGAGGCGGGGGCAGCCCATCCCAGATTCGCCAGCTCCATCAGCGCCACGGGCGTCTCCACGCAGATCCGCGCATCGGCAGGGCCAGGGGTCCGTCATGGACCAAGGCGCCTGGGCGCGGAACCTTAAAAATCTACCAGCACCCCGCCGGAGGCTCAACGCCAAGCTTTTCCGTTGACCTTGAGGGCGCTCCATGGGAAGCTCTTTTTTCGGCGATCGGGCGATTAGCTCAGTCGGTAGAGCAGCTGCTTTACACGCAGCATGTCGGCGGTTCGAGCCCGTCATCGCCCACCAGTCACCTGGTGTTGAAAACCCGGGGGTTGTAGCTCAGTCGGTTAGAGTGCCAGCCTGTCACGCTGGAAGTCGCGGGTTCGAGCCCCGTCAACCCCGCCAAAAAGCTCCCTTCGGGGAGCTTTTTGGCGTTTGGGGTTGACGGGGCTCGAACCCGCGAGTGGGAAGACGCCAGCGTCAGCGGAGGCAGTCCAGTGGACTGCCGGAGTAGCTGGCGGCTTCCCGGTGGACGCGCGAAGCGCGGACACGGTTCGAGCCCCGCGATGGTGTGGGTCGAAACGTGTATTCGCCCCCACGACGACCCGCATTGAAGGGGATTGCACCTCGACATGCCCTGTTCGGGTTTGACGGGGCCTTTCCGGTGAACTTCGCCGAAGGCGAAGGGCAAGGTTCGAGCCCCACGCTGGCATGGGTCGGCGCGCCCATTCGCCCCCACGACGACCCGCCTGGACGATGACCGCCTATCTGAGGCGCCTTGGTCGGGGTTAACGGGGGCCGAAGCGGGCCCACCCTCTCGATTTAAGATCCCGGCCCTCGTGCCGATCTCTGAACTAGAACGATTTGAATGATTCCTCCTTGCGCCGGAGCGGCCTACGGCGCAAGCTTTCCGCCAAGTCACCATTCCAAACTCGGGCCTGGGATGCCCTCTCACAGAAGGAGTTATGCATGCGCACGCACCGCTCCAACGGCTTCACACTCATCGAGGCCGCCGTCGCCATCGCAGTCATCGCGATCCTTTCGGGCATCATCGTGCCCCTCGTGGTGAAGAACATCCGAGACTCCCAGCAGGCCCGCGCGAAGAACGATGTGCAGGTCATCGCCGCGGCCTTGGCCTCTCAGCTTAAGGACACAGGCAACCGCCCGACCCGGGGCGCGGCCAATGCTTCCCAAAACTGGGTGTCGGGGCCCAACGGGGGCGCGACGCCTGCCGTCACTGGCTTCACGGCGACGAGCACCACGACCAACACCTACACCGCCCTCTTCAATGCCGCGGCCGCCGCGGGTAATACTCTCTTCGGCACCACCGCCAACGCCGAACTGTCCTACCGGGGCCCCTACCTCGCCAACGATGTGTCCGCCAAGGTGGATCCTTGGAACCACCGCTATTTCATCCTGGGTTACAACGCCACGGGTGCGACCGCGAACAGCCCCATCTATGTGGTGTGCGCCGGGCCTGATGGCGCGGTGAACCCGGCGAATGTCGCCGCGCCCAACGGCCCTGCGACCGGCGTTTGGAACATGGGTGGAGCCTCCGCCGACGACATCATGGTGCGGGTGAATTAAGGCCAAGGGCCCTGGGGTCGGCCTCCTACCCCAGGGCCCATTTTCGCGCATGGAACCCGTCCGAAAGCTCCTCGGCGAACGGCTCGTTGACCGCGGGTTCATCACCGAGCGGCAGCTTGAGCTGGCCGTCCGCGAACAGAAGCGCACCAAGGCCATGCTGGGGGAGATCCTCACCCAGCTTGGGTTTATCACGCCCCAGATGCTCTCGCAGATCCTGGCGGAGCAGGGAGGGGTTACTTATCTCGACTTGGGGGACCTGGACATCCCCGATTCGGCCCTGAGCACCGTGCCCGAAACGATGGCGCGCAGACTATCCGTTCTTCCGCTGGAGCGTCGGGGGGAGGATCTGGACCTCGTCATGTCGAACATCTACGACATCGAGGCGATTGGCGAAGTGGAGTCTCACACCGGCCTCCGGGTCAAGGTGCATGGAGCCTCCGAGGACAACATCCTCGCCAAGATCAACGAAGTCTATGGCGAGCACCAGTCCATCGAGGAAATCATCGAGGAGGCCATCCAATCCGCCGTGAAAGCGGGTGGGGGTTGGGCCGGAGAAGATCTTCCCGTGGTGCGCCTCGTGGATCAGTTGCTCACCAAGGCGGCTCGAGATCGGGCCACGGATCTTCATATCCAGCCTTCGGAACGAACGGTTCTCACGCGCTTCCGCGTGGATGGCATCCTTCACCAGGGCCCCAGTCTGCCGAAGGCGGTTCAAGCCGCGGTGACCACCCGACTGAAGATCCTCGCGGAAGTGAACATCGCCGAAAACCGCCTCCCCCAGGATGGCAAGTTCCAGATCAAGGCAGGCAAACGCACCTACGATGTCCGCGCCAGCTTCCTGCCCAACATCCACGGCGAGAAGGCGGTGCTCCGCCTGTTGGACAAATCCCGGCTCATCATGGGATTGGATCAACTCGGCATGCCGGAGACCATCCATGCCCAGGTGGATGGGATCCTTCAGCGACCCCATGGGATGTTCCTCGTGACGGGACCGACCGGGTCCGGGAAAAGCACGACCCTCTATGCCGCGCTGAATGCCATCAATGGACCGGACCGGAACATCGTCACGGTGGAAGATCCGGTCGAGTACGAGCTGCCCCTGGTCACCCAGGTCCAGGTCAATCAAAAGGCCGGCCTTACCTTCGCCACAGGGCTCCGCTCGATCCTTCGCCAGGATCCCGATGTGATTCTCATTGGAGAGATCCGGGACTCGGAAACGGCGGAAATCGCCGTTCGCGCCTCCATGACCGGTCACCTCGTGCTCTCCACCCTCCACACCAACGATCCCATCGGCGCCATCCCGCGCCTCATGGATATGAGCATCTCCCGAGTCGAGCTCGCGGCGACCCTGCAAGGAGTGCTCGCCCAGCGCCTCGTCCGAATCAACTGCCAGGCCTGTTCGGCCCCGTACCAGCCGTCCATGGAGGCGCTCGCGATGCTTCGGCCCGAGCAGCGCGAGGGTGGGTGGGAGCGGGGCGTTGGCTGCGACCACTGCGCCCACACGGGGCTCCGCGGACGGCGCCCGATCCATGACCTGCTCATGATGAGCTCCGCCGTGCGAAGCCTGATCGCGGGCGACGCGACGCTCGCGACCATCGAGGCCCAGGCCCACGCAGAAGGAAAGACCAGTCTCCTAGACCACGGCCTCGCCATCGCCCGTGCAGGCCTCGCCCCGCTGGAAGAAATCCTGCGCACCACGGCCGGGGAGGACTAAGGTATGCCCGAGTTCTCCTTTCAAGCGCGCACCCTCGACGGGAGGATGCTGAAAGGGGCGAGGGTCGCCGAGAACGAATCCGCTCTCGCGCGGGAACTGTTAGGGGAATCGGCCCTGCTGCTCAAGGCGCGCCCGGTGCTCGCCGGAACGCAGCGGCGATCCGGGCGCGCGAAGTTCAAACGCAAGGAACTCGCGGCCTTCATGGTCCATTTGGCTTCCTACATCGAAGGCGGTGTTCCCATCCTTGCGGCCCTCGAGGACTACCGCGTCTCAGACAAACCCGCCTTGGACGCGGCCATCCAGGACATCCGTCGTCGGATCGAGGGCGGCTCGACTCTGTCGGATGCGTTGGAATCCCAACCGGGTCTCTTCGAACCGCTCCAGGTGAGCATGATCCGGGCGGGCGAGGTCTCCGGCCGTCTGGATGAAGCGCTGCTAGAGGTCGTGAAGCTGGTGGAGTGGGAGGAGGAATTCGCCGGGCAGGTGAAGCAGGCGTCCACCTACCCGATCATCGTGCTGAGCATGATCGGGCTCATCATCGTCATCGTGTCCGTGTTCGCCCTTCCGGGGATCCTGAAGCTGCTCGAGGAATTCCATGTGCCATTGCCGCTTCCGACCCGGATCTTCATGGCCTTTGGCCGGTTCATGGTGGCGTGGGGCTGGCTCGCGGTACTCGGACCTGTGGCCTTCATCCTGGCCTTCAAGCAGGCCCTGAAGCGCCCGGCCATCCGCCTGTGGTGGGACACGCGGGTTCTGAAATTCCCCGTGGCGGGCCCCCTGGCGACGAAGCTGGGGATGTCTCGATTCGCCGCGTTCTTCGCCGCGCAATATCGGGCGGGCATTCCGATCATCCAACTGCTCCGGGATTGCGAAGGCGTGACCGGCAACGCCCGCCTCGGCGTGTCGGTCCGCACCATTCGCGAAGGCGTCGAGGCTGGCGAGCGCATCGCCGTCATGGCGGCGAGCGTGGGGCATTTCCCCGCGCTCGTCGTCCGCATGCTGGCGATCGGTGAAGAGACGGGCCAGCTCGAACGCACCCTCGGCAAGGTGACGACCTACTTCGATGCCGAAGTCCGCGCGGAGGTAAAGCGCTTCTTCCAGTTCCTGGAGCCCGCCCTGCTGGTCTTCCTCGCCGCCATCGTCATCTTCGTGGCCATCTCGATCCTGCTCCCCGTTTACACGCTCATTGGAGGCATCAGTGGAACGGCGAGCCAGTAGGAAGGAGGGGTTCAGCCTCCTTGAAGTCGCCATCGCGGTGGCGGTCATCGCCATCCTCGCGGGTGCCATGGCGCCGCTGGCCCTCAAGGCCGTGAACCAAGCGCGGGAGCAACGCACCCGGACAGAACTCAAGACGACCTACGAAGCCCTCTTCGGCGCACGGGACCGTCGCGTGTCCAATATGCGTGCGGATTTCGGCTACGCCGGGGCGAGCCTCGTCCAGATGACCACCCGGGGAGGCATCCGAGCCTTCGCGCCCTACGCCGGGCAGCCAGCGCTCTCGGGAGGATGGAATGGGCCCTACTGGACCGGTTCGCAGAGCCCGGCGGGGATGCCGCTCGACGCGTGGGGACGCCCCTTCCAGTTGCGTTTCATCGGGGGTGGCTATCAGATGGTCAGTCTTGGCCCGAATGGTGTCCTGAATTCCCCAGGCCAGAATCCCCAAGTGGATGATCTGGTGTATCCGCTGCCCCCGAATCCGCTCCCTGTCACTTCAGTCCAAGTCAACCTTCACAAGGTGGGCGGTGGCGCGCCGCCCGTGGCCACCTCCGTGCTCGCCTTCACCCCCTCCACCGGCAACGCGCCGATATCCACCTCCGCGGCCTTCATCTCCCCTGGACTCTATGCCGCGGCGGCCGTCCCCTCCGGGAACGCGGTGGTGACGGTCACGGTGCCCGCCCAACCGTCCCAATCCCAGGCGGTCAACCTCGCCCAGGGCGGAACCGCTACCCTGGACTTCTACTTCAACTGACCTAAGCCACCATGCCCCTACTCGGTTCCCGCAACCCGTACTCCTTGGTCCTCGAAGACCGGGGCACCTTTCTATGGGATGGGGCGGGGAATACTCTCGCAACCCTTCCAGCCATGGTCGCTGGGCCCGAGCGACGGGCTGCCTGGGCCGCGGCCATCCGGGAGATTGGTCAGGCCAAGGCGGAATTCCAGGTGCTGTTCGGCCACGGGGACCTGGATGTCAGTTGCCACGAGGTGCCCTACCTCCCAGGCCGGGAGCGGCGGGACGCGGCCCTGAGCCTTCTCCTCGCGGAAGACCCCACGGCATCCCGGCCCGCGATGGGCGTCGCCCTGGACGCGGATCCCTCCGCGAAGGGAGGTCATGTCCTGTGGGTGGCCGCCTATCCAGCGCCTGACATGTTCGACGCCATCTCGGCCATCGAAGCTGCGGGCTGTCGCATCGCCTACGCGGCTCCAATTCAGCGCTTGCTCATCCGTGGGCTCGATCACGCGGGCGTGACCGCGACGAGCCGACTTCTCCTGGCCCTGGAGCCCAGCCAAGGACGGATCGCCTATTTCCGCGGACGGACGCTGGTGCTGCTCCGGACCTTCCGGATCGCGGAGGGGGAAGCCGCTCGCGAGGAAGTCTTGTTCGAGGAAATCAGCCGGACCGTTCAGTACATCAAACAGCGCCAACGGACCTCCCCCCCCGCCATGCTCCATGCCGTCGGAATCGGACACCTGGAGCCGAGCTTCCGGGACCGTCTCCAGCGCACCCAGGGGCTCGACCTGAAAGAACTCGCGCCCGCCTCCGCGACCTTCCTGCTGACGGGTGCCCGCGCGGAGCGGGCGGACGCGGCGGGAATGAATCTCGTCCCCCAGCACATCCTCGACACCCGCAAGCGGCAGGTGTTCCGCGCGGTCACCTGGGGTGCGGCGGGCCTCTTGGTCGTGCTCTGTCTGGCTGCGGCCGCCACCATCCGCGTGTCGGAATATCAGCTCACCCAGGCCGCGGACCAGGCGGAAGCGAACCTTCAAATCCGGCAACGCCTGCTTCAAGAATCGGACAAGGTGGCACGGGCCCGCCTTCCCCTGCTTCGGCTGAGGCTTGCCGAGGAACTCCAACAGAAGAAATCCGCGAGTCTCGACCGACTTGCCGCGGCCCTCTTCAACGCGCCCCAGGGCGTCACGCTGGAGGCCATCGAAGTCCGGGAAGCCTCCGACCCCTCCCGATTCGAATTCCTCGTCACAGGAACCGCCTTGAGCGAAGGTGCGCTCTCCCTCGAGCCCCTGGCCCACTACATGGATGCGCTTCAGTCCACTGCGGGCGCGACCCTGGAGCCCCTCCAGACGGTCGAGCTGACCGACCTTCGCCCAGATGGATCCCCGGCGGGAGGGGCACCCTCGCACCGCGCCGCGGCGAGGTTCACCTTGAAGGGGACCGCGCCATGACCTACGCGAATGAACGCCCTCCCCAGCGGGACCGCTACATCCTCATTCCGGTCTTCGTGCTTGCCCCGGCGATACTCATTTGGGGTGTCCTGCTCCCGGCCCAGCGACGCATGGCTCAATCCCGAAGCCGGATGGATGCCGCCAACGCCCAAATGGAAAGCATCGGCCAGGTGACTCCCCTCACAAGCGCGGAGCGGGCTGTGCTGGATGATCCCAATGCTCCGTGGCGGAGCCGCATGCCCCTCGTTTCAAACGACCTCGACCGGCTCAACCATTACGCGCAGGTGGTGACCGGGATCCAGACAAGCCTGAAGAATGCGGGCAGCGCGATGACGGGCGTTCGTTCAAGCTGGGACCCCATCCGCGCGAACTTTTCTACCCCAGCTCACCTGTCGATGCCCGCTCCTGGGGGTTCTTCCCAAAACCTCGCCGATGCCTCCGTCGCCGGGTGGGCGTTGGAGATCCAGGTCGCCGAGCCCACCTCCGCCCTGGGTCGCTCCCTTCAGGTCCTCCCGAAAGTGGACCCCTTGCTCATCCCCATCGGACTCCGGTGGGAGGCACGCGAAGGCAAGCCGTTCCAGGCCATCGAACTCCGGAATCTCTACCTCACTCCGCCCTTGCCACCTCAGCCTCCCGCGGCCAACGGAGCGCCCTGACCCCATGTCCTTCGTGAACCAGAACAAGACCTGGCTGTTGCCGCTCCTCGCCATCGGGATCGGAGCGGTCGCTTGGTTTGACCTGAAGAGCTTTCAATCGCCCACGCCGGCCCAGGCCTCGACGAGTGAGGTGCCTTCCCCGCAACCAATCCAACCTCCAACGGCGCAGCCCACTGCGGAAGGTGTCGAACCTTCTTCTCCCCCCCAAGCGCCACCTGCGCCGACGCTCGGACCGGATGCCTGGGCGGACCTCAGCCTGTACAACTCCCCCCGAGGGGATCTGGGAAAGGGCCTCGAGCTCGCCTCCCGGGCCACCCGTCCGCTCTCGGATGCCCAATTGATGCCCGGCCCCCCCAGCCTGCTCGGAACGCGATTCGACGCTCCTGAACTCCTCGCCCACCCCCAAGCGGGGGATGGGCTCGCCACACCCCCGCCGCCCCTCGAATTCATCAGCCGCACCCCGGAAGGACTGCGGGCCTGGTACCAGGGGGTCGGGTACCTGCCCGGCCAGACCCTTCTCGGCAGCGCCTTCCGCGTCCGCGAGATCCGCCCGCCTCGGGTGACCCTGGAGGGCCCCTCGGGCGCGATCACCCAGTCCACTTTCTTGCTTTCAGAACCAGCCGAAGCCCGATCTTCGAAGGAGACACCATGAAATCGCTCGCCCCGATCCTGGCCGCGCTCGCATGCCTGCCTCCCGCCTCCGCGCAGGCACCCCCACCGGCTCCAGCGCAACCACCGGCGCAAGCCCCTTCTCAGACCGTCGCCCCTGGCTCCACTCCGGGGCGGATCTCCCTGTCCATCCGGGACGCGGACCTGAAGGACCTCCTGCGGGCCGCCACGGAGGGCACCAACTTCAACCTCATCTTTGACCCCGGCATCGAGACCCGGGTCTCCGGCCTCGATCTCAAAGCCGTTTCGCTCCAGGACCTCCTGGACCAGGTCCTCCCGACACTCAACCTCACCTACACGCGCATGGGCCGGACGCTCCACATCATGAAGTCCGACTCAGGCCTGCGTTACTACCACATGGACCTGCTCAGCCTCCGCCGGGAGGGCACCAAGGATTTCCAGGTGGACGCATCCGGCCAGCTCATCCAAGCCGGGGGCATGGGAGGCGGCAGCGGGGCCTCGGGCGCATCCGGTTCCTCCGGCTCTTCAGAAGGCTCGAGCGGGGGCACCAACACAAGCGCCTATACCTCCTCGTTGAAATCCGCCAGCGCCTACGATCCGTGGCAGGAACTCCAGACCGGGTTGACGACCCTCGTGTTCGGCGAGCCCATGGCCTCCGCTTCAGAGGCCGCCGCCGGGACCATCGCCGCGCCCGCACCCATCTCCTTTTCCAAGGAGGGCAAGACGCTGGTGATCCAGCCCGCTTCGGGCCTGGTGATCGTCGGGGCGGACCCCACCACCCAGCGTCGGGTGGAGCAGTACCTCGACGAGTTTCGACGCCGGGCCAGCCGCCAGGTCCTCCTGGAGGCGAAGATCGTCGAAGTGACCCTTGGCGCGGATAGCCAGGTCGGCGTGGACTGGAGCTCCGTCCTCGCCAAGGGCGCCGCCAGCGGAGGCACGGGGACGGATGTGTCCACCACCTTCACGAGCGGTACCACGCTCAACACCAATGTGGCCGCGAGCCAAGGCCTGTTCCAATTCGTCGTCCAGAACGCGCGGCTCTCCGCCACGCTTTCGGCGCTCGCGACGGACGGGAAGCTGAATGTCCTGAGCAGCCCCCGAATCTCCACCCTCAACAACGAGAAGGCCATTCTCCGGGTGGTGCGCGAGGAAGCCTACTTCCTCCAGAACACCCAGATTGTCCCGAGCGGCGTTGGGACGGCTCCGATCGTCACCACGACCATCACGCCGCTCATCGTTCCCGTGGGCATCGTCCTCGACATCCAACCCCAGATCGGGGATGACGGTGAAATCACGCTCTCGGTCAACCCGAGCGTCTCTGAAGTGGTGGGCGTGAACTCCCTCACCCTTCCCCAGGCGTCCGCGACGCTCCCCGTGGTGGACCGCCGCGACCTGGACACCGTCGTGAGGCTCCGCAGCGGCCAGACCTTGGTGCTCGCGGGCATTATCAAGACCCGTGAGAACAACACGGATCGGGGAGTTCCCTGGCTTCGAAAGATCCCACTCCTTGGCAACCTCTTCACGAAGAAGGAGAAGTCCAAGACCCACACGGAGCTGGCCATTTTCATCACGCCAACGCTCATCGAGAATCCCGATCAGATGATGAGCATCCGCAGCGGGATGGAGCAGCGCCTGAAGGACTCCGGAGCCGACCTGGACCCCAAACCCGTCGAGAAGATCCCCAACCACGGAATGTGAGGAAGCGAAATCACCTCCCAACCGCTATGCTGAAGGGCTGCCCCGGAGACGGGGATCACCCTTATCCATGAAACTCCCCCGCGTCGCGCTCTGTGGCCGCCCCAATGTGGGCAAGTCCACCCTCTTCAACCGGCTCACCCGCAGCCGGGCGGCCCTCGTGCACGATCTGCCGGGGATGACCCGGGACCGGAGCTACGGGCGCGTCACGCTGCAGGACGAGGACGGAACGCCTTCCGAGGTCTTCGAGCTGGTGGACACCGGCGGCCTCGATTTCGAAGGGGACGATGTCATCACCTCTGGCATCACGCGCATGGCGGAGCGGGCGCTGGGCGAATCCCATGTGGTCATCTTCCTCGTGGATGGCCATGACGGCTGCACCGCGGGCGACGAAGAGATCGCGCTACGCCTGCAGCGCATGGGCAAGCCCGTCATCCTCGCCGTCAACAAAGAAGACGGCATGAAGGGCGGCGCGCCGGACGCGGCCTTCTACGCCCTCGGCTTCGAGCCCATGGTGACGCTCTCCGCCGCCCACGGACGCGGCATCCATGACCTGCTGGAAGAAGTGAAGCCGCGCCTGCCCTTCCACCGCACGCCCGAAGAAGCCGATATCCCCGAACCGGACGCGGAACTGCGCTTCGCCTTCATCGGTCGCCCCAATGTGGGCAAGAGCAGCCTCACCAATCGGCTGCTGGGCTACGAGCGCAGCCTCGTCAGCGAGATCGCGGGCACGACCCGGGACACGGTGGACACGGTCTTCCACCACAACGACAAGGACTTCCGCCTCATTGACACCGCCGGCATCCGCCGCAAGGGCAAGACGACGGAAGGCGCGGAGATCCTCTCCATCCTCAAAGCCAAGCAGGCCATGGCCCGGGCCGATGTAAGCCTCTTGGTGCTGGACGCGGTGGAAGGCGTGACTCACCAAGACGCGGTGATCGCGGGCTACGCCCAGGAGGCGGGCGCGGCTGTCATCCTCGTGATGAACAAGTGGGATCTCGTGGAGAAGGACACCTTCACCGCGTTGGATGTGGAGGCGAAGATCCGCCACGATCTGGGCTTCCTCCAGCACGCGCCGATGATCTTCGTCTCCGCCGCCACCGGCCAGCGGGTGCCGAAGCTCTTCGAGATCATCGAGGAAGTCGCCGCCCTCCATACCAAGCGCATCCCCACGGGTGAACTGAACCGCTTCCTGCGCGACTCCGTGGCGGCCTTCAGCCCCGCGGCCATCGAGGGCAAGTTGCCCAAGCTCTTCTTCATGGTGCAGGTGGGCGTGCGCCCGCCGACCTTCGTCATCAAGGCCAACACGGATCGCAGCCTCCACTTCAGCTACATGCGCTACCTGGAGAACCGCCTGCGGGAGGCCTTCGGCTTCAAGGGCACGCCGCTCCGCCTGAGCGTCCAGAAAAAGGGCAAAGGCGAAGAGCAGGAAGGCCAAGCCGCGCCTGTGCGCAAGATCCTGGATGTGGGCGAAGGCCTGAAGCCGAGCCGCGGACGGAAGACGGGCGAGAATCGTCGCGGGCGTCGCTAAGCGACCTTTCCCCATCGCGCGAGAGCGTGGTTCAGGAAAAAGGCGATTCAATGGTGAGATATCACCTTGGGGAATTTCTTCCAGACCGCAACGGGCGTGGGCAAGGGTGCCTGTCGTTTTCTTAACGACTGATTTAAAAACACTTAATTTTGATCGCGTGGACGGTGAGGAGAGTCTTAACTCCGCTTCCCTGCTCTTTTCTCAACCTTCCTGTGCTGCCGGGCCGGATCCACGAGGCTCGCGCGGCCCGCCCCCCACCCCCACTCATGGAGGTTGCCTTGGCAACCCGCACCCGCTCGTTCCTCCCCACCCTCACCGCCCTGCTCGTGGCGGCCCCGGTCGTCGCGGCGATCCCGCAGATGCCCCTCACCCAGGTTGCCAACCTGCGGGCCCAGGAAGGCGTCCGCGCCCAGGCTTCCGTGGCGCACTTCATGGCCCGCCGCGCGGACTTCGGCCTCGACGCCGATGGCTCCGTGCGCCAGGCCCGGGTCCACACCGATGCCTTCGGTCAGACCCACACCCACCTCCAGCAGCTCTACCGCGGCGTGAAGGTCTGGGGGGGCGAGGTCATCACCCACATGGACAAGCACGGCGCCATGCTGGCTCCCACCGCCGCGCTGAAGGCGGGCATCAACCTCAACACCGAACCTTCCCTCCGCGGCGATGAAGCCCTCGCCCTCGCCCACCAGGACCTCGCCCCGAAGGGGGCCTACACCACCAAGCCCACCTCGGAGCTGGTGATCTTCCCGGTGATGGAGCAGGTCCATGTGCGCGCGGGGAACGATGCGACCGCCTACGAATTCCAGCCCGTGCGTTACGCGTTGGCCTATCACATCCACACCAGCCTGCTGAACGGCAAGGCCGAGACCCGTCAGACGGACTACATGATTGACGCCAACACCGGCGCGATCTTGAAGAAGTGGTCCAGCCTGGAGACGAGCGCCGCCACCGGCACGGGACACTCCCAGTACAGCGGCACGGTGAACATCGCCACGAACTACACTGGCTCCACCTACCAGCTCCGCGACACGACCCGGGGTACCACGACTGTGGTGGGGGGCACCGGCAACGCCGTCACCAACCTGAACCACGGCACCTCCGGCACCGGCACCCTCTACACCGACTCCGACAACACCTGGGGTGATGGCGCCAACTACACCGAGGGCGGCTCCACCACGGGCGCCAACGGTGAGACGGCCGCCGTGGACGCTGCCTACGGCATCCAGGCCACCTGGGACATGTACAAGAAGGTCCTTGGCCGCAACGGCATTGATGGCAACGGCACCTCTTCCTACCTGCGCGTCCACTACTCCAACAGCTACGACAACGCCTTCTGGGACGACAGCTGCTTCTGCATGACCTTCGGCGATGGCAGCAGCTTCACCACGCTGACCTCGGTGGATGTGGCCGGCCACGAAATGAGCCACGGCGTCATCGCCAACTCCGTCCCCGGTGGGCTCGACTACTCCGGCGAATCAGGCGGCCTGAATGAGTCCAACTCGGACTGCATGGGCACCATGGTCGAGTTCTACGACCTGGGCGGCGGCGAAGCGGCCGGTTCCACGACGATCCCCGCCACCGGCGGCAATTGGACCATCGGCGAGCAGCTCAGCTCCACGCCCCTGCGCTACATGTACAAGCCCAGCCTGGATGGCGCCTCTCCCGACGCTTGGTCCTCCAGCATCGGCAACCTGGATGTGCACTATTCCTCCGGCCCCGGCAACCGCGCCTTCTACTTCCTCGCCCAGGGCGCGACGACTTCTGGCAACACGAGCACCTCCTACCTCCCCAGCGGCATGACCGGCGTGGGCAACGATGAGGCCGCGCGCATCCATTACCGCGCGATGACCACCTACTACACCTCCACCGAGACCTACGCCCAGGCCCGCACGGCGCACATCAGCGCCGCCACGGATCTCTACGGCGCCAGCTCCCCTGAAGTCGCCGCGGTCGAGAACGCCTTCCACGGCATCAATGTGGGCGCGGCGGCCACGGGTGGCGGCGGTGGTGGTGACACGACCGCTCCCACGGCCTCGGCTTCCGAAAGCGGCACCAGCGGCACCATCACGCTGTCCGCCACGGCCTCCGACAATGTGGGCGTCACCAAGGTCGAGTTCTATGTGGATGGCAGCCTGAAGGGCACGGACACCACCTCGCCCTACAGCATGACCCTCGACTCCACGACCCTCGCCAACGGCAGCCACAGCCTCGTCGCCAAGGCCTATGACGCGGCGGGCAATGTGGGTTCCTCCAGCACCGTCAGCTTCTCCGTCAACAACAGCACCGGCGGCGGCAGCGGCGCAGAGCTGATCAAGAACGGCGGCTTCGAGTCCGGCGCCACCTCCTGGACCGCCTCCAGCGGCGTCATCGGCGTCAACGGCCCCAATGAACCCGCCCACGGTGGCACCTACGACGCCTGGATGGACGGCTACGGCTCCACCCACACGGACACGGTCTCCCAGGCTGTCGCGATCCCCAGCACCGCGACTTCCGCCACGCTGACCTTCTACCTCCATGTGGACACGGCCGAGACGACGACCACGACGGCCTACGACAAGCTCACCCTCACGGTGAAGCACGGCAGCACCACGACCACCCTCGCCACCTTCAGCAACCTGAACGCGGCGACGGGCTACACCCTCCACAGCTACAACCTGCTCGCCTACAAGGGCCAGACGGTGACCATCAAATTCTCCGGAAAGGAAGACAGCAGCCTCCAGACTTCCTTCGTGCTGGATGATGTGAGCGTCAAGTAGCTTCAAGCCATCCCGGACTCACGAAAGGGGCCGCCGCGAGGCGGCCCCTTTCGCGTCCAAGCCCGGGAAAAGGCCTCGACTTTTTCATGCCTCACGAAACGAGTTGTAATATATAAGTTTTAATTTCTAATATATTTGCAAGAGTTAAAGACACCTTAACACAGGTTTAACAACACTTAACTTCATTGCCTCTTTGGGTTTGGGAAGGCTGATGGGGCAACTCCGTTCCTTTCACCTCCACCCGAAAAGCCCAGCCGAGGGCTCCGTCCCGGCTGGGCTCCACCTTCCTTCCCAAGGAGCACCCCGTGGCATATCGCCGCTTGCACCTCCCTCTTCTCGCGACAGCCCTCGTGGCCGCGCCTCTCACCGCCGCCGGTGGCCTTCAGGCCTTGGCACCCTCCTCCCTCGCACAGATCCAGGGTCAGCAATCCCTGCGCGTCACCCAGGCGCAGGCTCGCCTGATGAGCCTGCGCTCCCAGCTCGGCCTGGATTCGGAAGGTGGCTTCTCGCTGGCCCGGGCCCACACCGACCGCTTCGGCCAGACGCACGCGCGCTTCAACCAGACCTACCGCGGTGTGAAAGTCTGGGGGGCCGAAGTGATCGCCCACACCGATGGGGATGGCGGTGCACTGCCCCTCACGAAGGCCCTGCGTCAGGGCATCTACCTGAACACCACCCCGAGCCTCTCCTCCGAAGAAGCTCTGGCCACCGCCGTGCGCGATCTGGCTCCCAAGGGTGCCTTCGCGACGAAGCCCTCCGCCGAGCTGATCATCTATCCCGTGATGGGCATGGGCCACGGCCTAAATCTCCGAGACGCCAAGAACGGAGACGGAGGTGATTTCGAACCCGCCCTCCGCTACGCCCTCGCCTACCACATCCACACGAACCTGAAGAACGGCGTCGGCGAAACCAAGGAGATGGAATACATCGTGGACGCTCACACTGGCGCCATTCTCGCCAAGTGGAACAACCTCCGCACCGCGGACGCCACCGGCACCGCCAACACCCAATACAGCGGCACCCGCCAGATCCACACCAGCTCCTCCGGCTCCGGCTACCAGCTCGTGGACGCCTTCCGCGGCATGCAGATCAGCACCTACAACCTGAACCACGGCACCGGAAGCGACACGGGCACGATCTACACCGATTCCGACAACACCTGGGGCGATGGCAACAACTATTCCGAAGGCGGCTCCACGACTTCCGCCAACGGCCAGACCGCCGCTACGGATGCCCACTACGGCATCGAGGTCACCTACGACTTCTACAAGAATGTCCTCGGCCGCAATGGCATTGACGGCAACGACCGCGCCACCTACAGCCGCGTCCACTACTCCAACAGCTACGACAACGCCTTCTGGAGCGACGACTGCTTCTGCATGACCTACGGCGATGGCAGCAACTTCTCCACGCTCACCGCGTTGGATGTGGCGGGCCACGAAATGAGCCACGGCGTCTGCGCCAACAGTGCGGGCCTCACCTACTCCGGCGAGTCGGGTGGTCTCAACGAGTCCAACTCCGACATCCTCGGCAACATGGTGGAGCTCTACTCCAAGAACAACGGCGTGCTCCCCAGCTCCGTCGCCAACACCGACGGCTGCTGGAAGGTGGGTGAGCAGATGGCGGCCAACCCGCTGCGCTGGATGTACAAGCCCAGCCTGGATGGCGGCTCGGCCGATGCCTGGTACAGCGGCGTGGGAAGCCTGGATGTGCACTACAGCTCCGGCCCGAATAACCGCATGTACTTCTTCTTGAGCCAGGGCGCGTCCAGCTCCAGCTCCAGCAACTACTACAGTTCCTACACGCCCTCCGGCTTCACCGGTATCGGGCCCGCCAAGGCCGCCCAGATCTGGTACCGCGCCCTGACGGTCTACCTCACGGCCAACTCCACCTATGCCAACGCCCGTAACGCCGTCATCAACGCGGCCAAGGATCTCTACGGTGCCGGCGGGGCGGAAGAAGCCGCCGCCTGGAATGCCTACGCGGCCATCAATGTGGGCTCGGCCTGGAGCGGCTCTGTCTCCGACACCACCGCGCCGACGGTTTCGGCCTCCGAATCCGGCACCAGCGGCACCATCACCCTATCCGCCACCGCCTCCGACAATGTGGGCGTCACCAAGGTGGAATGGTATGTGGATGGGGCCCTGCAAGGCTCGGACACCTCCTCGCCCTACAGCCTCTCCGTGAACTCCACGGGCCTCGCCAACGGCAGCCACACCCTCACCGCCAAGGCCTATGACGCCGCGGGCAATGTGGGCACCTCCACCTCCGTCAGCTTCACCGTCAACAACGGTGGGGGCGGCGGCGACACCACCGCGCCCACCGCGTCCGCCTCTGAAAGCGGCACCAGCGGCACCATCACCCTGTCCGCCACCGCGTCCGACAATGTGGGCGTCACCAAGGTCGAGTTCTATGTGGACGGCAGCCTGAAGGCCACGGACACCTCCTCGCCCTACAGCGCGTCCCTCAACTCCGCCACCCTGGCCGATGGCACCCACAGCCTGGTCGCCAAAGCCTATGACGCCGCCGGCAATGTGGGCACCTCAGCCACCGTTAGCTTCACCATCACGAACGGTGGTGGTGGGGGCGGCAGCGAGGTCCTCAAGAACGGGGGCTTCGAATCGGGCACGACCTCCTGGAGCGGCACCACCGGCAGCATCGGCGATTGGTCCGCCTATGGGGAGCCCTCCCACGGCGGGGTCAACGCCTGCTACCTCCTCGGCTACGGCTCGGCTCACACCGAATCCATCAAGCAGAGCCTGAAGGTGCCCTCCTCGGGTGCGACTTTGAGCTTCTACCTGCATGTGGACACCGCCGATCAGCCTGAGGCTGCCTACGACACCCTCAAGATCCAGGTGCTCAACAGCGCGGGCAAGGTGGTCGGAACCCTCGCCACCTTCAGCAACCAGGACGCGGCCTCGGGCTACACGCTCCACAGCTACAGCCTGAGCGCCTACAAGGGACAGACGATTTCCATCCGCTTCTACGGGGTGGAGGACGCAGCCCTCCAGACCTCGTTCCTGCTCGACGATGTGAGCGTGAAATAGGACCAGGATGCGCGGTTTGCAAGGGGGGGCCGCCCCAGGGCGGCCCCCTTTCGCCCCTGGAATCTGGCGGATTCTTCACACTCATCCGATGGACCAACCTTTCAAAGTATTCACATCAAAAAGGTTATGAATATAGATATATGTGTAGAAACATTTAACAACACTTAACTTCTGTGCGCTTGGGCAACCAGGAAGGATGGTGGAGCCTTTCCGATCCTTCATATCCCACCCCCCCTGTCAGCCCAACCGTGGGCTTTCCCGCGGCTGGGCTCCACCTGTCTTCACCCAAGGAGCACACCGTGGCGAATCGCCGCCTTCACCTCCCCTTGCTCGCGACCGCTCTCGTGGCCGCGCCCCTCTGCGCCGCCGGCGGCCTGCAGGCCCTCGCGCCCGCGTCCCTCGCGCAGATCCACAGCCAGGAATCCCTGCGCGCCACCCAGGCCCAGGCCCGCCTCATGAACCTCCGCGGCCAGTTCGGCATGGATGCCGATGGCGGCTTCGCCCCCGGCCGCGTCCTCACCGATCGCTTTGGCCAGACCCATGTGCGCTTCACCCAGACCTACCGCGGCGTGAAGGTCTGGGGCGCCGAAGTGATCGCCCACACCGATGTGGAGGGCGGTGCCCTTGCGCCGACCACCATGCTGCGGGGCGGCATCAACCTCAACACCACCCCGAGCCTCTCCTCCGAAGAAGCCCTGGCCACCGCCGTGCGCGATCTGGCGCCCAAGGGTGCCTTCGCGACGAAACCCTCCGCTGAGCTGGTCATTTACCCCGTGATGGGCATGGGCCACGGCCTCAATCTCCGTGATGCCAAGAATGGCGACGGCGACTTCGAGCCCGCGCTCCGCTACGCCCTCGCCTACCATGTCACCACCGACCTCCAGAACGGCACCGGCGAGACGAAGCAGATGCAGTACATGGTGGACGCCCACACTGGCGCCATCCTCGCCAAGTGGAACAACCTCCGCACCTCGGACGCCACTGGCACCGCCAACACCCAGTACAGCGGCACCCGCCAGATCCACACGGATTACACCGGTTCCACCTATCAGATGGTGGACAACTTCCGCGGGATGCACATCAGCACCTACAACCTGAACCACGGCACGGGTTCGGGCACCGGCACCCTCTACACCGATTCGGACAATACCTGGGGTGATGGCGCGAACTATGTGGAGGGTTCCTCCACCACCGCCGCCAATGGCCAGACCGCCGCAACGGATGCCCACTTTGGCATCGAGGTCACCTACGACTTCTACAAGAATGTCCTCGGCCGCAACGGCATTGATGGCAACGACCGCGCCACCTACAGCCGCGTCCATTACTCCAACAGCTACGACAACGCCTTCTGGGATGACAGCTGCTTCTGCATGACCTACGGCGATGGCAGCAGCTTCGCGACCCTCACCGCGCTGGATGTGGCAGGTCACGAGATGAGCCACGGCGTCTGCGCCAACAGCGCGGGCCTCAACTACTCCGGCGAGTCGGGCGGCCTCAACGAGTCCAACTCCGACATCCTCGGCAACATGGTGGAGCTCTACTCCAAGAGCGGCGGCTCGCTGCCCAGCTCCGTCGCGAACACCGATGGCTGCTGGCAGGTGGGTGAGCAGCTCTCCAACCCGCCCCTCCGCTATATGTACAAGCCCAGCCTGGACGGTGGCTCCAAGGACGCCTGGTCCTCCACCCTCGGCAACTTGGATGTGCACTACAGCTCCGGCCCCAACAACCGCATGTTCTTCTTCCTGAGCCAGGGCGCTTCCAGCACGAGCTCCAGCAACTACTACAGCTCCTACACCCCGTCCGGCTTCACCGGCATCGGACCCGCCAAGGCCGCCCAGATCTGGTACCGCGCCCTGACGGTCTACCTCACCGCCAGCTCCAAGTACACCAACGCCCGCACGGCGGTCATCAACGCCGCCAAGGATCTCTACGGTGCCGGTGGCGCCGAGGAAGCCGCCGCCTGGAACGCCTACGCGGCGATCAATGTCGGCTCCGCCTGGTCCGGCGGCGGTGGCGGTGGCGACACCACCGCGCCCACCGTCTCGGCCTCGGAAAGCGGCACCAGCGGCACCATCACCTTCTCCGCTTCCGCCTCCGACAATGTGGGCGTCACCAAGGTCGAGTGGTATGTGGACGGCTCGCTCAAGGGCTCGGACACCACCTCGCCCTACAGCATGACCCTCGACTCCACGACGCTCTCCAACGCGAGCCACACCCTCACCGCCAAGGCCTATGACGCCGCCGGCAATGTGGGTTCCTCCTCTTCCGTCGCCTTCACCGTGAACAACGGCGGTGGCGGTGGCGGCGGCACGGAGCTGATCCTGAACGGCGGCTTCGAGTCCGGTTCCGCCAACTGGTCCCAGACCTCCGGCGTCATCGGCACCAATGGGGCCAGCGAGCCCACCCACTCCGGCTCCTACAATGCCTGGCTCTGCGGCTACGGCTCTAGCCACACGGATCATGTCTACCAGACCATCACGATCCCGGCCGGCACCAGCCCGACCCTGACCTTCTACCTCCATGTGGACACGGCCGAGACCACGACCACCACGGCCTACGACAAGTTCTACGCCCGCATCTACAGCTCCAGCGGCAAGCTCCTCAAGACGCTTGCCACCTACAGCAACCTGAACGCGGGCTCGGGCTACACGCTCCGCAGCTTCAACCTCGGGGCTTACGCGGGTCAGACCGTGCGTGTCTACTTCTACGGCAAGGAGGACAGCAGCCTCCAGACCTCCTTCGTCGTGGACGATGTGAGCGTGAAGTAGCTGTCAGGTTTCATCGTTTCGAGGAAGGGGCCGCCGCGAGGCGGCCCCTTCCTCGTAAGATGGCCCCATGCGAGTCCTCATCATCGAAGACGAAGCCAAGACCGCCTGGCAGCTTCTGGATGGCATGCGCGACGCGGGATTTGAGGCGGAGTGGGCCGACACCGGACCCCGGGGCTTGGAACGCGCGCTCTCCGGCAAATTCCAGGTGCTCCTCGTGGATGTGATGCTGCCGGGCATGTCCGGCCTCGAGCTTGTACGGAAAGTCCGAGAGGCGAG